>VXOI01000071.1:0-18461 GCA_009840175.1 Chloroflexota bacterium | reverse complement strand
TGCCCTTCCGTCAGCCTGGCTACGCTGGCGCTCAGTTCAGCTTGCCCTTCCGTCAGCCTGGCTACGCTGGCGCTCAGTTCAGCTTGCCCTTCCGTCAGGACTTGCCGACGCATAGCGTCCCGAAGGGCCGGGTTGCGCTCCATCGTTTCCAAGATGTCTTCGAATGTGTTGATAGTGGTCATATTTGGGGTCGGTCTCCCAGGGTTGCGGCGTCATTTTCGATGGTAGTGTATGAACGCAGTTGACGCAAGAAAACGAACCGCCTGACCGCTACTTCGGCACACAGCAGCCCACCAGCCCGGCCACGCCCGGCGCGCCCTCGATGGCAGAGGCAGCGGCCACTAATTCCTCCAGCTTGGCGGCGGGCCAGTCCATTTGCGGGAAGAGCGGGTTGATGCGGGCCGCGACGGTGGCGAAGTCCCACTTCAGTTCGTCGCCGGTGAACTCGTCGCTGTACTCCTCGCCGGAGCGGGTGCGGACGGCGATTCGCGGGGCGAAGGAGCCGCGCGTCCGCTGGCCGATGACCTCGACGCGCTCTTGCAGGGACATCACCTGCCGGTCGAAGTCGGCAGAGTCTATGCCGGGGTCGAGGCGCTGGCGCAGCGGCGGGTAGCTGCCGTGAGTCCAGGTATATGCGGTGAAGTAGTGGGTGCTGCCCACGCCGGGCATCCGGCGGTCGGTGTTGGGGAAGGCAGGCGATGGATAGGTCGTTTCCAGCCAGTTCATCTCCACGGTGATGCTTTCGATGTCCTCCGGCGCTATGTCGTGGGCGGCGCGCATACGGGTGGTCAGCTCGATGACCGGGCAGTTGTAGCCTGCGGTGGGATAAATCTTGGGCGTAACGTGCAGCAGTTCCCAGCGGTCGCCCAGGCCCTCGACAGTCTGGGCAAGGTCGGTGGCGCCGGGGCCGCCGTCGCCGGGCGGGTTGGCGGAAAAGGTGTAGGACAGTTCACCCCGATTGTTGCCGACGAAGGCGTTGTAGAAACCGGCGTCGCCTTCCAGACAGGTCTCGGAGCCGCGCAGGTTCTCGCGGGCCAGCAGCGCGGCCATAATGCCGCTGCGGGTGGCGTTGGGTTCGTGGTACAGCATCTCGCGCCCGCTGACCCGCGGCCCCTCGGTGGTGCCCCCGGCGAAGGTGCAGGCCAGGGCCAGCGCGGTCACTGTCTGGTTTTCGTCCAGCTCCAGCAGCTTGGCGGTGGTCACCGCCGCGCCCAGCGTGCCATAGACCGGACTGCACCGGAAGCCCCGCGCCTGGGTGGCCGGGATGAAGTCGCCAGCGATGCGGGCCTCCACCTCATAGCCCGCGGCCATTGCAGTCAGCAGTTCCGCCCCGCTGGCGCCGGACAACTCCGCCGTCGCCAGCGCCGCCGGGATGACGCAGGGACCGGGGTGAATCAGCATCCGGTAGGAGTCGGTCTGGTTGGTGGCGTGCATCAGCTTGCTGTTGGCGAAGGCCGCCCCGCTGCGCGACGCCCGTGCGCCGTCGGCCAGCACCGTCGCGCCGTGGGGGTTGGCCTCCTCTTCCTTCACCAGCTCGATGGCCGCCTTGCCGTGGGCCGTCTGCGCCCCCACCAGCGAGACAAAGGTTGCGTGCAGCAGCGACGCCTTGAGCTTGTCCACGGCCAGCGCGGGCAGTTGCGAATAGTCCAGGTTGGCGACGAACCGGGCATAAGTGCGGGCGAGGGCTTCAGGCATGGTGTGGCTCCTAAGTCAAGTCGCGCAGGTAGGGCCGGAGAACAAGTTTGAGTATCGCCAGCAACCCCACCGCGCCGATGATGCTGAAGAAAATCAGTACGTCGAACTCTCTGCTGGCCATGCCCAGGGCGGTGCCGGCGGCGGGTGGATGTTCCGTGTTGGTGATCGCCATGAGAAGCATTGAGCCGCCCACAGCCAAGGCCAACGAAAGGTGCAGCACGGTGGACCTGTCCTGCAAGAATATCTCCACGGGCGCCAAGAACAGAATGGCCGAAAAAATCGAACCCAGCACCAGTGCCGCCCCATGACCACCTACCACAGACCGGATGCGGGCAGTCGAGTTGGATGGAGCGATAAAAATGCCAACGACGCTGGACGCCAGACCGGCCGCAATGGCAGCAGTGGATAGAGAATCAACGAAGGTCAGGATGGCAAGCATGGCCAGCGTAGCCAGCCCGGCCTGCAAGCCGAATCGTAGAGGGGCGCTGACAAATCCCGGGTCTCGCCAGACCCACCGCTCCCCGGTTTCCGGGTCCCGCCCAGACAGCAACCGCAGGAAAATCAGGTTATGGTCAAGCCGCCGTCCCCGCCGTCGCAGCCTTCTCCCGGCCAGCAATACCCTGGCCATCCGGCCACGACGGAAGCTGCGGCGCCCTGAACCGGCCGAAGGGCGGCCCCCGAAGGTCACGCGCTACAGGTTCCGCACCCAGTCAAGCCAGACTCGGGCGCAGGAGGTGGGCAGGATGTGCTGCACGAAGCCGGTCACGCCGGGAAACACCACCCGCTGGCCGTTGGGGAACAGGTCGGCTGCGCCGCGGAAGTCCCCCAGCACCTCTTCCCGAAGGCTGGACGCCGCCAGCACCAGCACCGGGGTCTGAACATCTTTCAGCAGCGGGCCCAGGTCGCCGCCTGCGTTGGACTGAAAACCGTGGACCACGTCGGCCGGAGTGGCCTTCATCTGGTCGGCGTACCACTTTATGTAGGCGGGCGGAACCAGGTCCGGGTCCAGCCTCCGCCCGATGGAGTCGTCCACCCAGGCGGAGATGCCCTCCCTGGCAATGAGGTCGGCGCTCTCCTGATGGTGGGAGTCGAAGCTGGTGGGCGAGGTGCAGACGGTCAGCGAGAGCAGCCGGTCCTGGTGGCGCGTGGAGTAGTTCATCGATATGGAGCCTCCCACAGTCTCCCCGATGAGGTGAAACCGCTCCAACTCCAGTTTGTCCACGACTTCTTCAAGGTCGTTGGTGAAGTTGTCCAGCGTCCACGGA
Source organism: Chloroflexota bacterium (assembly GCA_009840175.1). Taxonomy (GTDB): domain Bacteria; phylum Chloroflexota; class Dehalococcoidia; order Lucifugimonadales; family UBA3495; genus VXOI01. Next base: position 15,501 of record VXOI01000071.1, on the reverse strand, counting down.
TAGCCGGCGGGCGGCACGTCCGAGCGCCCCATCCCCCTCATATCGAAGCGTATGACCCGGAAGTGGCGGGCGACGGTAGGCACCCACCCGAACCACATTCGGTGGTTCTTGGCCATCCCGTGGTGCATTACCACCGTTTCCGGCTCCTCCCACGGGTCAGTAAAATCGTCCACTGTGTAGAACAGTTCCAATCCGTCTTTCAGTTGAACTTTCATGCTTCCTCCGGGGCTTGGCCCTGGGTGGTGAGAGGCCCGTTGCTGCTGGGTCAGTTGTGCTAGGCTGAACTCATTCCCTTCTCAACGAATACCGAGCGGGCGACTCGCATCGCCGTGCGGGAGTTGGTGTAGCTTCCATAAAATATAAGCTGGAAGAAAACTTCCATGATTTCCTGTGGCGTAGCCCCCACGTGAAGCGCTCCCTCAATCAACCGGCGTATCTGGCGGTCGTACTGGCCCAGAACGGTCATGGCGGAAAGGCTGCACAGCGCCCGGCTCTTGGCATCCAGGCCCGGGCGGGCGTGGATTGCGCCCCAGTGGTATTGTTCGATGAACTTCTGCGCTTCCATTTCCAGCGAGTTGGGATCGTCAACCGGGTAGAGGGGCGGCTCCCCCATCTGCTCGTCGTAGATGCGCAGACCGTCCTGATGAAGCTGCTCCACTGTCCTGTCGGTGTTGTATGACCGCGTGGGAGTGTACTCGATGCCCTGTTCCTCGAAGATGTCCTTGGCCAGCTTCATGGCGGATTCCACCGAAGGAATGCCTACCAGGAAGAGCATTTGAATCACGACCTCCACTAGCTGGTGAGGGGTAACCCCCAGGTTGAGGGCGCGCTCTATGTTGCGGCGCAACAGGGGCATCTGGCCGAGAGCGGTGAGGGCGGCCACGGTGCACATACAGCGGCGCTCGGTATCGAGTCCCGGCCTGGTCCATACGGATCCCCACAGGGCTTCATCAACAATGCGCTTCAAGTCCGGAGCAAGCTGGTCTATGCCCGGCAGGCTGTAATGGCTGGGATTGCCCCCGGCCAGCCGTGTACGCATTTCCTGGCCTCGATTGAAGCGGTCTTCCAAAGTCTCCAACGTTTCTCCTCCGTTATCCCCTCCCATGGGGTGAACTAAGGGTGAGGTAGCGCTTGCCCGGCTATCGCCCTCACCCTGACCCTCTCCCTCAAGAGAGAGGGAATTGTGACCGTGATTATTTTGCCGCAGTCATCACTTCCTCAGCGAAGCGGGCCATACGCTCCTCGGTTTCCGCGTGATGGGGGCTGCGGAAGTCGAAGATCAGATGAGTAACGCCCACTTCCGCGTAGGCGTGGATGTCTTCCAGTACCGCATCGGGCGAGCCGGAAAATCGTCGGCGGCTCCCGTCGGCGTCGCTGGAGGCGTCATAGAGCGGGGCCTTCATTGAAACCTGAATCTCCGCCGGGTCGCGTCCGGCTCGCTCGGCGTAGCGGTGCAGGTAGGCCAGGTTCTCCGCCAGCTCCTCCGGCTCCAGTGGCGCGGCGGGTATGGCCCCCACGGGATGCCAGGCATTGCCCAGGCGAGCGGCGCGGCGCAGTGCGGCCCGGCTTTGTCCGCCAATCCAGATGGGAGGGTGGGGCGTCTGCGCCGGTTTGGGCAGGAAGATGATGTCGGAAAACCGGACGTGCTTGCCCTCGAAGCTGGGGTTGTCGGCAGTCCACAGCTCAATGAACGCTTGCAGGTACTCATCTGTGGCCGCGCCCCGCTCGGCGAAGGGCGGCGCGTCGAGCAGCTCGAACTCCTCTTCCATCCAGCCCACGCCTGCGCCCACGATGAGCCGTCCCTTGGACAGCATATCCAGCGTCGCCAGCATCTTGGCGCAGAGCAGCGGGTTGCGGTAAGGCACAATCATCACGCTGGTGACCAGCCGGATGTTTTCGGTCACACCGGCCAGATAAGCCAGCGTGGTAATCTGCTCCGGCCACTCGCCAGCGCCGGAGTTTCCCCCGGCCAGGATGCTGCCGGTGACGCTGTAAGGGTAGACCGAATCAACCTGCCTGGGCATCAGGATATGATCTGGAGCGACCATGCAGTAGAAGCCCAGCCGGTCGCCCAGCCGGGCGATGCTGGCCAGGGCGTCGGGCATAGCTCCTTCCCCGCTGTTGGGCAGATAGAAACCGAACTCCAAGACACCCCTCCGGCAAGCGATTTTCCGCCTTGATTTTAGCATATCCTGTCCCCGTCATTCTCTGCGGCTTCTGCGTTAAAATAGGCTCGCATACCAGCAGTCGTGAGGTAACAGCATGGCGTTGCAGGAATTTATCAGGGAGTCCATCGAGATCAACTGGGAGTGGCTGGAACGTTACCTGGATGGGCTTACGCAGGAAGAAATCGAGTATCGCCCCAACGACCAATGCCACTCAATAGGGTTCGTAGTCTGGCACTACGGGCGGGCGCTGGACATGTGGACGCAGTCGCTGGCCCGGAGACAGCCGCAGTTGTACGAGCAGGAATGGGCCGGGCGGCTGGGAATGAAGCCGGAGGCGATGGATGTGGGCTTCGGCTACTCCGTAGAAGACCTGAACAACTGGCGCTGCCCCGACAAGGCCCTGTTGGTGCAGTACGCCGCCGCAGCCCGCGACAATTTCCTGGGGTTCCTCGGCGAACACGACGACAGTTCGCTGACCACCACCATGATGACCAACCGTCAGGGCAACGAAATAACCCTGGCGACTATGTTCCGTATACTGGTGTGGGAGGTCAACCAGCACGGCGGTCAGGCGGGCTACCTGCGCGGAATGCAGCGAGGGCTGGGGCAGTAGGGCGGCATAGCCGGGGCGATTGCTCGCTAACCGGATTCGTCACGCACTGTCAGCAAGCATCGTTTTTATGACATGATATGTCTGATTCAGACTAGCGTAGTGCCTGACAGTAGCCTTATTTCGGCAGCAATACGATTGCCTTCGTGACTATGTCAACCTTGACACTCCCTGCGCCCATCGGTAGACTCGCAGGTTGTTAAAAGGGTACGCACCTACCCTAACCCTCCCCCGGAGGGAGAGGGGATAATAGAGGTTTTTCGTGTCTACTACGCCGTCGTTTCTGACCGAGGAAATGCGCCAGCAAGCCATCGGAACCGTGAGCGACCCTAGGACCCTGGAAGTGGAGAAGGGCGCAATCATCAAGTTCGCCGAGGCCATAGGCGATGAAAACCCGGTGTACAACGACGAAGCCGCCGCCCGCGCCTCGCAATACGGCGGCCTGATCGCGCCGCCCACCTTCCTGCGCTCCGCAGTGGCCGCCCGCCCCGATCTGCCCTTCGAGGTGCCCTTCGACCGGGTGCTGGACGGCGGCAGCGACTGGGAATACTTCGAGCCGGTGCGCCCTGGAGACCGCATCACCGCCGTTTCCCGCATCGAGGACATCACCGAGCGCAACGGCCGCATCGGCCTGATGCTGATACAGACCATCGTCATCACCTACACAAATCAGTTCGGTCAGGTGGTGGCAACCCAGACCAACACTTCTATCCGATACTGATAAAGTTCCCTCTCCCGGAGGGAGAGGGTTAGGGTGAGGGCGCCCCCCGGAAGTGCGCCCGGAGATTGACCCGGAGGTTTAACAATGTCCGCGCAGTTAGTATGGGATGACGTTGACGAGGGTATGGAGATTCCGCCTGTGGTGCGCCACCCTTCCTCCCAGCAGTTGGTGAAATATGCCGGAGCCTCCGGTGACTACTACCAGATTCACTACGATAAGGACTTTGCCCAAAGCACGGGTCTGGAGGACATTATTCTCCACGGCGCTCTGAAGAACGCCTTCCTAGGCTCTCTGGTCACCGACTGGATGGGGCCGCGCGGCAACCTGCGCAAACTCTCCTGCCAGTACCGGGGAATGGACATTCCCGGTCGGCCCATCACCGCCCGGGGCGTGGTGACCGGCAAGTACGAGGACGACGGGGAGTACCTGGTGGACTGCGAAATTTGGCTGGAAAACGAAGAGGGACAGCGCACCACTCCCGGCCGCGCCACGGTGTCGCTGCCCAAGAGCTAGGCCGGGTCTGGCGAAGTCCTGCGTTGAAAATTCTCAAGTTCCAATGGATTCCTGCTTTCGCAGGAATGACGGGAAAAGGTGGGTAGAACGTTGGTTGATTCACTTGTGGACAAGGTGGCAATCGTCACCGGCTCTGGCCGCGGCATCGGACGTGGCATTGCGATGGAAATGGCTACGGAAGGCGCGAAAGTGGTCATCGTTGATCCCGGCGTCAACGTGGACGGCACCGGGCAGGACCACTCGGTAGCCGCGCAGGTGGCCGCGGAAATCCGCGCCGCAGGCGGCGAGGCCGTGCCGTGCATGGAGTCGGTTACCACCATGGAGGGCGGCGAGAAAATCATCCAGACCGCCGTGGACAACTTCGGCAGGCTGGACATCGTGGTTACCTGCGCCGGAATCCTGCGCGACCGCATGGTCTTCAACATGACCGAGCAGGAATGGGACGACGTCATCGCCGTCCACCTCAAGGGCACCTTCACCGTTGTCAAGCACGCCTGCATCCTGTTCCGTCAGCAGCGCTCCGGGCGAATCATCACCTTCTCCTCCGAGTCGGGACTCGTAGGCAACTCCGGCCAGGCCAATTACGGCGCCGCCAAGTCGGGCATCGCAGGTTTCACCAAGGTGGTAGCCAAGGATATGGGCCGCTACGGAGTCACGGCCAACGCCATCGCGCCCCGCGCCAACACGCGCATGATTGGCGACATTCCCGACAGCGCCGCCGAAATCCGGGCGCGCAGCGGCGTCGCCGCCATACCCGGCGAGGACACGCTGACCGAACTGGACCCCACCCACATCGCGCCCTTCATCTGCTACCTCGCCAGCGACTATGCCCAAAATGTCAACGGCCAGACCTTCCTGGTATACGGCGACACTGTATCGCTGATGTCCCAGCCGCGACCGGAACGCTCCATCTACGAGCCGTCGGGCCACTGGGACATGGAAACGCTGGCCCCCCTGGCCCGCGACGTGCTGACCCGAGGCATCGTCAACCCGGCTCCCGCCGCCCCACCGCGGGAATAGGACAAAATGGTAACGCCGGAAGAACGCATTACTCGTCTTGAGGCAGTGCAGGAAGCCAACTCTCAAATGTTGAGAGAAGTACTGTCTCGCCAAGACCAAATTCTGAACGCGATTGAGGCGGCTCGCCAGGAATCGCGGGAGATGAATGAGGCGGCCCGCCGGGAAGCGCGAGAAGCGAACGAAGCCGCCCGTACAGAGGCACGAGAGGAAACCAGAGCATTACGCCAAGAAACGCATCAAATGGTTGACTCAGCGCGAAGAGATGCCCGAAACCTGTTTATTGCCGGGGTTGCCATCGTCTCCGCGTGGGGTGCCGGACTTATCGGCTTGGGAATAGCCATTCTGCAAAGGCTTCCCAGCTAGGCGGGACAGAGGCGGAGCTTGTCAGTGGCGGACAAATTCACCGGAACCTGGTGCCTGCTGGCCTGCGAAGGCCAGTGGTCCGACGGCCGCATCAGCAAGCCCTACGGCGACGAACCCGGCGGGCTGCTGATGTACGACGGACGGGGCAGCTTCTCCGGTCAGATAATGGCCCGGGAACGCCCAGCCTTCGCCACCGGCAACCTGCTCAAGGGCACCGACGACGAAGTGCGGGCGGCCTTCGAGGGCTACGTGGCCTACTACGGCAGCTACACGGTGGACGAAGACGAAGGGCTGATGATTCATCAGGTGGAAGGGAGTTTCTTTCCCAACTGGACAGGAGAGCGTCAGGTACGAAAGTTTGAGTTCACCGGCGACGGGCGGCTTCAACTGAGCACCCTTCCCATAAAGGGCGCCCGCGCCGACCTCACCGTCGTTCTGCTCTGGGAGCGGGCAACCTGAAAATTCCCTCATCCAAGAGGGAGCGCAGCTCAAAATTCCCTCTCCCTAAGGGGGAGGGTTAGGGTGGGGGTGGTTCCCCCCGATAATCGTAGAAGAGGCATAAGCAATGGCAAACCTGCTGAATGACAAGGTGGCGATAGTAACCGGGGCCGGGCGCGGCATCGGGCGCGGCGTGGCCCGCCTGATGGCCGAGGAAGGCGCGAAGGTGGTGGTCTGCGACCTGGGCGTCAATGTTGACGGCTCCGGCGCAGATATGTCGGTGGCCGACGTGGTGGTTTCCGAAATCCGCGAGGCAGGCGGCGAGGCCGTGGCCTGCACCGAGAACGTCGCCAGCATGGATGGCGGCGAGAAGATAGTCCAGACCGCCCTCGACAGCTTCGGCAAGCTGGACATCGTGGTCACCGTCGCAGGCATCCTGCGCGACCGCATGGTCTTCAACATGACCGAGCAGGAATGGGACGACGTCATTGCCGTCCACCTCAAGGGCACCTTCTCGGTGGTCAAGAACGCCGCCGTGCTGTTCCGCCAGCAGCGTTCCGGGCGCATCATCACCTTCAGCTCCACCTCCGGGCTGTACGGCAACTCCGGCCAGGCCAACTACGGCGCGGCCAAGGACGGCATCGCCGGCTTCACCCGCGTCGTTGCCCGCGACATGGGGCGCTACGGCGTGACCGCCAACGCCATCTCGCCCAGCGCCGCCACCCGCATGACCACCAGCATCCCCGACGAGGCCCGCGAGCTTCGCGCCGCCCGCGGCATCAGCACCGGCGCCAGCATCACCCTGCGCGGCGAGGCCGATGACATCGCGCCCATGGTCGCCTGGCTGGCCTCGGATGAGGCCCAGCACGTCAACGGCCACGTCTTCCACGTCACCGAGGGCCTGATAAACCTGCTCAACGAACCACAGCCGGTCAAGACCATCCAGAAGGACGGCAAGTGGACCGTCGAGGAACTGGCCCGCGTCTTCCCTGCCACTATCGGCCTCGAGCTCTACAACCCGGCGCCGAGCCAGGTGCGGGAGTAGGGAGCGACATCAAACAAGGAAATGCGTTATAAAAGACGAACTGGATAGCAATTCCCGAATCTCGATATTAGAGAGCAGATATGTTCAAGAACTTCTCCGCTTCCTATGCCGGGCACGTGGTTGACGACAACCTGGGCTTCGAGGGCACCCCGGCCAACGACCGTTGGTATTCCAACGAGAAGCTGGCCGAGACCTACGACTGGGCGCTGGAAATCGCGCAACACCTAGAGGCCAACGGCTACCAGGAGTTCTGGATGGCCGAGCACCACTTCCAGCCGGAAGGGTACGAGGGCATCCCCAACCTGCTGATGCTGGGACTGTACCTCGCCACCCAGACCAAAACCCTCAAGTACGGCTGCGGCTTCAACATCACCCCCATGTGGCACCCGCTGCGCCTGGCCGAAGACTTCGCCATGGCCGACATCCTCAGCAAGGGCCGCATCATCTTCGGCGTGGGCCGCGGCTACCACACCCGCGAGGTCGAGACCTTCGGCGCGCCCATGCGCAACTCCGACGCCAACCGAGAGCTGTTCGAGGAGCAGGTCGAGGTCATGGTCAAGGCTTTCAACGAAGACTCATTCTCCCACCAGGGCAAGCACTTCCAGATTCCAGCCCGCGTCCCATACCGGGGATATGAGTTGGAGAAGCTGACCCTGGTGCCGCGCCCCCTCAACCGCCCGGTCGAGATTTGGCAACCCCTGGTCAGCGGCAATCCGCGCGGCGTCGAGTTCATGGCGAAGACGGGCATCAAGCCGCTGCTGGCCAACACCCCAGAACCCACCTTGGGCGAGCGGATGCGGATGTACCAGCAGGCGCAGTTGGACGAAGGCCGCGAGACGCAGTTGGGCGAAAACGCCGCTCTCGGTTTCAGGATGTTCCTGGCCGAGTCGAAGGAAAAGGCTATCGAGAAGGCCAGGCCCTACTACGAGGAAGCCATGAAATTCGCCGCCCCGCTGGGCCTGATGGCTCTGAGCCAAGAGCAGATCGACTCGGTCGCCGCAGGCGGACGCGGTGGCGTCAAGCTGCCCACGCTGGAGGAGGCCGTCGAGGGCGGCGGCTGGATTTGCGGCACTCCCGAAGTTGCGGTGGAAGCCCTGAAGAAGGCCGAGGAGAGCTACCCCGGCGTGGAGCGGGTCAACATCGGCTCCGTCATGGGTATGCCGCTGGAGGTCTTCAAGGACCAGCTCAGCATCTTCGCCGAGGAAGTGATGCCCGCCTTCAAGGGCTAGGTCATCGCTCTCGGCCACACCTACTGCGCTATAATGGCCTCACGAACTCCCCTGACGGGAGCGACGATGGTAGCTACCAGCAGGGTTCAAGAGATATTCGGCGACGCCAGATTGATGCACAGCGAGGCGCTGGAGCGTTTGGCGGTAGGCGACCTCCGCGACGCGGCGGAAAAGGCTTGGTGTGCCACGAAACGGGCTACGGATGCCTTGATCCTGGCACGCACAGGCGAGGAGCCGGGGCCGACGGCCATGACTTCTGACTATCTGGACAGCCTGGCCAGACAGAACAGCAACATCAATTCGCTGTTGGGCCGCTATTACAGCCGGATAAGCCAGCTCCACGGTTCATGTTTCTATGTCGGGCACTGCAACGACCAGACCGAGCGGCGCATCCGCGAAACCGGCATCTACATCGAGGACGCAGAGCGGCTGACGTAGCGGAAAGGGGCCGAGTTCTCAGCCACCGGGAAAAGCCTTCTTTGCGAATTGCAAAGGAGCTTTCGCTATTCCTCCCGCATTGGGATGGTGCCCCAGGTCAGCGCGTCGGCGTCGCCGGACAGGCCTTGCTCGCGGGCCAACTCGCGGATGCTCAGCAGGGTGGCGTTGACCTCCGGGGTTAGGAACACCCAATCGGGTTCCTCGGGGAACCAATAGGGCGAGTTGATCCTCACCACCTTCTTTTCCCCGTCGTTCAGGTAGATGCCGAACCTGGATGCCTGTTGTTGCATTGCTTACTCCTCATTTGCGTTGCCGGCGGGGTCGTAGACGCCCCGAAACTCCGGGGGCAGTTGCAGAGCCACTCTCTCCATGACCGTGCGGAGCATACCCTGCATCACCGGGCGCGGGATGCGGCCCTCCACCACCGGCAGGGTGAAAGGGGGGCCGATGCTGGCGGTGAGCCGACACAGGGGCGCCGGCATCCGCCAGGCCCGCATATTCTGGGTGCCGGTCACTCCCACCGGCAGGATGGGCGCCTGCGACTTGAGGGCCAGGTAGACCACTCCCAACTGCGCTTCCTGCAACGAATGGCTCTTGCTGCGCGTCCCCTCCGGGAACACCACCACCGCCCGGTCCTGGTCCAGCAGTCCCAGCATCGTCCTCATGGTTTCGGTGCTGGCCGTCGTGCGGTCATAAGGGAATACGTGAAACCCGCGCATCAGGAATTTGCCCATCGGATTTTCGAAGAGTTCCTTCTTGCCTAGAAAGTGGAGCGGGCGGGGGATGGCCGCCACCAGCAGCGGCGGGTCGGTGAAGGCCAGGTGATTGCAGACCAGAATCACCGGCCCATGGGGCGGCACATTCTCTTCGCCGATGACTTCCATACGCCCGAAGGTGCCGAAACAGAACCGCGCCAGGGGCCGCCCCAAGCGGTACAGCAGGGTAGCGTTTTCGCCCTTAGACTGGCCCAGGGGCATCAGCAGCCTTCCATCCGCCGCATGATGGCGTCCACCGTTTCTTCGATGCTCAGGCCGCTGCTGTCCAACGGCCAGGCGTCGGCGGCGGGGCGCAGCGGCGAATCGTCGCGGGAGGAATCTATAACGTCGCGGGCTTCGATTTCGCTCTGCACCGTTGCCAAGTTGATTTCCTGTCCGCGCTCCCGCATCTCCCGCCACCGCCGCAGGGCGCGCTGCTCCGCCGATGCCGTCAGATATACCTTCAGTCCGGCGTCGGGCAGGACCACGGTGCCGATGTCGCGTCCGATCATCACGATGCCGCTGACCGTGGCGGCCAACTCGGCGATTTCCCGCTGCTGGTCCACCAGCGCCCGGCGGACAGTCGAGTGCTTTGAGACGTTGGACACGTTATTATCAACCCGGGACTGGTACAGTTCAGGGCCAAGTCGAGTTCCCGCCGTCTCCACCGGCCTGCTGACGTCGTCGGAAGACACGCCGTCGGCCAAGCGGATGGGATATGTCCGGGCTAAATCACCCAGGCCATCAGCGTCTTCGAGAGAGACACCCCGCTCCAGGGCCAGCCAGGTCACGGCGCGATACATGACGCCCGTGTCGAGGAAGCGCCACCCCAGCCGCTGGGCCAGCAGCCGCCCCACCACCGTTTTGCCCGATGCCGCAGGCCCGTCTATGGCGATGTCGTGAATCATGCGCAGGATTATAACACCGGGAGGGACGCCCCCACCCCAACCCTCCCCCAGAGGGAGAGGGGGTTTGGCGTTTATTGCAGGCGTGGCGGCTATGGGGGCGCTGCTGGCGCTGGCCTGGGTCTACGAGGTCTTTCCCGGCGACGAATGGGCGTTGCTGGAACTGAGGCAGTGGCGCGCAGGCTGGCTGGATACTGCCGCCATCTCCATCGCCGAATTGTTCTGGGACAACCTCGGGCTGGTGATTGTCCCTCCATTGGCGCTGGCCATAAGCTTGATGGTCTGGGTGGGGCGGGCCGAGGCGCTGCTAGTGGCGCTTACTCCGCTTGCACCATTGGCCAATCTGGGGTTGAAGGAGCTGGCGGCCCGGCCTCGCCCCGATGCGGCTCTGGCCCTGCTGGAAGAGACGGGATACGGCTTCCCCAGCGGCCATGCCGTCTTCGCCGCTGCTTTCCTGGGAGCGGCAATTTACGTGCTGAACGGCATCAGCATACCCGGCAACAGCCCCTGGCGCCGTCGCTTTTTACGGATCGCTCAAGCCGCACTGGCGCTGCTGATACTGGTCATTGGCGCATCCCGCGTGTACCTGGGAGTGCATTGGCCCAGCGACGTCATTGGCGGCTTCCTGTTTGGGGGGCTGTGCCTCGCGGCGCTGGCAATCGTGCGTCAGTCTGTTCAAAAGAAGCGTTAGCTCATTGCAAAAGTTGCAATTTCCACTCATGCGTTCACTGGCATCGTTGCCGCCATGCTAGACTGGAAGAGTGAATTGGCTGGACACAATATCGGTGGTGGCGTGGGCATCCGGGGCGCTGGCGGGTTACGTGGGCGGGTTGTTCAGGATATTCGTTCCTTTCCTTTTCCTGGTTAGTGCGATCGCCTTGGCCGGCGCCCTGGGCCTGTTGATTGGCCCCTTGGTCTTCTTCTTCGTCGAAGACGCGGCAAGACAGGATGTGGCCGGGTTTTTTCTCGTCTTCGCCGCTATGCTGGGAGTGGGGCTGCTTGTTACTCTTCCGATGTGGGGACTTCTGTCCGCGGCTACGCCCCTGATGTCAGTATTCCCCATGGGCAGGCAGATAAACCGGATAGGCGGCCTGCTGATGGGGGCTTTCTCCGGGATGGCGCTGCTGGCGGTCGTCATCATTGGCTTGCAGCAGTATCCCGTGGCTTCCGTCGGCCAGGGTATGGCCGAGTCGTCCTTCGCCACCGAGCCGGTACACTGGCTGGACCGCTACATTGCAACCATAGAGATTTCTCCGGAGTGAGTGGAAGAGGAATAGCGGACAGGCCAACCGGAACCCGGTGATTGACAGTCGCTGCGGGATGGGGCATTATAGGCTGGTCAGGCGTTCCTTGCTTTACAATTGAATAACCCGACGCTGCGAGTGCCCTTCACAGGGTTGAACGAGGAAGCTGGTCAAAGTCCAGCGCTGTCCCGCAACGGTAGGCTCCGGTTGAATCTCGGAATCGGAGCGAGCCCGGTCCACGGCTCTCAGCCATGTTTCGGCCTTCGAGGAAAGGCGTCGGCATAGCTTAGACTGATGCAGTGCGCTCTGCCTTGAACCTTGAGGCAGGGCTTTTTTGTTGGCCCGCAACGATGCGAGCAGTCCTCGTAAAGCCGGGCATGAATGCCGTCCTGAACATCGAACACAGGAGTACACCCGTGATCCAGGCCCGATACCTGCTGCCCCTTATAGCCATCCTGACCATAACGGCGGCCGCGCTGCTGGCTTGCGGATCGGAGCCAACGTCCGCGCCAACCAGCCCGCCAGCGCCCACAGCTACCACTGCTCCCCCACCAACAGCGGTTCCGGCGACGGCTACGCCCGTCCCGGCAACCCCGACGGCTATGCCGGTGGAGCCAACCGCCACACCGCCGCCCGCCACGGCTGCTCCGGCTCCTACCGTAGCGCCCACAGCGGCTCCGGAACCAACGCCTACGCCCACTACCGCGCCTCCCACGGCCACGCCGGAGCCTGGGCCCGTGACCGTGGTGTCCTCGGACGGCAAGGAGGTGGTCTTCGAGACCCCGCCTGAGCGGATAGTCGTCTACGACGGCGCGGCGGTGGAGATGCTGTTCGCCATCGGCGAGGGAGACCGCATCGTCGGCACCCACAGCTACGTCACCTATCCGCCGGAAACTGCGGAGATTACCAAGGTTGGCGACGCATTCAACATGGACATCGAGGCCATCGTCGCATTGGAGCCGGACCTGGTGTACGTGTTCTATGACCGCTTCAACGCCGACCTGGAAAGGGCTGGGCTGAAGGTGCTATACATCAAGAGCCTGTCCCACGGGTTCACGGAGGTGGCCGACCAGATACGGATGTGGGGCGCCATAACGGGCGAGACGGAGGAGGCGGAGCATGTCGCGGGCGAGTTTGATGATCGGGTCCACGACATTGAGCACAGGATGGAGGAGGTGGAGCAGACCTGGACCGTCTACTCCCACGGCTTCGACTGGTGGACGCCGGGGCGCAACACGCTGGTCAACGATGTGTTCGAGCTGCTGAAACTGGAGAACGTCGCCGACTTCGAGGGATACCAGCAAATCAACCCGGAAATCATCATTGCCAACGAGCCGGACATCATCATGGCGGACTCAGTGGAGAGCGTTACCGAGAATCCGGTGCTTTCCACGCTGCACATGGTGGAAGACCCGGACCACATCGAGCACCACATATTCGTGATGAGCGAGGGCAACAGCTTCAGCGTGGCCGGGCCGCGCTTCATAGACGCAGTGGAGGAGTTCGCGGCGTGGGTGTACCCGGAAGTGTTCGGTGGAGATGGTCATTCGCACTGAGGCTGAGGTCGTTTTCCCGGCGTGGAGCTGATATGGAAGCAACGCTGCCAATCATCCGGGACTTGACGGCGGCGGGCGATTCGCTGATGTGGATCGTCGGGCCGGGCGACATGGTCAGTGAAAACACGTCCCGGGGCATCCGGGAGCCGCAGGTAGACGGTGAGCACATTACCATCAAGGCGGACAACTGGCGCTTTCACCTGGACGCCCGGCTGGTAGGTCGCATCCAGTTCGTGGAGACCTACGGCGACCTCTCCTCCCACTATGTGCGTTTCTCGGACAGTAGGAGCGAGACGTTGCTGCGGGCCTACCTGCCCAAACGGGGACAAAGCGAGTCCGGCGATACTCCGCCAGAGGGAAACCCGGTTTTCGAGGATATGTGGGCCAGGTATGAAGGGACTGAAGGGATTGAGTACGTCCGCAGGGAAGTGCTGATGTCGTCATTCAGGTGAAACGCCTCCACAGCGCTGTTGCAGGCGCAGGATACACAGAGGGGTAGAGCCAGGTCGTGGCAGGGATAAGGCTGAAAGGAAGAAATGCCCCGGGCGGGGTACGCCCCCACCCTAACCCTCCCCCGGAGGGAGAGGGAATTTTGCCCTCTTCGGAGGGGAGGCTGAATCCCGGCCGGGTGGCTGCCGGGCTGGTGGGGCTGCGCTATCCGTGGTGGCGCATTGCGCTGGGGCTTGCGGCGCTGGCGGTGGCGGCCATCTTCGCGGCCAGCCTGGGGTCTGTTCACGTGCCTTTCGGCTCGGTGGTGGAGATCATGGCGGCGCGGCTGCCGGGCGTGGAGCTGTCAGCGGACATTCCGGCGGCGTGGGACACCATCCTGTGGCAGTTGCGGCTGCCCAGGGTGGCTCAGGCCGCAGTGGTGGGCGCGGCGCTGGCGATGTCGGGGGCGGCGTACCAGGGGCTGTTCAAGAACCCGCTGGCCGATCCGTACCTGGTGGGCGTGGCGTCGGGGGCCGGACTGGGCGCAGTGGTGGTGCTGCTGACCGGGGTGCCTATGTACCTGGCGGGTATCAGCCTTCTGCCGGTAGCCGCGTTTGCCGGGGGAACCGGCGCGGTGGTAGTGGCATACAGCATCGCCCGGAACTCGCAGGGTACGCCGACAACTACGCTGATACTGGCCGGGGTTGCCATCGCCTCGCTGACCGGGGCGGTGTCGAGCCTACTGATAATGCGGAGCGACCCTGAGTTGCGTCCGGTGCTCTCGTGGCTGCTGGGGAGCTTCATATCCTCGGAGTGGAAGGAAAGCGCCATCGTCCTAGCCTACGCCGTTCCCGGTATTGTGGTGCTGCTGGGATTCGGGCGGGTGCTGAACGTGCTGCAACTGAGCGAAGACCATGCCGCCATGCTGGGAGTGCCGGTGGAGAAAGTGAAGCTGCTGCTCATCGCGGCGGCCACACTGGTGACGGCTGCGGCGGTGTCCTTCTCGGGCCTCATCGGGTTCGTGGGACTAGTAGCCCCCCACGCGGTGCGGCTGGTCTGGGGGCCGGACTACCGCTTCCTTCTGCCGATGTCGGCCATCGTGGGGGCGACGTTCCTGGTGCTGGCGGACCTGGTGGCGCGGACCATCGTATCTCCGGGCGAGCTGCCGGTGGGTGTGGTCACGGCCTTCTGCGGCGCTCCCTTCTTCCTTTACCTGCTGCGGCGGCGGCGCCTGGGGACTTCGTAGATATGTGGAAGAGGACAAACGGACATTCCGCAGCCGAACTGCCTCGCAACGGGCATGATCGATCCGCTCATCCTGAGCCTGCCGAAGGAAGGACAGACGTACCGGGCATCAAGGCTGCGGGCGTCTATGCGGCCTACGGGGAGCGGACGGTGCTGAATGGTCTGGAACTGGAGGCGGCGCGGGGCACGGTGATGGCGCTGGCCGGGCCGAACGGGGTGGGCAAGTCAACGCTGCTGCGAGCCGTTGCCGGGGCGTTGCGCCCGACACGGGGTGAGCTTCGCGTGATGGGAACCGACGTTTACTCTCTGAGCGGCAGGGAGCGAGCGCTGCTGGTTAGCATGGTGCCGCAGAACCCGGAACTGCCCAGAGGGGCGTCCGCGCTGGAGGTTACGTTGATGGGCCGCAACCCCCACTTGGGGCTACTGGCATGGGAGTCCGCCGCCGACGTGGATGTCGCCATCGAAGCTCTGCGGATGACGGATGCTGAAGAGCTGGCGGACCGGCCAGTGCACCAGCTATCCGGCGGCGAGCGGCAGCGGGTGGCGATTGCCATGGCCCTGGCGCAGCAGACGCCGGTAGTCCTGCTGGACGAGCCGACGGCGAACCTGGACCTGGCCTATCAGCCAGCCATCATGCGGCTGCTGCGGGAACTGGCGGATTCGGGCAAGACAGTGGTAACGGCAGTGCACGACCTGACGCTGGCGGGCCAGTTCTGCGACAGCGTGGCGCTGGTGGGCGGGGGCCGGGTGGTGGGGGGGGGGCCGCCCCCCCCCCGGGTCGTAATAAAAAAAGACACAGCCCGCGCCAAAGGCAGGGGTGGT
>VXOI01000031.1 GCA_009840175.1 Chloroflexota bacterium | reverse complement strand
TGCTCCTTGTTAGAAAGGTTCATTTTTTTAAGACCCGCGGCTTGTAACCTCCGCAGGGGTCTTTTTTTAAAACGCCCCGCGCCGACGCACACATCTGAGCCTGCGTTACGCGACCTATTCGCACTTGTTCCAGCCGCAGGAGATGCACATCAGGCACCCTTCCTGGTATATGACCGGCGTGTTGCAGTCGGGGCAGCGCCGCCCGGTCAATTGCACGTTGGCGTTGACCTGGCCGTTGCCGTTGCTGTTCCCATTGCCGTATCCGTTGTGGACCACCTCTGGGGCAAAGGCCATCTGCACCGGATGGCCGGCTGCGGATTGGCGGGTCTCCAGGCCGTCGGTGTGGCGCTCCAGAGCAAGTGCGACGGCGTCGGGGCCGGAGCGAACCAGGGTTCCCTCATCCCAAGCCGGGCAGCAGGTGATGCCACGCAACTGCTCCAGAACCGCGGCGGGATCAATGCCGGAGCGGAGGGCAAGCGACACCAGGCGGGAGATGGCCTCCAACTGTGCGGAGTCGCAACCGCCCGCCTTGCCCAGATTGCCGAACACCTCAAAGGGACGGTGGTTCTCATCAAAGTTGATGGTCACATACATATTGCCGTGGCCGGTGCGCACACGCTCGGTCACGCCATGGATGGACTGCGGACGGCTGCGGGGAGTGGCCTGAACCGGCATAGGAGCGGTGTTTTCCTCTTCGGCTTGCCCGGTTTCGCCAGTGCTGAGCACCTGGCCATCCTTACTGCCGTCCCGGTAGACGGTGATGCCCTTGCATCCCAGCTCGTAGGCCAGCATATAGGCCCTGGCAACGTCTTCAACGGTGGCAGTGTGGGGGAAGTTGATGGTCTTGGACACGGCGTTATCGGTGTGGGCTTGGGCCGCGCCCTGCATTCGCACGTGCCATTCGGGCGAAATATCGTGAGAAGTGCGAAAAACATCCTTGACCCACTGCGGAACGTCGAGACCCTCCAGGGTGCCTGTCCGGGCGATGTCCTCAATCAGCTTCTCGGAGTAGAACCCTTCCCGTCGGGCCACTGCCTCGAAATAGGGGTTGCCCTCGACCAGCCGAGTGTTGTCCATGACGTTGCGCACGTAGCCAAGAGCAAACAGGGGCTCTATGCCGCTGGAAGCCCCGGCGATGATACTGATGGTGCCGGTGGGCGCGATGGTGGTGGGAGCGGAGTTGCGCATAGGGTGCGTTTCGCCGCGGCTTGGGTCGTTGTAGATGCTGCCCTCCCAAGCCAGGAACGAGCCCCGCGCCAGAGCCAGCTCCATCGAGGCGTTATGCGTCCGCCGCTGGATGAATCCCATCACCTGCTCGGCTATTTCCAGTGCTTCTTCCGAGTCGTAGGGCACAGCCATCTGCACCAACAGGTCGGCAAACCCCATCACCCCCAGGCCGATGCGACGGGTCTTCCGGCTCATCTCAGCGATTTCGGGAATGGGGTACTCGTTCATGTCAATGACATTGTCCAGCAGGTGAACCGCGACTTCGACTGTCTCGTCCAAGCGCTCCCAGTCAACAGCGACATCTCCCTCCTCGAAACGCACCATACGGGCCAGGTTGATGGAAGCGAGGTTGCATGACTCGTGGGGCAGCAGAGGCTGCTCGCCGCAGGGATTCGTGCTCTCGATGCGACCCAACTGCGGGTTGGGGTTGTCGCGGTTGATAACGTCAAGGAAGACCAGACCGGGGTCCCCAGTTTTCCACGCCATTTCGGCCAGAAGGTCGAACACCGCGCGGGCGTTCTCCTGGCCGGTCACTCGGCCGGTGCGCGGGTTCACCAGATCGTAGTCCTCTCCGTGCTTGACCTTCTCCATGAAGTCGGCGTTTACGCTTACGGAGATGTTGAAGTTGACCAGCGTCTGCCCGTCTTCCTTGGACTTGATGAACTTAAGAATGTCGGGGTGGGTGACGTCCAGGATGCCCATGTTCGCCCCGCGGCGTGTGCCGCCCTGTTTCACCACGTCGGTGGCGGTGTCGAAGGCGCGGATGAAACTGACCGGACCACTGGCCACGCCGCCCGTGGAACCAACGACGTCTCCCTCCGGCCGCAGGCGGCTGAAGGCGAAACCTGTTCCGCCGCCGCTCTTGTGAATCAGCGCGGTCTCCTTCACCTTGTTGAATATCCCGTCCAGGGAGTCTTCAACCGGCAACACGAAGCAGGCGGAAAGCTGCTGCAATTCCCTGCCGGCGTTCATAAGCGTTGGCGAGTTGGGCAGCAACTCCAGGCGGCGCATGGCATGGTAGAACTTGTCCTCGGTAGCCTGCCGTTCCGCTTCGCTGGCTCCGTAGTTCTTGTCGGCCTGCGAGAGGTTGTGGGCGACGCGACGAAACATTCCGTCGGCATCTTCCAGCACGTTGCCCTCGCGGTCTTTGGACAGGTAGCGGCGCTGCAATACCACCTCGGCATTGGGGCTGAGTTCCCCGGAGCGCCGGTTAATCTGCCCGGCTATACCGGTATCCATAAGAGCTGCGGCGATGTTGCGACGGCTCGCAGGGTTGGGATTGCTTAGGCTCGACTCCTCGACCTTATCTCTGATGGCAGTCATAGTAACCTTCCCAAAATCAACAGCGGAGATGAGGTGTATAGGATTCAACCCCTCATCCCCGCTATACATTTAATAATGCCCGGAGGGGCGTTGTCATGCCCTAAGTGTCAGGAATTCTGGGCCACAATGGCTATGGCCTACCGGCGAGAAACACAGTATGTTGTATTACATAATGCGACAACCACCGCCGATAGTAGTTGATTCTACCCAAGTAACGAACAAGCTGTCAACAGTTCGGCAGTCTTCGGCAAACTGCCCGGCAAAAAGCTACGGCAGTCAGGCGTAGTTGTCTTCGTCTTCTGCGTCTTCTTCCTCGAGCTCATAATCTCCAACCAGCCAGCAGGTTGCGAGGCCAACCCGGCGGAGAAGGTCAATGTCGTCTTGCAGTTCGGCGATTCGGCCGGAGGCTACTGGCTGGCGCATCAGCGCAGTTCGCAGTTCGCTTATTTCGGTGTTGAGGGCCAGCAGTCTGGTCAGCGGGGAAACTTCAAGGCCGTTATCCATGGGGCGCTACTCCTTAGTCGACACCCATCGTCCCCACAGCCTCACCCAGTTTTTCTTCTTTGGAACCTTCAGGAGATACTTCAGGGCGGTTGTTTTCGGTTTCGGCAGTCTCATCCCCAGCGCCGTTGCCGACCGGCAGCGCCACCGGTCCAGCGCGACGGCGGCCCCTGCCCCGGGGGCGGGGCGGCATATCCAGCAACGGCAATTGTCGGCTGCCGTCGCGCAGGTCGCGAACGGCGCGCTCGAAACTTTCGATGTCCTGGAAATCCCGGTAAACGCTGGCGTAGCGTATGTAGGCCACCCGGTCCAAGTCGGGAAGCCGCTCCATTACCAAGGAACCCAGGAGGAAGGTATCCGCTTCGACGTTGCCGCTCCGGTGGAGTTCGGACTCTACTTCGTCCACCAGTTGCTCAATGGCCTGCGGTGTTACCGGACGCTTGGCACAAGCCTTGTGCAGCCCGGCGATCATTTTCTCCCGGCTGAACTCCTCCCGGCGGCCGTCGCGCTTGTAGACCATCAGCGGCGCCGCCTGCACCCGCTCGTAGGTAGTGAAGCGTTGGCGGCAATTGAGGCACTCGCGGCGGCGGCGGATGCCAGCGTCGTTAGTCCTGGAGTCGGTTACCTTGGATTCTCTATCTGAGCAGTACGGACAGCGCATAAATATCGCTCGTTCCCAGAACCCGTTGAAGCGACAGATTCAGGTTATGTACGGTATTTTGTGCCATTGCCAACCGGCGGTACTATCTCTGGTAGCGGGCATTCTAAGTTAGACCTGCTGGCAAGTCAATTCCCACTTCAATAAGCAATAGAAAAGAGCCGTCCCCTCTAGTGGAACGGCCCCAAGATGGTTCTCAGCCCCTGTTGTCTGTTGCCGAAATATGGTGGATAAGTGCGTCAGGCAGCCGAGAACGTTACTCCGCGCTATCGGCGGTGCAGGGCGGGCCGGAATCCAGCCCGCCCTTGGTAACTCCTAGCGGAAGGTGCCCCGGGGGCGCTGACCGGAATTGCGCCTAAGGAAGCTGGGAACATCCAGTTCGTCCTCGGAGAGGGGCGAAACGTCGGAGAGCAGACGCTCCAGTTCCTGTTCCCGCATCTGCCGGGCCTCGGCCAGCACAGGGAAAGCCGCGGCCACCATGGTAATCTTGATTTCGTCCTCCAGGCGAGGGTCGCGGCAGGTACCGAAGATGATGTTGGACTCGGGGTCCGACATATCCTGGATGACCTCGGCAGCGTCCTGCACTTCCTGTAGGGTGAGGCTGGCGCCGCCGGTGATGACGAACAGGATGCGCTTGGCGCCATCCATCGTGATGTCCAGCAACGGGCTCTTGGTGGCCATCCGGGCCGCGTCAGCCGCGCGGTTTTCTCCCCTGCCCTTACCAATGGCCAGCCAGGCAGGCCCGGCGTTGCTCAGGATGGTGCGGACATCGGCGAAGTCCACATTGATCTCACCGGGTACGGTGATGACTTCAGCGATGGCCTGGATGCCTTGTTGCAGCACCGAGTCCGCCAACTGTAGAGCATCTTCCCAAGTATAAGTCGTCTCACCGCCGTCAATCAGGGTGAGCAAACGGTCGTTGGGGATGGTGATTAGGGTGTCCACGTGGTCTCTCAGTTTGGCGATGCCCTCCTCCGCGTTCTTCTTGCGGGTAGCGGCCTCAAAGCCGAAGGGTCGGCTGACCACGCCCACAACGAGCGCGCCGGATTCCTTGGCAATCTGGGCCACCACCGGGGACGCCCCGGTGCCAGTGCCACCGCCCATGCCCACGGCAATGAATACCAGGTCGGCGCCGCTCATGGCCTGGGCTATTTCCTGACGGCTCTCCTCGGCTGCCTGGCGGCCCAGGTCAGGGTTGGCGCCAGCGCCCAGCCCGCGGGTCAGGTTGTTGCCGATGGCCATGCGGTGGGGAACGTCCAGCCGGAAAAGGTGCTGGGCATCGGTGTTGATGCTGTAGTATTCCACCACCGGGAGCTTTTCCTTGTACATCCGGCTCACCGCGTTGGAGCCGCCGCCACCCACGCCGACCACCTTGATGGTGGGCGCTCCGGCGTTGATTTCCTGGACCATGTCAAAGGTGTTTTCCGGTTCTTCTAGGGATTCCCATGCCGCCGATGTCATTACGCTTCCTCCGCACCATGTGATGATTTGACTGTTCCGGCCCAACCCGGTTTTGTATGAAACCCGCCCTGATGTTTGGGGATACGCCGTTAATGGTTTTCTGTCTTCCGTTGCCGACTCACTATTGGCAGCGCTCTCTCAGCATTATTCCAACGGATGGCGGACGCAATGGATTAGCCCGTCTCCACCTTCCGTCTGCTCGAAGGCCGGAACCGCCAGCGCTTTTTCTTGGGTTCCGCGGCCGTTGCCGTTGGTATGCCGAGCTTATCGGCGCTGTCGTGGTGCTTGATGCCCCAGAGCAACAGACCCACCGCCGCCGAGAATGTGGGCTTGCGAAGCTGGTCCGGGAGACCATAGAGCCCATAGGGGTAACCGACGCGCACCGGCTCGCCCACTATCCGGGCCGCCATTTCCAGCAGCCCGGTCATCTGGGCGCCGCCGCCAGTCAGCACCAGGCCGCCGATGGGCCAGTCTTTCATTCCCGCCTGCCGTATATGGGTCAAGGCCATCTTCATAATCTCGGTCATCCGGTCATGGAGCGGCCCGGCCAGGGCCCGGCGGGGAACCGACCGGCGATGCTGCCCCTGGAAGGTCGGCAATTCGATCTCTTCATCGGATGGGACGCTTTCCGGGTCTACGCTGCCCCACTTGACCTTGACCTCCTCGGCTACGTGGAGGGGCGATCGAAGGGCGGCCGCCAGGTCGCGGGTCAGGGCGTATCCGCCCACCGGCAGGACTGCGGAGTACCACGGCGTGCCCTGGCGGTAAATCACCAGGTCGGTGGTTCCTGCGCCTATATCCAGCAGCACCACCCCCATTTCCCGCTCGTCCCCGGTGAGGGTGGATTCCGCAGACGCCATTCCTGACATCACGAGGCTCTTCACCGAAACGTCTTTGGCTTCCACCGCCTTGATGGTGTTCTGCAGGACGATGGATTCACCCACCACCACGTGAGCTTCCATTTCGACCAGGTTCCCGGCCAATCCCATCGGGTTGCGCACGCCGGTCAGCCCATCCACGGTGTAGCCCATGGGGATGACGTGCAGCACCTGCTGAGTCTGGTCTATTTTCGGGAAGGAACCCCGCAACATACCACTGAGCATCTTGGACGATATGTCCTCCGGGGTGGCCTGATTGTCCAGGATCTCGGAGCGGTTGACGCTGGAAATATGGGACCCGCTGACGCTGACGTAGGCGCTGCTGGCCACCGATTCTCTGCCGATGTAGCGCTGCGCCTCGGCGAGGGCCGCCGAGACCGAAGCTCTCGCCTCTTCGATGTTCTCAACCCGGCCCCTTTGTATGCCTTCCGAGGGAACAGAGCCAATGCCGAAGATTTTCAAATCGCCCTCGGTTCCCACCCGCGAAAGCAAGACAGTCACTTTCGACGTGCCTATATCTACTGCGGTATAAAACGTGTCTCTCATTGTGTCACCACCCTTCACTAGATCGTAGGTCGTGTGATTTCCTATTGAGGCTGGACTCGCTGTGCCAGACGCAACCGAGCGCTCCGGCTGCGCGGATTGGATGCAATTTCTTCAGCAGAGGGCCTTATTACGCGGCGATTTATGACTTCCATGGTCTGGTTATGCCCGCATACGCATGCAGGTAAACCCGGAGGGCAGATACAGTCGGCCGACTGGCGGGCCAGGAAGTTCTTCACAATACGATCTTCCAAACTGTGATAGCTGATAACCGCGAGGCGTCCCCCCGGACGCAACAACTCCACAGCTGCCTCCAGCCCGGCTTGCAGATTGTCCAGTTCACCGTTGACCGCTATACGCAGAGCCTGAAAAACGCGAGTAGCGGGGTGCAACCGCCGTCCCCTGCGCCGCCCGCTCAGTCGCTCTACCAGAGAGGCCAGCGCCCCGGTGGAGGTCAGCGGCCGGTTACCCCGCTCCCGGACTATGGCTCTGGCGATCGTCTGGGCACGAGGTTCCTCCCCATAACGGCGGAACAGCTCGGCCAACTCAGACTCGGAGTGAGAATTGATGATGGTAGCGGCGTCCACCGACTGCCCAGCGTCATAGCGCATATCCAGCGGCTCGTCGACCTGGAAGGAAAGGCCATAGCCTGGCCGGTCCACCTGGCGGGAAGAGAAGCCAAGATCGAGCAGCACGCCGTCTACCTGATGGATTTCACGCTCCCCGGCCAGCGCGACCATGTCGGCATAGTTGCCGTTAATGGACAGAAAACGGTCGCCGAAGGACGAAAGACGCTGGGAGGCTACTAAGACGGAGCGGTGGTCCAGGTCAATGCCGATGACCAGCCGAGGCGATGGAACTGCTCTCAGGATGGCCTCAGAGTGGCCGCCTTCGCCGAGAGTGCCATCGAGATAAACGCCGTTTGCTTCGGCAACCAGACACCCAACTACGTCGTCGGTCATAACAGGAAGGTGGTATTCCGGCGAGTGCGGCGTGGCGTGTCCGTGGGCAGGGTTTAGCATTTCGCCCAGCCAATCGTCTGCCGCTGCGCCTTCATTCACTGCCTTTTCTGTTATGTTTGTCGCCAGAACCACGGCCCTACCAACCTCCGCCTCACTTGGCGGTCCCGCCTCGGAATACAGAGTTCGGGAGCATTCCCGATGTAAAACATAATGAACTTACCAATCGCCCCTGCGAATGTCAACTAAATTCTAAGAAGTTTTTTAGATAAATTTTGTAATTAGATAAATTCAGCCTTCGCCGGAAGCGACCGGACATTGGCTTTGTCCTGCCGCGGCCCGGAAGCATCAGGGGCTTTCGGCTGGCTGGATAAGTGCCGCCGTCTCTGGAGAAACTGCGAGAGAGAGCTCAATACCAGTCTGCAAATGGTGGTTCTCGCCTTCGAGGCGCTAATCCTGAAGAGATCGCAAACAGGCTCCAACACCAACAAACGTTGGGAATACCGGCGACGCCTTACGGCTGAGCCATTGCCCTTTGAGCAGGTAGCGTTGTTGGCCGTTTTTGCCTTGTGCTAGAATCGCAGCTATGGAAGACCTGAAATACTGGCTGGCGTTGAGCCTTATTCCCCAACTGGGTGCAGCCCGTTTCCGGCATTTGGAGTCCTATTTCGGCGATTTGGAACACGCCTGGCGGGCCGGTTTGTCGCAGTTGCGGGACGCTGGGCTGGACTCCCGCACCGCCCAGGAAATCGTCTCAGGCCGAGATCGGCTCAATCCCGACGACAGCATGGAATCGCTGGCGCGGGCTGGCGTTTCCGTCACCAACTGGAACGGTGAGAACTATCCGCCTCGGCTCAGGCACATCTCCGACCCGCCTCCGGTGCTGTATTACATAGGAGAAATAAAGCCGGAAGATGAGTGTTCCGTAGCCATCGTCGGCACCAGGAACCCGACTTCCTACGGACGGGAGGCGGCCGGCGTACTCAGCCGGGACCTGGCGTCCTCGGGAATTACCGTGGTCAGCGGCCTGGCGCTGGGCATTGACGGCGTCGCTCACCGGGCTGCCCTGGACTGCGGAGGACGCACCATTGCAGTGGTGGCGGGAGGGCTGGACTCGGTTTATCCCAGGGAACACACCGACCTCTTCCGGCGCATCCAGGGAAGCGGGGCCGTAATCAGCGAGCACCCTCTGGGTATGCGGCCAGACCCACGCAGTTTCCCCCGACGCAACCGGCTCATCAGCGGCATGACTCTCGGGACTGTGGTCGTCGAGGCTGCCGAGGGCAGCGGCACCCGCTGGACGGTCTACCAAGCACTGGAGCAAAACAGGGAAGTGTTCTGCGTCCCCGGAAGCATTTTCTCTCCGGCCAGCCGCTTCACCAATCGCATGATAAAAGAAGGGGCAAAACTGGTTGCCGACTACACCGATATTTTGGAAGAATTGAATCTGCCTGACGTGGCCGCCGACGAGCGCAGCAAGGGTGGCAAGCCGTCTAATCAAACCGAGGCATTGCAACAGGAAATAACAGAGCAGGAGTACGAAAATACGGAGGAACTGGAACCGGGTGAGGCGTCTCTGATGCGCCATTTGTCCGGACAGCCATTGCACGTTGACGACCTTTGCCGTCAAGCGGGGCTGCCCATCGCCTCCGTTACAAGTATGCTGACGTTACTGGAACTCAAAGGAAAAGTGGAACAGATTGGAAGTATGCACTATGTCAAAGCGTCTCCTGAGCTTCTGAAGGAAAAGAGGTGACGCATGACAACCAGAACGAAGGCTGCTGACAGCAGCAAGGCCGGAAAGACCACTGCCAAAAAGAAAGCCGGAGCTTCGGCCGGGAAGGGCAAGACAACGACCCGCGCCTCTACCAAGGGGGGAAAGTCCGCTGCTCGCGGTTCTTCGCGCACAGCCTCAGTTCCCAGGGCACGGGGGAAGGACCTGGTGATTGTGGAGTCCCCGGCCAAGGCACGCACCGTCGGGCAGATCCTGGGCAACAAGTACATCGTGACCGCCTCGCAAGGCCACCTCCGAGACCTGCCGAAGAGCAAGATTGGCGTGAACGTCGAGCAGGACTTCGAGCCGTCTTACGTGGTTATGCAGGACAAACGTTCCCTGCTGAAGGAACTCAAGACCGCCGGGGACGCCGCCAAGGACATCTACCTCGCCACCGACCCGGACAGAGAGGGAGAGGCCATTTCCTGGCATTTGCAGGCCGCGGCCAAGTGGGACGACCGCGCCGCTCAACCCAAGCGCGTCGTCTTTCACGAAATCACCCGCGAGGCGGTGGAAGAGGCTTTTCAGAACCCGCGCGAAATTGATATGCAACTGGTAAACGCCCAGCAGGCCCGCCGTATCCTTGACCGGCTGGTGGGCTATGAAATCAGCCCCCTGCTGTGGCGTCGAGTGCAGCGGGGCCTGTCAGCAGGCCGTGTGCAGTCGGTGGCGCTGCGGATGGTGGTTGACCGCGAGCGGGAAATCAACGCCTTCGTGCCGGTCGAGTCCTGGACGCTGGACGCCATCCTGCGGAAGCGGGAGGACGACGAGGGCAAGGCCCAGTTCCCTGCTCAACTGCACTCGGTGAAGGGCAAGCGAAACCGGCTCAACGTCCCTAACGAAGAGCAGGCGAGGGCCTTGGAATCCGAGTTGGAGGGCGCGGACTACAAGGTGGCCGATGTCCGAAAGAGGGACGTGCGGCAACGCCCGGCTCCGCCTTTCACCACCAGCACTTTGCAGCAGGACGCCGGACGGAAGCTGCGGTTCACCGCCCAGCGGACCATGGCTGTGGCCCAGCAGCTATATGAAGGGCTGGAAATCGGCGGAGAGGGTTCAGTCGGGCTGATTACCTATATGAGGACCGACTCCACGCAGGTCGCCGCCTCGGCCATCAGCGAAGTGCGCGACTACGTCACCGGGCGGTACGGCAAGAACTATCTGCCCGACAAGCCACGAGTCCACTCTCGCCGCTCCAAGGCGGCGCAGGAAGCGCATGAGGCCATCCGGCCTACGTCCATCCAACGCCACCCGGACTCGATGCGCGCCTTCCTGTCCCGCGAGCAACTCAACCTCTACACCCTGATATGGGAGCGGATGCTGGCAAGCCAGATGGCAGATGCCGTGTCGGAGGCGACCACGGTGGATATAGACACCACTTGCAAGCAGTCCGGCAACGTCTACAACTTTCGCGCGACTGGTTCGGTGCTGCGCTTCCCGGGCTTCCGCAGCGTGTACCTGGAGGGGCGCGACGATACCGCCGATGATGCCGACGGAGGGAACACGCTGCCGCCGCTGGATGCGGGAGACGCGCTGGATTGCTCGAAACTGGAAGCTAATCAGCACTTTACAGAGCCGCCGCCACGCTACACTGAAGCATCGCTCATACGAGCGATGGAAGAGCGGGGCATTGGCCGCCCCAGCACCTATGCGCCGACCATCGGGACGCTGGTGGAACGCAAGTACGTGGATCGTGAGCGGAACCGTCTGACACCGACGCAACTGGGGATCACGGTGACCGACCTGTTGACCGAACATTTCACCGACGTGATGGACCTGGACTTCACCGCCAAGATGGAGGAAGAGCTGGACGGCGTGGCCCAGGGGGAACGGGAGTGGGTGCCGATGCTGCGGGACTTTTACAGTCCGTTCCATCAGGCGGTGGACAAGGCCAACGAGACCTTTTCCAAAGCTGAAGAAACGGATGAGGTCTGCGAGAAGTGCGGTGAGCCCATGGCGATAAAGACGGGACGGTTCGGTCGCTTCATGGCCTGCACCGGCTATCCCAAGTGCCGCAACACCAAGGACATGGGCGATAATCCCGGTACGCCTTTCGAGGAAGCCACTGATGAGGTGTGCGAGAAATGCGAGCGGCCCATGGTTATCCGAACGGGACGCTACGGCCGGTTCCTGGCGTGCACCGGCTACAACGCCGAGGAAAATCCCTGTGAAAACCGCCGCAACCTGCTCAAGAAGATTGGGGTAAATTGCCCCGACTGCGGCGGCGACCTAGTAGAGCGGCGGGCCCGAGGCAGGGGCGGACGTCCCTTCTGGGGCTGCTCTCGGTACCCTGCTTGCGAGTTCATCATCAACCGGCGACCCGTGCCCAAGCCCTGCCCAGTGTGCGGCAAAATGATGGCCCAGAAGAACCGCAACGACATCGCCTGCACAGCCTGCGACTGGCAGGAAGCTGCGACGGCGGCGGAACAGACCGAGGAGTTGGCGGCAGTTGGCGACTAGGCCAGCAACCGAAGAAGTTCCGTGGGTAAAGGGACGCCCCTACTCTAACCCCCCCCCGGAGGGAGAGGGAACTCTGGGCGCCGTCCCGGCAAACGTCGCGGAGTTCGACTCGTACCGGGAGCGGTTCCCGTACTATCTTCGCGGGCAGCGGGGCCTTTCGGAAAATACCGAGCGGGTCTACATGAGCGACCTGCTCGCCTTCCGGGAGTACCTGCTCCTCGAGAAGCTGTCCCTGTCCGACATGGACCGCGGCACCCTGCGGGGCTATCTGGCGTGGCTGGCAACTCCCGAACGAGACGGCGGAAAGGGCTATGAACGGGTCAGCGTGGCCCGAAAGCTGACCGTCCTCCGCTCCTTCTACCTGTTCCTGGTGCAGGAAGGGATGTTCCAATCCACTCCCGTTCCGTCGGGGCGAAGTTTCCGCCTGAAAGTGACGAAGCCGCTGCCCACCTTCCTGGGTCACAAGGAGGCGAGCCGCCTGCTGGACGCGCCCGACGAGTCCACGCCCCTGGGGATGCGCGATAAGGCGATACTGGAGATGCTGTACGGCTGCGGCGTCCGGCTGGCGGAGATTCAGGGTATGGACGTTGGCGATATCAACTTCGGACAGCGGGCAGTGCTGGTGCGCGGCAAGGGAGACAAGGAGCGCCAAGTGCTGTTTGGCCGCCCTGCCGAAGAATCGTTGCTGCGCTACATGAACGAGGGGCGCCAGGTTCTGGCGGAGGAATCCGATAGCGGCAAGAAGAGCAATGCTCTCTTCCTGAACCGCTACGGTCAGCGACTGTCGCGCCGGAGCATAGAATCGCTGGTGAAGCGCTACTCCGCGGCGGTGGGAACCCGCGATGACGTTCATCCGCATACACTGCGCCATACCTTCGCCACGCACATGCTGGAGGGAGGCGCGGACTTGCGGGTGATTCAGGAACTTTTGGGCCACTCCAGCCCCCAGACCACCCAGATTTACACCCACATAACCAAGGCCGAAGCGCTTCAAGCCTACCTCACCCACCACCCCAGGGCCGACGAACCTACTTCTCCTGCGACTACTTCTTCCACTGAACATCCAGACACAGAGCCCAAACCGGAAGGCTCCGCTGATGTCTAGATTTCTGATTCTCAACGGCCCCAACCTGAATATGCTGGGCCTGCGTGATGCGGGATTCTACGGCGTGAAGACGCTGGAAGAGGTAAATGCGGAAATCAGAGTGGTTGCCTCTCGGATAGGAGTCGAGGTGGAGTTCTACCAGTCGAACCACGAAGGGGCCCTGGTGGACTGCATACAGGAAGCGAGGGATCGCGTGGACGGCCTCGTCGTCAACGGTGGCGCGCTGACCCACTACGGCCTCACGCTCAAGGACGCCCTTATAGACTGCCGAAAGCCCTTCATAGAAGTGCATTTGAGCAACCCGCTGGCCCGCGACGAATGGCGGCGGCACTCGGTGCTGTCTGACATAGCGCGGGGCCAAATTGCGGGCTTCGGGTGGAGAAGTTATACTGCTGCATTAGAAATACTGGCCGCACTGGTGGAGGAAGAATCCCAGTGATGCAATCACGGCTGGCGTCTTTTGTCGCCAAGCTGCCCGAACGGGAAGTAGACGCAATCCTGGTTTCCGGGGCCGAGAACAGACGTTATCTGTCCGGCTTTTCGGGGTCGGCCCGCAAGTGGACGCTCACAAGGGGCACCCCCACCGGGTTGCCCTCCCGGAGACAAGACAAGACTAACAGGCGGTTGGCATGAGCATAAACTTCAGCGACCTCAATCGCGGGCTGGTAATCGAGTTGGACGGCGCGCCGTGGATGGTCATGGACTACGAGCGGCACAAGATGCAGCAGCGGGCCCCGGTCACTCGCATCAAGATGAAGAACCTGCTCAGCGGCGCCGTGGTGGAGCGCACCTTCCAACGCTATGACACCGGCTTTACGGTCGCAGACATTGACAACCGCCCCACGCAGTACCTGTACACCGACGGTCAGTATTATTACTTCCTTGATCAGGAAACTTTTGACCAGTACGAACTTACCACCGAGATTCTGGGCGAGTCCCTGGGGTACTTGAAGGAAAACGCTCAGGTCGAGGTGGTGTTCTACAAGGGTTCGCCCATAAACGTCAACATGCCCACGCACGTTGAGCTGGAAGTCACCGAGACCGCGCCGACCTTCCGGGGCGACACGGCCCAGGGAGGCAACAAGCCGGCCACTTTGGAAACCGGCCTGCGTATCAATGTTCCCATGTTCATCACCCCCGGCACCGTAGTCCGGGTGGACACTCGCACCGGAGCCTACAACGAGCGTGTGAGCTGACGGCGTGCCAACCTACACGGTCAGCCAAGTTACTTCCGAAATCAAGGAGTTACTGGAAAGCAACCCCTTTCTGGCTGACCTGTGGATCGAAGGGGAAGTTTCCAATCTCAGCATCGCCTCGTCGGGCCACGCCTACTTTAACCTGAAAGACCAGCACGCCGTGCTCCAGGCAGTTATGTTCCGCAACCGACGCGGAATTGAAGTGCTTACCAACGGCACCTCGGTTGCGGCGCACGGGCGCGTTTCCTTCTACGAACCACGCGGCACACTCAATATATCGGTGGATGTGGTTGCTCCCCAAGGGCTGGGTGAGCTGGCCCTGGAGCTGGAGCGCCTCAAGCAAAAGCTGGCCACCGAGGGCCTGTTCGATCCCGCCCGCAAACGTCCCTTGCCTGCCTTTCCGCAAGTCATCGGCGTTGTAACCTCGCCCACCGGAGCGGTCTTCCACGACATCCAGAACGTGCTGGCTCGCCGCTATCCGCTGGCGAAGCTGGTGCTTTCTCCGGCAGTAGTACAGGGCGATCGGGCGAAGGAGAGCATAGCCGAGGCCCTGCAACGCCTGGATGAAGAAGGCGGCTGCGACGTGATAATCGTCGCTCGGGGTGGGGGTTCGCTGGAAGACCTTTGGGCTTTCAACGAAGAAGTAGTTGCCCGCGCCATATACGCTTGCCGGACACCAGTGGTCAGCGGCGTGGGCCACGAGACCGACGAGACCATCGCCGATTACGTGGCCGATGTTCGCGCGCCTACTCCCTCGGCAGCGGCGGAACTGACAACGCCTGATATCCGCGACCTGAAATCCACGACCGCCCACTTGGCGGGAATGCTGGGCCGTGCCCTGAGCATTCGACTGCAACAGGAGCGTGGCGGCGTTGACCGCGCACGCCGCCAACTGGAAGCGGGCCTGCCTGACATCGGCACCCTGCGGCGACGGATTGACGACCAGTCCCGCATCGCGGCAACCGCAGTGGCGCACCTGTCCAGGCAGAGACGGTTGGAGGTGGACGGCCTGTATCAGCGATTGCGAGGGCTTGACCCGCGCGCCACTCTTTCCCGCGGGTTCGCCATCGTGGAGTTGTTGTCTTCCAACCAGGCGCTGACTTCGGTCAGCCAGGCCAAACCGGGTGACGCGCTGGGCATCACGGTTTCTGACGGGACTGTGCCCGCGGTGGTCGGGCTTCCGACGCAGGCTTTGGACGATCCCGCTCCAGTGAGCAGGAAGAGAGAACGCAAGGCGAAATCTGCTCCGGCGTCGGCAACCTTGCTCTGAATGGCGGGACGGAATCCAGCCCGCTTGACGGCTGTCAGGGCCTTATCAGAGTCCCTTCCTGTAATCCTGAGCGAGGCGAAGGGTCTCTGTGCTGGGAACAGGATTCCTCGCTTCGCTCAGAATGGCAGATGTCACGACAGCAGCTTTGAAAAGGCCTTGGACGGCTGTTCGGCCTTATTGAAATCCGGCGCTGGTTGGGAATGTTGAAATGACCACTGAGGAAACCCAGCCCCTTAGCTTCGAGGATGCCTTCCGGCAGTTGGCGGAAATCGCGGAAGGAATGGAGAAAGGCGGCCTGACGCTAGCCGAGGCCACTGCACGGTTCGAGCAGGGGATGAAGCTGGTCCAGCACTGCAATTACCTGCTGGACAAGGCTGAACTGGAGATCACCCAGCTGAAGGACAGCTACCAGCGGACGGGTGCATCTGAGGGCTTTCCGGACAATTCCCAACCGTCGGCTTTCGATTATCCGATGGACGATGACGAAGTATATGAGGACGAGGAAAGCCTGCCTTTCTAGGTCGTGGCTGTCCTTACGGCAAGCAAGGTTGGTTCCAGATGACGTCGGGACTGGTCAGAATTGACCTGCACGTACATACCCGGCACTCGCATGATTCGGCGGCCCCCGTTTCTTCGGTGCTAGAGCGATGCCGCGATGGCGGGCTGGGCATGGTAGCCATCACCGACCACGACAGCATTCGCGGAGGCCTGGAGGCCAGGGAGAAGGGTGGATTTCCTGTCATTGTGGGCGAGGAGATCAAGTCGGCGCAGGGCGATATTCTCGGCCTCTTTCTGGAGGAGGAAGTGCCGCCCAACCTGACTCCACTGGAGACCGCCCAGCGAGTCAAGGACCAGGGCGGCCTGGTCGGGGTGCCTCATCCGTTCGACCGGATACGTCCGACGGCCCTGGGAAGGAACGGGCTGCTGGAAATCCTGCACCTGGTTGATTTCCTGGAGGGCTACAACGCCCATACCTTTCTTGGTCGAGACAACCGGAAGGGCCTCGAATTTGCCGCCCTCCATTCGCTGCCAGTGGTGTCTTGCAGCGATTCGCATTCCGCCCTGGAGCTGGGCCGCACATATACGGAGGTGCCGGAGTCTGAACTGGACTGCTCACCGGAGGGAGTGATGCGAGCAATTCGCGCGGGAACTTGTGTGGGGCGGCATCCTCCGCCGTGGCTGCTGATGGCTCCGGTCTACGCCAAACTCAGGAAACTGCTGGGCTGAAATGCTTCGCATCGGATGGTTCTCCACTGGACGAGGGGAGGGATCGCGAGGGTTGCTGCGCTTTGTTTATGAGCGCCTGGCTGACATTGACGCCGACATAGATTTCGTGTTCAGCAACCGCGCTCCCGGAGAGGCTGAAGGGTCCGATGAGTATTTTCGCTTGGTCAGTCAGTACGGGCTGCCGCTGATAACCCATTCCTCCACCGAGTTTCGTCGCAGGCGCGGAGGCCGTTTCGCAGAACACCGGGCCGAGTACGACGCTGAAGTGCAGCAACTGCTCGCAGAGCACCGCCCGGATGTGTGCGTGCTTGCCGGATATATGCTTATCGCCAGCGGCGAGATGTGCCGGAGCTTCCCGCTGCTCAACCTGCATCCGGCGCTGCCAGACGGCCCCATCGGCACATGGCAGGAGGTGGTGTGGCAGCTCATCGAACAGCGGGCGACGCGCACCGGGGCCATGATGCACCTGGCGACGGAAGTGGTGGACCGGGGGCCGGTTGTGTCCTACGTGACTGTTCCGTTGAATACGCCGGAACTGGAGCCGCACTGGCGGGAACTTGGCGAGCGGGATGTAGCCGAGATCAAGGGGCGGCAGAGCGAGGACTATGAGCTGTTTCGACAGATTCGCGCGGAGCAGTACCGGCGCGAACCCTACCTGCTGCTGGAGACCCTGCGGGCGTTGAGCAACGGCGCTATCGCGCTGGGGAGCGGCCTGGTGGAAGTGACGAGAGCCGACGTCAGCGGCAGTGGTGATCCCTTCGGGGGGTTGTGCCTGGACGACCAGATAGAGGAAGCGATGCTGCGGGATGGGGCACCCCCACCCTAACACCCCCCGAAGGTCTAGGGAACTAGGCCGATTTTCTGAGGGGCTCGGTAGGCAATTCCACCTCGGCCCCGCCTGCGCCGTATATGGTGGGCGCCCCGGCTCCCTCAATGCTGTCTTTTTCCACTACGCATCGGGTCGCGCCGTTCATGGACGGCAGGTCGTACATCACGTCCAGTAGGGTGTCCTCGATGACGTAGCGCAGGCAGCGCGCGCCGGTGGCGTGTTCCAGAGCCCGGTCGGCGGCAGCCTCCAGCGCTCCCTGAGTGAATTCCAGTTCCACTCCGTCCATCCTGAACAAGTGCTGGTATTGCTTGACGATAGCGTTCTTCGGCTCGGTCAGCACCCGGACCAGTGCTTCCCGGTCCAGTGATTCCAGCATTACCGTAACCGGAAGACGGCCCACCATTTCCGGGATGAACCCGAATTCCAGCAGGTCGTCGGGCGTCACTGTTGAAGGCCCGCCGCCGGATGAGGCAGAGTTGCGGTTTCCTGCCAGGAAGCCCAGGCTCGCCGAGTTGGTATTGGCCCGGCTCTCAAGCACCTGATCCAGGCCGTCGAAAGCGCCGCCGCAGATGAAAAGGATGTTGCGGGTGTCTATTTGCAGAAATTCCTGGTGTGGGTGCTTGCGGCCCCCCTGGGGCGGGACGTTGGCTATGCAGCCCTCGATGATTTTCAGCAACTCCTGTTGCACGCCCTCGCCGGATACGTCGCGGGTGATGGAGCGGTTCACGCCCTCCTTGCGGGCGATTTTGTCCATCTCGTCTATGTAGATGATGCCGCGCTCGGCACGGGGTATGTCCCAGTCCGCGGCCTGTATCAAGCGAAGGAGGATATTTTCCACATCCTCGCCCACATACCCGGACTCGGTGAGGGAAGTGGCATCGCAAACGGCGAAAGGAACGTCCAGGGTGCGGGCCAGGGTTTCGGCGAGGAGGGTCTTGCCGCAGCCGGTGGGGCCGATGAGCAATATGTTGGCTTTCTGTATTTCGACGCCGGAAGAGTCCCCGGTACGAATGCGCTTGAAGTGGTTATAGACTGCGACGCTGAGAATCTTCTTGGCGCGCTCCTGGGCTACGACGTATTCATCCAGGCTGGCGTAGATGTCACGGGGGGCCATCATCCGCAGGGAAGGCGGCTGGGGCTGCTCTTCGGCCGTTTCCTCAGCCACCACCTGGGCCAGCACGCGGATGCAGTCGTAGCATACTGCTGCGTGGCCCCGGCTGGAAAACATGATGTCTGCCCGGGGACTGGGCTTATCGCAAAAGGAGCATGCGGAAAAACGAGGATTGTTATGGCCGATAGTCAACTGTCATTCCCCCCACTGGCAACATCTCGGCAATGTGGCCGGCTTCCACCCGTGTATCCCTAACTGCCTTCCTGCTCCTCTTCTTTCTTTGCGCCGAGGATTTCGTCAATCAGCCCGTACTCGACCGCGTGTTCAGCGGTGAGGTAATAGTCGCGGTCGGTGTCCACGGCGATTTTGTCGTAAGGCTGTCCGGTGTTTTCGGCCAGCATCGTCCGCAGCTTTTCCTGCAAACGGATGATTTCCCGCGCCGCGATTTCGATGTCGGAAGCTTGGCCTTGAGCGCCGCCAAGGGGCTGGTGCATGTGGATGGTGGAGTTGGGCAGGGCATAGCGCTTGCCCTTGGCTCCGCCAGACAGCAGCAGCGTAGCCATACTGGCCGCCATGCCGAGGCAGATGGTGGACACGTCGGGGTTGATCAACTGCATCGTGTCATATATCGCCAGTCCGGCGCTGACCACGCCGCCGGGGCTGGTGATGTAGAGGTTTATGTCCCGGTCCGGGTCTTCCCGCTCTAGGAACAGCAGTTGGGCGATAATGACGTTGGCGACCTGGTCGTTGATGGGGGTATTCAGGAAGACGATCCGCTCCTTGAGCAGCAGTGAGTAGATGTCGAAGGCCCGCTCACCCCGGGGGCTGGTCTCAATGACCATGGGGATAATGCTCTGGGGCACGAAAAGTCCATTGTCGCGGGGCATCTCAGGCATCGGAAAGTCTCCTTTATTACATTCCAGGTTTCGACAGGACATCGGGGCGAGTTACCCGTTCTGGCTGTCCTGCTTCTTGGCAGTCAGGATTTCGTCAATCCAGCCATACTCCAATGCTTCCTCGGCGGTGAGGTAGAAGTCCCTGTTGGAATCTTGAGCCACTTTTTCGTAGGGTTGTCCGGTGTTTTCCGCCAGAATGGTGTTCAACTGTCGTTCCAGGCGTAGTATTTCCCGGGCGGCAATCTCGATGTCCGAAGCCTGTCCCTGGGCTCCGCCCATGGCCTGATGGGTGTGGATGGTCGAGTTGGGCAGCGCGTAACGCTTGCCCTTAGCGCCGCCGGCCAAGAGGAACGAGGCCATGCTGGCGGCCATGCCCAAGCAGATGGTGGACACATCGGGAGAAATCAATTTCATGGTGTCGTAAATAGCGAACCCGGAACGGATAACGCCTCCCGGACTGGTGATATACAGGTTGATGTCCCGGTCCGGGTCTTCCCGCTCAAGGAACAGCAGCTGAGCGATAATCGTGTTCGCAACGCGGTCGTTGATGGGAGTGTTCAGGAAAACAATTCGTTCCCGCAGGAGCAGGGAGTAGATGTCGAAAGCCCTCTCGCCCCTCGGGCTGGTTTCTATGACCGTCGGGATGATAGCTTGAGGAACGAAAAGCCCGTTGTGCGATTGAGGGTTAATCATTTGATTGCTCTCCGTCTTCGGGAGGGTCTGAACTCTCAGTGTCGGGTTCGCCGTCCGCCTCAGTTTGAAGCTCGGCGACGGGTTCCTCGGCTGATGAATCCCCTGGCTCTTCAGTCTCACCGCTGTCGCCGGTGTCTTCGCCCTTGACGATTTCCACCAGCCGGGCCATTACCTTGCGATTGAGCAGCGAGGAGCGGATTGACTCTCGGGAATCCTCGGTGCTCAGCATCCGGCGCAGGCCCTCCGCAGTCTCTTCCGCCGAGTTCTCCATCAGACGGTCTATTTCTTCGTCCACGTCGGAAGGTTCGACTTCCACTTCCTCCTGCTCGGCCAGCTTGCGCAGGACCAAGAAGGTGGTCAGACGGTCTTCGGCCTGGGGGCGTAGCTGCTCCAGCCATTCCTGCTCGGTTTGGCCAATGAAGCGGAGATAGGTATCCATATCGAGCCGCTGGTTGCGAAGAGTGCGCTCATGGTCTTCGCGGATTGATTCCATCTCGCGCTGGTAGATTAGTTCAGAGGCCTGGATGGTGGCTATCTTCTTGACTTCCTCCAGGCTGTTGCGCTCCAACTCCCGCAGGGCGGTCGTTTCAGCGTCCTCGACGAGTCTCTGGCGAATGTGTTCGGAAAGAGCTTCCATGTCGTCAAACCCTTCCCTGACTCCCTTGGCGAACTCGTCATCGAGTTCAGGCAACTGCTTTTCCTTGACGGAAATAACTTCAACATGGAAGTGGCATTCGCTGGCCGCGGAGCCTTCAGGGATTGAGTCCTCTGGAAGGGGAAGAGTAAATTCCTTCTCCTGACCCTCGGTCATACCTTCTATATATACCGAAAAGCCAGGAACAGGGAGGTTGTTGTCCATTTGAGGGATGTAGTCAACACCCTCGTCGTTGATGACGTCTTCTCCCGCAATGGTGCCACGAACATTCACTGTCACCAGGTCGCCGAATATCACGGGGCGGTCGGCCGGTTCCCAGGGAGCGCTTTCGTATTGCAGGCTCTCCAGCACGCGGGTTACGTCTTCGTCGCCGATTTCGACTTCCGCAGGCTGGAGTCTGATGGAGTGGAAGTCGCCAAGATCCACCGTCGGCTCCAGAGGCACCACGGCCTTGAAAGACACAGGCTCCAGGTCCAGGACTTCCAACTGCGGTTCCGTGAAAGCCCGGATTTCGTGCTCCCGCAAAACCTGGTCCAAGGATTCCGGGATCATGAATTCCAGAGCTTCCTGCACCAGGGTTGCTCGTCCCAGGTGGCTTTCCACCACGGAGCGAGGGGCCTTTCCGGGCCGGAAGCCGGGGATACGCACACGCCCGGCCAGCCGACGGTAGGAACGGTTCAGAAACGGCTCCTCGTCCTCCGAGTCCATAAGGATGCTGAGAGTCACCTCAGTAGGATTTTCCGATTCCCGCGTTACGTTCACCGGCTACCTTCTACGTCTCAACCGCGACCCGCCAAGCAGCAGGCGCGTGGATTGCCCACGTCATTCAATGGGGTGCACAAAGTATAGCACAGACGGGGTTGGCGCAAAAGCGGCCAGCACTGGAAGGCAGCGGCCCGATATTGTCTGAACTGTGATTTGTTTGATTAGGGGATTTACAGGATTTCGATGCCATTGAAGACGTTGGCCGTAACGCAGGAGGCACGCAGTCGGAAAGTTCACCCTCCGTTCGGCAGGCGCAAGACGGGAGGGGATTTTCCGGTCAGGCGGGGTTGGGGCGCTCCCAGAGGTCGGGGCGGAGTATGGGGC
>VXOI01000174.1 GCA_009840175.1 Chloroflexota bacterium | reverse complement strand
AAACCCCCATTCCTCTACTTCTCGGGGGCTCGGAGTTGTTTATAACACACAGCGCCACGGCCGGGTCGCTCATGGCCGCCTGCCAGACCTTGGGGTAAGGCTTCTGGTAGGGGCGGGCAGTGGGGCGGGCATCGGTGACCTGATAGTAGCGACCGTGGTGGGTAACTTCGTCCTCGCTCCACAACCGGCGCATCAGGCCCATGGCCTCGGTGCAGCGGGCGCCGCGCTGGGACATACGGGTGCCGAAAGCCTCGCATTCCTCGGGCCGGTAGCCCAGGCCGATACCCAGGATGAAGCGTCCCTCGGCGATGTGGTCCAGCGTGGCGGCCTGTTCCGCCACGTCCACGGGGTTGAGCAGAGGAAGCAGCAGAACCGAGGTCGCCAGCTTCATGTCGCCCGGCTCCCCAGCCAGCCGCGCCAGGACGGGCCACGGCTGGAAGTGCTGGAAGGGGTCTATCAGGTAGTGGTGCGCCCAGCAGTAGATGTCGAACCCGGCATCGCGGGACGCCCGGAACTGCGCCAGGTGGTTCTGCCACTGCTGCTGGTGGTCAATGGAGTCCCGCTGGACGACATGGCCTACCTGGTAGCCTACGCGCATTAGTGCGCCTCCGTTGCCTTCTTGCCCTTCGCTCTGGATCCCCGCTTTCGCGGGAATGACGGGACGCCCTCACCCTAACCCTCTCCCAGCGGGAGAGGAAACATTACTCGCCGACGTGGCGGTACTTGACGAGCCGGTGGCCTTCGAGGTTCTGGTTGACATAGATGTCGCCGTGAGAATCCACCCAGACGGCGTGAGCGCCTTGGCCGTGGCCGACCTCGACGGGACTGCCCCAGCGGGCGAGGATGTCGCCGTCCATATCGAGGATGGACATAAAGCCGTCCAGCTCCGGCACGAATATGGCCTCGTCGGCGTCTATGTAAATGTCACAGGGACGGGCGAGGCCGAGCCACTGCTCCAGGAAGTTGCCACCGTCGTCGAAAATCTGGATGCGGTTGTTCTCGCGGTCAGCAACGAAGACCCGTCCGTCGGTGTGAACCCAGACGCCGTGGGGGACGTGGAACTCACCGTGGCCGGTCTTGCCGGGCTGCCCCCAGGACTCGATGAGCTGGCCGTCGCTGGTGAAGCGGTGGACACGGGCGTTGCCGTAGCCGTCGGAGATGTACAGGTCGCCGTTGGGGTGGATGGCGATGTCACTGGGACTGTTGAAGGGCCCGGCGGCGCGCTCTACGACATCGCTGTAACGGCCCGACCAGCCGGTGTCCGAGGGCTGATCCCACTCGCCCATGGTCATCAGCAGGTTGCCCTTGGGGTCGTACTTCAGCACGACGTGACTGTTCTTGACCGGCATATACAGATTTTCTTCTGCATCAATGTACATACCGTGGGCGTCGGGAAGCTGTCCCTCGCCCCACGAGGTGAGGAAATTGCCGTCGCGGTCAAGGACTATCAGGGGGTGCTCGCCGCGATTGAAGAGGTAGACGCGGTCCTGGGAGTCGGTGACGATGGCCGTCTGCCCCAGCACCCAGCCTTCAGGCAGCTTCTCCCAGTTGGGGACCAGCTCGTAGGTGTACTTGCCCTTGCCAACGGTTGCCATCGCGGGCCTCCTATATTCAGTGCTTTGAGTCAATGGCTCGTAGCGTTTTGATGACCATCTCTACCGGCGTCAGACCAGCGCATCCCGAATCAGGGCAGCCGCCGCAGCAGCCAAAAGACCACCACCTATCCCTATCACAGCCCAGAACAGCCGGTCTATGCGACGGTTGGTATCCGTTTGCGAGGTTGCTATGTCCGACTTCAGGTCCGCCCGAGTATCGGCTACCTCAGCTCGGACGTCGGCAACATCGGCCTTTGTCGCCAAGTGTTCATATCCACCCTCCAGCCGGGCTATGCGTTCTTCGTTGCTTATTGCCATTGGTTTTTCTCCACCCTATATTGAGCCGCGTTTTGACCGGCAAGCGGAATCAAGGTTCTAATAGGTCGTCAGCACGTCAATGACCGCCTGCTCCAGTTCGCTGGCGCGCACGGCCACCTGTTCCGGCTTCAAGCCGCCCAGCGGGTGTGGAAAGCCCAGGGGCCGGAAGTCGCGGCGGCCGAAGGTGTTGGCGTGGCGAAAAGCGGAGTTGAGGAACGGGTCGGTACAGAGAACCACCGTCGGGATGCCCCGGTTCTCGAGGGTCATTGCGTCGTGCACACTGCACGCGGTGCAAGACCCTCAATCGGCGATGGCGGTTACCACGAAGTCGCAGCGCACCGCCAGTTGCTCAATGATATCGTCAGCGGCAGGGCGGGAGTAGACGTACTTGTCCACGGCCAGAGAATCGCCCAGCTCCATGTCCCGGTCCAGCAGCTCGCGGACGTTGTGGAGCAACAGGGCGGCGTTGGCCTTGCGGTTGCCCAGGAAGCCGCCTACCTTGCCATGCAGGGTGTCGAGGCGAGGTGCGGGGCGCCAGCGGTTGGCGGCGTCGGGGTCTATGGGAGACATCAGGCCCATCTGTCGCAGGCGTTCTTCCACGTTGGTAGCGGTGGTCATGTTATCTCTCTCGTCTTCTTTAATTCAGCCTTTCTCCCTCACCCTAACCCTCTCCCGCTGGGAGAGGGGATTTTGGTTGGGGAGCGATTGTGGGTTCAGATTTCTTCTATTTTGCGGGTTACGGCGCGGGAGCCCCAGCCGGGCAGGTAGACCGAGTGGGGGCCGCCGGCGCCTCCAGCTACGAAGATGTGGATGCGGTCGGGGGCGCGGACAACCGGCACCATCTGGTCATCGTCGTCCGGGTCTATGAAACGGGGCCAGAAATGACCTCGGCGGGCGTCTCCCTGCGGCGGGCCGCCGTGCTTGAGCATACGCACCGGCTTGCGGGCGTGCTCGAAGAGGAATTGCCGGATGTCCCGCTTGTTCCAGCCGTCGGCGTGGAGGAACTTGGCGTGCTCCGGGCCGATGGCTACGAAGGTATCGCCCATCACGTACATCTGCACGTTGCCCAGGGGACACATGGTGTCGGCCAAGACGGTCAGGAAGTCGCGGGAGTTGGAGGCGTGGTACATGATGTTGTGCGGCGCCTCCGCGGGGAACACAGTCACGGTGCTGTCGGTGGCGGCGTAGCCCATTTCGACGTGCATCGGCATCCACGGGTTGGCGGCCTCGTCCTCGGCGACGCAGTAGGTATAGGCGCCGGGATGACCGAAGGTGGCCTTGTTGGTTTCGCCGGGAATTGCGCCGCCCAGGTTGACCAGCGCCAGCTTGACGGCGCGGCCTATGGTGGCGTTGGCTCGCCATCCCGACCCGAAGCAGTTGTAGCCCCCGTTTATGTCGAGCTGCTGCACGGCGGGGCCGTTG
The DNA here is from genome assembly GCA_009840175.1 of Chloroflexota bacterium. Classification (GTDB taxonomy): domain Bacteria; phylum Chloroflexota; class Dehalococcoidia; order Lucifugimonadales; family UBA3495; genus VXOI01. The sequence continues at coordinate 18,691 of VXOI01000174.1, read as the reverse complement.
ACGATGAGCAACGGCGTGTGGATGCCTGTGGAGCACATAACGCCACGCAGGTTGAATCGCTCGTCCATCATGGCCTGCAAGGCGGTGATGACCACAGGCATGTGATCGGGCACGCAGCCGGCCATGACGGCGTTGACGGCGATGCGCTCCACCGTGGCGCGCCCGCCGAGGGGCGGCAGTTCGGCGATGAGCTCGTCGGCGTCGCGGCCAGTGTGGGCCACGAATCGGCGCACCAGGCCCTTGGAGGGCGGCACGACGGGCAGGCCGTCGGTCCAGCCGGTCTCGAACATCAGCTCGATAGCGTCGGTAAGTTCGGTGGAAAGCATCTATGACTACTCACGATGGGATGGGCGCGAAACGGACCGTTCCTTAATTGCCCTTGAACTCGGGCATTACTTCCTTGGCGAACCACTCAAGCTGCTCGGTGATTACGCTTTGGGGAGTGCCCATTGGATGGCTGACGCCCACACGATCCAGCCCAGGGTATTCTTTTTCGACAGCCTTGAGCTGCTCGATGACACGGTCCGGCGGGCCAGCCAGGAACGCGCCGCCTTCGACCGCGCCCTGAATGGTGGGCAGGCCAGCAGTGGGAGCGCGGCTGGGATCGCCGATGTCGCGTATCTGCTCGTCGGAGAGGCGTCGGGTCAGGCGCAACGGCCCGAACATTTTGAGGTTTTCCTCGAAGAAGGCCTGGGCCTCGTCCATCGCCTGCTCCACGGTGGGAGCGAGATGGAAGTGGAATCCGACGCTGAGATTGGTTCCGGGTTCGGGGTCTTCGTGTCCGGCGCGAATCATGGCGTCGCGGTAACCGTATATGACGCTGTCCATGGCGCCGCCCTCGGCCACGCCGCCGCCGATGATGCCCTTGATGTTGTGCTTGACCATGAAGTCCAGCGCTCGCTGCGTGCCGCCCTGGATGGGCTGCCAGCACTCGACGGGCAGCTTGGACGGGCGCGGCACGAGAGTCAGATCCTTCAAGGTGTAGCCGCGATAGGGCACTTCGGGAGGCAGGGTATAGTACTTGCCCTGGTGCGACCATGACTCTTCATTGAACGCCTTGAAGATGATTTCGACTTGTTCCTCGAACATCTCGCGGTTGGCGTCCTGGTCCATCAGGGGAGACCCAAAGCTCTCGACCTCGCGGGTGTGGTAGCCCCGGCCTACCCCGAAGATGACGCGCCCGCCGGTCAGGATGTCGGCGGTGGCGTAGTCCTCAGCAAGCCGAAGCGGGTGCCACATTGGGGCGATGTTGAATCCGCAGCCGAACTTCAGGTTCTTGGTGACGTGGGCCAGGTGGACGTTGAGCATGATGAGGTTGGGTATGCACTCGTAGCCTTCCGGCTGGAAGTGGTGCTCGGCCATCCACATGGTGTCGTAGCCATTCTCATCCATGGTCTTGGCGATAGCTTCGGACTTGGGGAAGACGGTGGACAGGTGGTCGTTGTCATACAGGCGGTCATTGACTGCCGTGCCTCCATAGCCGATGTCGGTCATATCAACGTGGCCGGCAAAGAGGCTGTCGAACTTGGTGATCATGGCTGATTGCTCCTCTTGCTGTGTCGCTGTCGCAGTTCGGGCTCCACTGTCATGTAATTCTTTCAATTAGAGTAGCTATGGCCGTTGCCGCTACTACCGCACCCAGCATCAGTCCGACCATCCATTTGACCAATCTGTCTTCTAGAGCAGCCAAGTCTGCTTTCGTTGCCAAATGTTCTTGTCCCGCTTCCAGTCTCGCCAGCCGTTCTTCATTGCTCGCAGTCGTCATTTTTCCCTCTGTTGTCTGAACTGTGATTCGTTTGATCCCCGTGATTGCCATGATTTTCTCGCTACCGAATCATGGCAATCCCTAAATCACATAAATCACAGTTCAGGCTACTCGTAGGGCTGCAACTGTATCTCGTGGAGAGCGGGTATGACCTCACGGCCCAGCAGTTCGACGGAGCGCATCACGTCGGCGTGGTTCATGTCGCCTTCGTTACCGTAGATGTGCAGGTAGCCGGGGTTCAGGCGCTCGATGATGTTGCTGAGCTTGCGGGTCACGGTGTCGGGGCTGCCGACGATGACGTTGTCCACGTCCTGGAGTTCCTGGTAGGTCATGCGGCGTCCGAAGCCGCCGGCGCCGGGGAGCTGGCGCTGGATGCGCACAGCCTCGCGGGACTGGTAGCCGGGCGGGTCGTTGTGCTCCACCGGGCCGCGGTTGCGATGGTTCTCCGTCCAGAGGAAGGTCTCTCCGATGCGCTGGGCCTCTTCGTCGGTATCGGCGCAGAACACCCGCAGCAGGTATCCGAAATGCTCCGGGCCGGGGGTGAAGCCGACTTCCTTTGCCGTGTCTATGTAGACGCCCTTCAGGCCTTCGGTGTAGTCCAGCAACGAGCCGAGGTTCATGTAGGGGTGCTGGTGGCGGGCAGCCCAGACCACGCTCTCGGCGCTGGAGAGGCCGGGGAACCAGATGGGCGGGTGCGGGTCCTGCACCGGCAACACCCATGGGTTCACGGCGCGGTAGTGGTAGAACTCCCCCTCGTAGCGGAAGGGGCCGGGCTGCGTCCAGCACTTGATGATGAGGTCGTGAGCTTCCTCGAAGCGGGCGCGGTTCTCGGCGGGGATGATGCCCCCGGCCAGGCTCTCGACGGCAGTGCCGCGCACGAAACCGGAGATGATGCGCCCATTGGAGAAGCAGTCCAGCATGGCGATTTCCTCAGCCATGCGGATGGGGTCGTTGACAGCGATGACGTTGCCGAGGATGGCGATCTTGGTGTTCTTGGTAATTTTCGAGATTACCGCAGCGTCGAGATTGACGGCGGGCTTCATGCACCAGTAGGAGGCATGGTGCTCGTTGGACATGATGCCGTCGAACCCCACCTCGTCGGCCAGCGCGTACTGTTCATGGTACTGGTTGTAGAGTTCATGGGCCTTCTCCGGGTCGAAGAAGGTGTTGGGGAATCCGAGCCTTCCCGAGTCGTACTGCTCCAGGTCGGCGTCAGTCACGTGGGCATAGGGTTGTTCGGAGAACCAGAAAACCTCAATAGTGTCTTTCATCGAAGCGGCTCCTGGGAGTAGGCGTAGCTGATTCGCAATCTAACCACCGGGCGGCGGAGTGTCAAGGATGGGAGGGCGGAACGCGCACGTCACGCGGCTGGCGCGGGATGCGCAGCAAGCTCACGCCCGGAACTCCGGCCTACGCCGAACCAGATGGTGACCAGCAGCATCAGCCCCGCGGCGCCCGTTATCGCCCAGCCCCAGCCAGCATTGGCGGCGACGAAGGCCAGGGGAAGCGCGCCCAGGTAGTGGAAGCCGGGGGTGAAGTGGAGTATGCCCATCACACGACCTCGCACTTCCGCCGGGGTAGCCAGTTGCAGGATGGTCGTTGACAGGGGCCAGACAGTGCCAAGACTCACTATACCGACGACAAGGAACAGGCCCCAGGCCACCCAGAACGACGTGGACCAGCCGAACATGGTCAGCATAACGGCCATGGTAACCAGGCAGGCCAGCAGCCAGCGGTACAGCCAGGCCCGGTTCATAAAGGTTATAGCGAGGTTGCCGATCAGGGAGCCAATCCCCGAGGCCAGCAGCATCACGCCCGCCTGGGTAGCGTCGGAGCCCAACTGGTCCTTGGCAAAGACCGGCACAACCTGGAGGTGGGACATCCCGAAGCCGCCGAAGGAGCAGGACAGTACGATGACGGTCAGCAGCACCGGCGTGTTCTTGATGACCGACAGACCGTTTATGAAGTTTTGCAGCAGCGGCTCGCGGGCCGGCGCTGCGGCGCTGGAAGTCCAGCGTATCGGGATGAGGCAGAGCACGCTGGCGCCGTAGAAGGCGGCGTTGGCTATCAGCCCGGTACCGATGCCCCATACACTGAAGCTGTCGGCAATCAACGGCGGGCCGTCAATGAGAACTCCCACCAGCGGCGGGCCGATTATCCGTCCGATGTGCACCGCCGCGTTGAACTGGGCCACCGCATCCAGGAGCGCGCCCTGGCCCACTAGGTCCGATAGCGTGGTTACCCGCGCCGGCTGATTGAGGGCTTGTAACACCCCCAGCAAGGCCACCGCCAGGTAGATATGCCATACGGCGACCACTTCGGCCAGCGTGAGCACGGCCAGTACGCCAATCAGTGCGCCCACCCCGGCCTGTGTGGCTATCAGCAGATACTTTCGGTTCAGGCGGTCGGCGATCACCCCGCCGAAGGGCAGCATGACAGTGTTGGGTATGCCGTAGAGGAACACCATCACGCCCGTCAACTGGAGGGAAGACCCGGTGAGCTCCAGCATCAGCCAGATGAGGACGAGGAACTGCATCCCCTGGGCCACCGACTGCGTGGAAGACGCCATCCAGTACCAGCGGAAGCCACCGACGCGCCACGGCCCCCGCATGCGGCTCCAGTAGGATGGGGCTGGCTGGGGGGGAGATGCGTTTGTCACCAAGTTGCGAGTCCTAACTGCCGCCTCTTATTCAGCGGGGTCATCTACCTATTCTATCGTCAATCCTGCGAAGGCAGGAATCTGAGCCTATAACGTTCCATCCTAGCTCATTCACGTCGCCGACGGGTGGGCCGCCAGCTCCCGGCCCGTCTTACGGCCCAGGCCGAAGGTCAAGGCCACCAGCAAGGTCATCGCTGCCGCCCCGGTTATCGCCAGCGGCCAGCCCACCCCGGCGGCGGCCAGCGTCAGGGGCCAGGCTCCGAGGAAGTGCAGGCCGGGCACTAAGTGGAGCACTCCCATCACGCGGCCCCGTACCTCTGCCGGGGATGCCAGTTGCGTTATGGTGGTCGTCAGCGGCCATACCCAACCGATGGCGACTATCCCCACCAGCAGGGTGAACACCCAGGTTACCCAGAACCAGCCGCCCCAGGATGTGCCGGTAAGGTCGTCGAAGGACCCGCTCCAGGCGAACAGGGTCAGCAGCGCGGAAAAGGTCACCAGGCAGAACAGCAGCCAGCGGTAGAGCCAGGCCCGGTGCATCAGAGTCAGGGTCAAGCTGCCCGTGAGAGCACCGATGCCCGAACCCAGCAGCAGCAGCCCGACCTCGGACGCGCCACTGTCCAGCTGCTCCTTGGCGAAGGCCGGTATCACCTGGAGGTGGGACATTCCGAAGCCGCCAAAGACGCAGGTCATTACCAGGACGGTCAGCAGCATGGGGGTATCGCGGATGACGCTCAGCCCTTCCCCGATGTGGCGCAATAGAGGCTGGCGGCCTGCCGCGAGGGGCCGGTATGCCCCGCGCACCATGACCAGCAGGAGAACGCTGGCCCCGTAGCACGCGGCGTTCAGGACCAGCACCATGCCGATGTTCCACTGGTCTATGAGCACCCCGGCCACGGGCGGGCCGACTATTCGCCCGGCGTGCTGGGCTGCGTTGAACTGGGCCACGGCGTCCAGCAGTCTGCGCTCGCCCACCAGGTCCGCCAGCATTGCCAGCCTGGCTGGCATGTTCAACGCCTGCAACACACCCAGCAGGGCCGCAGCAAGGTAGATGTGCCAGAGGGCCACGTTGTCCGTGACGGTGAGCGCGGCCAGCCCGGCGATCATGGCGCCCACCATCGCCTGTGTCACCATCAGGAGCTGCTTGCGGTCCATCCGGTCGGCGATGATGCCGCCAGCCAGCAGGAAGGCGATGTTGGGCAGGCCGTACAGGGAAATCGTCAGTCCCAGTTGAGTCTTGTCGCCGGTGACTTCCAGCACCAGCCACCCCAGGACCAGGAATTGCATTCCCTGGGACATGGCCTGCGCCAGCGAGCCAGCCCAATACCAGCGGAAAGAAGGAACCTCCCACGGCCCCTTGATCCGGCTCCACAAAGAGGGAGAGGCTGAAGAGGATGGCGCTTCTGCTACCAATGGATATTACTCAACAACCCGCGACTCCCTGGTAGACCAACAAGTTTGGAATGATGACTAATGAAAGACTTTATCCGTCATTCCCGCGAAAGCGGGAATCCAACCCCCCGGCGCCCCACGTCTCAACTGTCGTTAACCCGCCTGAGTGTGCGGGGAGACGAGGGGCGCACTGGTCTATGGAATAACGGGGGTTTGGATTCCCGCTTTCGCGGGAATGACGGAAAATGTCAACACGCCCTATTCCGGGATGCCCATGCTTACGCTGCGGTAGCTGCCGTTGATGGCGCGGGTCTGGTGGCCCTGGCCGGTCATGTCTTCCGCCAGCAGCACGTCGCCGGGCTGGAACTGGCGGGTTGCGCCATCACCGCAGATGACCTCCATCTGCCCTTCCAGCACGATGAGGTACTGTCGGCGGGTGGGATGGTGCCAGTCGCTGAAGCTGTTCTCGGCGGAGCGGCGGAACACCAGGTCTTCGCCGGGCTTGGTGGCGACGCGCAGCACGTCGTCGCTGGGCATACCCAGGTCATCGAAGTGAGATTGACCGTCGTCGCCGGTGTAGATGCGGACCAGCATAAGATTCTCCCGATTATGATTGGCGCGCCGCGCCGGGCGCCAACGCAAGTATAATCTATGGCGCGTTGTCTGAACTGTGATTTGTTTGATTTGGGGATTTTTATGATTTTCTATCCTGAGCATTTTTATAATCCTGAAAATCATCTAATCAAATAAATCACAGTTCAGACACAAGGGGAGAACGAGGATAGTACCCAACAGAGAGGTATGTATATGACAAGACTGGAAGGCAGGACAGCCCTGGTCACCGGGGCGGGACGGAACATCGGGCGGGCCATCGCCCTGAAGCTGGCGGGCGAGGGGGCCAACGTGGTGGTCAACGCCCGCTCCAACCGCGAGGAGGCCGAGGCGGTAGCCGAGGAAGTCCGCGCTCTGGGAGTGGAGTCCATGGCGGCGCTGGCCGACGTGGCAGACCACGAGCAGGTGTCGCGGATGTTCGCGGCGGCTGCGGAGCGGTTCGGGCAGGTGGACGTGCTGGTCAGCAACGCCGCCATCCGCCCGCACAAGCCCTTCACGGAGCTGACGCTGGCCGACTGGGAGCGGGTGCGCGGCGTGGTGCTGGACGGCGCGTTCTACTGCGCCCGCAACGTCCTGCCGGGGATGCAGGCCAACGGCTTCGGGCGCATCGTGTTCCTCACCGGCGACGGGGCCTGGAACGGCTCGGCGGAGCGTTCCCATGTGTCGGCGGCCAAGATGGGCATCGTGGGACTGGCGCGGGGGCTGGCGTCGGAGTTCGCGCCGCACAACGTGCGGGTCAACGTAGTGTCGCCGGGCCGCATAGACACCAGCCGCGACCTGGCCTGGTATCCGGGGCAGAACATGGCCGATACGTCGGAGATACCGCTGGGGCGACTGGGCCACGTGGACGACATCGCCGCCGCCTGTGTGTTCCTGGCGACGGACGACTGCGGCTTCATCACCGGGCAGACCATCCACGTGAACGGCGGCACGGCGTATTTCTGAGGACGGACTGGTCTGCCCGCCGTTGCTATACTGTATTCAAACTTCACGGGCGTGGCTTGAAATGATTGAAACAACGCCGCCGGAAAGCAACGAAGAGCTGCCGGTCCCGGAAACCTACGGGGACGTAGAGCGTTTGGCCGACGCGATGGAACAACTCCCTACCCCTGAAATGGTTGAAGCACTGATGGGGTTGTTGAAGCCGGACGAATTGCGGGAAGTGGCCGAAGGAATACTGCTGGATTGCACGGAAGCCACTCGCAAGCAGGACATTCTCGAAAACGCCGAGGCCATAAACAGTTGGATAGCCACGGCGGAGGAAATCATCACCACCAGAAAGAGGTTCAGCTCTCTCAAGAAAACCATGGAAGAGATAAGAGCCAAATACCAAAAGACTGAGTGAAGACTATTGTTGTCCAGCCAATATCAAGTAATCCTGCTTCCACGGGCCGCCTGGTTCATCAACCGTCACCCCGATTTGGAAGTCCGCGTCAATGGCATACTTCAGTACTTGTCCGTGAATCCATACGCCGGGCCAAGGATTACCCATCTGAAAGGCCGGTTCCACTGTCGCCGCAGGTGGCGGGAAGGCGATTACCGGCTCCTCTACGACATCATTGAAGACGACAGAGTGGTTGAAATTTTCGACGCGGACAATCGCGGCCAGATTTACAGGTAGCCGGGCAGCGGCGTGCGTGTTCCCGGCGACGGACGAACCATGACCTTGCCCGCTGACAGGCCCGGCGCAGTTGTCCTGCTTCTGGCGGCGGGCCTCGTCGCCGTTCTGATTGGCGTCGTTTTCTCTTTCGCGGCGGGGGTAGGGGCGCACCCGTGCGCCTCTGGCGCTGGCGTTACGGACATGCACCAGGACTTCCAGGCCAGACCCGTTCCTTGCTCTGCTCCAACCCATCAGGATATTCACGAGCACACCATAGAGGTTGATGGCGGTCGACACAGGGAGCTAGTCTTCAAAGCCTATGTGCCTAATGATCCGAAGTTCTATAACGCTGAGAATGACAGTATTGTCATCACATTCCATCGGTCTTTCGACCTGCCTGACACTGCCACCTTAGCCGCAATGATTAGAGAGACACAAGACCTGATAACAGTTGATGATAACGGCAGCAACAATAATGCCGATGCGCAAAATGTCGATGCTGTCGCTGTGGACGGAAAGAAACTTATGCTGACCGGCGGTACCCATAATGGTACAGACCCAACTGTCGAAGCAGGAGAGTACATCACCATCAAAATCAAAGCGGGAGCCGGTATCGAAACGCCTGAGACCCCTCAAGGCTTTGACAACTTCGAAGATGAAAAGCCCTATGAAGTCTTCATTTCTTTCGTGAATGGAGACACTCCGAACGAAGAAATTCGGGCCGAAGACAAGAACTTCGTAATCGTCAAGAACCCCATCAGCTCGACGGTTCCCAGTGCCGCAGTGCGTGTTGAGCTACACACCCATGCCGAGGAGATCATCAGCACGACTGACGACATCGTCGTGGACTTTTCGGGACCCTCAGCCGACTCCGGATTCATTCTCCCGAGCTTCATCAGCACCTCCAGGATTCAAGTGCGCTATACTGACGAGAGTGACGGAAAGCCCAAGAATTTCAATCCATCGGAAGTCCTGCTCCAAGGAGAGCGGGTGATTTTTCCAGTCCCGCTAAAAGGGGATGATGCCCGGATAGCTTTCAGCGGCGACTACACGATCACCTTCAGCAACTTGGCCCGGGTCAAGAACCCCTTCTCAGCTGGCATCAAGACAATCAAGGTGTCTTCGTTTGTCATCGGAGACGAGGAGGACATAATAGAAGCCGTGGTGAGGAGGACTACAACTGTCGATCCCCAGACGGGCCCACGAGGGAGTGAGTTTACGCTGGATGGCAAGGGATACGCGGCAGGGACGGTTACCATCTATCACGACGCCAACGGTGATAAAGGTATCAACCCGGGCGAGACTCTGGCGTCGGTCAGGACAGTGAGGGGCGCATTCAGTGTCAAGTTGACAGCCCAAGGCAAACCTGGCGAGGCCAGGTACGAAGTCACGGCGAGGGACAGCGAGGGAGAGGAAGTCTCCAAGGAGTTCAACATCAGGAGCTCAATGTCCTTTGAGCCACCTACGGTTAGTCATACCTCCAGCCTGACAATCGTCATTTCTGACTGGGAAGAAGAACGCAACGATGTTGTCGCTGTGCAGATAGCCGGCAAACGTGTCTTTATTGCAGACGCAGAGGAATATGCCCACTGCATAGATCACCCCGACTCACCCCCCAGAGACGCACAGGGCAGAGTTACCTTGACTGTAAAGGTTCCCACCGACATCCCTCCAGGAGAGCAGACGGTAGCTGTTTTTGATCACGCGCAACTCGACTATTCTTATATGGGCGACCCAGTAATCAAACCGGCCTGTCAAAGTCCCACAGGTACAGGTAAAGGATCGTTCCTTCGGAAGCTAACACAGACTGAGATCAAGGATGACCCAATCGCATTGACCAAGGCGACAGTGGAGATTGAGGGCCTGCCGCTGACCTTAACTCCGTCCACAGCGGCGCGGGGACAGAGAGTTACAATTACGGGATCGGGGTTCAGCAGCTCTGTCAGAGGAAGCAATCATATTGATTCGGTGTGGATCGGAGGCAAGAGGGTTGACGACGACCATTCCGGGTTCGTGGTGGGATCAAACGGTGACATAGCATTTACCGTCACCGTCCCGCTGGACGTGGCCAACGGGCCCAACGAAGTGCTGATAGAGGGCGATGACCACGCCCTGGGGCAGGCGGTCCTGACGGTTCCCCAAGCCACCATCGTCCTGGACCCCTCGATGGGTCAGCGAGGCACGGATTTCACCATCTCCGGCAGCGGCTTCATCGCCAATTCGGTGGTGCTTATAACCTACGGGGCCGGGGTGGGAGCGCCGCAGGAGGAAACTCAGTTTGAGCTGGACCTGGCCGACAGCCAGGGCAGGTTTGAGCTGCCGTTCCAAGTACCTTTCACCGCAGCCGTGGGAAAGAGGCATCTGGTAAAGGCAGTTGGCGAGTCGTCAAACAGGGGAGTTATCACGAGTGTCGAGGCGGAGGCCAGTCACCTCATCCCTTGGGCCGATATCGTGACAACACCGGACTCCGTATCCCCAGGAGACCGCTTGACCATAAGCGGTCAGAACTTGCCTTCTTTCGCCCGTGTCGGACCAATAACAATCGAAGGCATCCAGGTCCTCGGCAAGGCCGGGGCAGCCACCGATGAGAACGGTTCCTTCGAGACGGACGTCCTGGTCCCCAACCTTGAATTTGGCGACCAGACCCTCGTTATCCAGGTGGCAGAGGTAGTAGTCCCTCACATTATCGTGGTGGCGCCCCCGCCTCTCAGCGGCCCGCCAAGCCAAGTGTTCAAGGAACTCATCAGGGACGGCTCGCTGTCATCCGTATGGCACTACGACAACGCCACCCAGAGCTGGAGCGTGTTCGATCCATTGCTTTCCGGCGAGATGGCCAGCCTGAACGACCTAGCGGTGGTAGATAGAGGGGATATTGTGTGGGTCAATCTGATCAGACCACAACAATTCCAGGGGGCCGAACTCACGGCAGGCTGGAACCTGATTGCCCTCAAGTAGGGGCAGCTAGTCCCGGAAGCGGAACTCCTTCAGGTCCGGCGAGATGTGGATTTTCGCCTCGGTCAGTTCCTGAATCTCCTCCGCGTTCCAGCCGGGGGCATTCTCCACCAGCTCGAAGCCGTCGGGCGTGATGGCGAAGAGGCCCAGATCGGTCGCCAGCATCTTGACCACGCCGGGGGCGGTGATAGGGAGCTTGCAGCGTTTGAGCAGGCGCGGCTCGCCCTCGCGGGTGGTGTGCTCCATGGCGATGAAGACGCGCTTGGCGCAGGCCGCCAGGTCCATGGCGCCGCCGATGCCGCCGCCCTTGCGGGTGGGGATGCGCCAGTTGGCGAAGTCGCCGTTTTCCGCCACCTCGTAGGCGCCCATCACGGTAACGTCAATCATGCCGCCGCGAATCATCATGAAAGAATCGGCGTGGTGCACAATCGCCATGCCGTCCAGGGGCGTCACGTGCTGCCCTCCGGCGTTGACCAGGTGACGGTCTTCGTGTCCTTCGGCGGCCAGCGGGCCGTAGCCCACAACGCCGTTCTCCGAGTGGTTGATGATTTCCCGCGAAGGGTCAACGTAGTTGGAGCAAAGGGTGGGCATTCCCACGCCCAGGTTGACAATCCAGCCGTCCTGGAACTCCATCGCCAGGCGGTCGCACATCTGCTGGCGGGTCAGCTTCGTCTTTTCGGCGGTCATGTTCGATGCTCCTCAAGAGTCTCGGCGGAGTGGGGTACGCCCTCACCCTAACCCTCTCCCGGGGGGAGAGGGGAATATCTGAAGTTAAATGCCGGGCTTGGCGCCGGACCAGATGCCGTCTTCTGGGATTTTCACGATGCGGTCAACGTAGATGCCGGAGACGTGGACGTGGTCGGGGTCCAACTCGCCGATTTCCACGACGTCGTTCTCGACCTCGACGATGGTGGTCTTCGCGGCCATGGCCATGATGGGGTTGAAGTTGCGCTGGGAAAGGCGGAACTGGAGGTTGCCGAACTTGTCGGCCTTCCAGGCGCGGACAAGAGCGTAGTCGGCGTGGAGGGGATATTCGAGGACGTAGGTGCGGCCGTTCATCTCGCGGTGTTCCTTGCCCTCGGCCAGTTCGGTGCCCACGGAAGTCGGCGTGTAGAATCCGCCGATGCCGGCGGCGGCGATGCGGATGCGCTCGGCCAGGGTGCCCTGCGGCACCAGTTCGGCATCCACCAGCCCCTCGTTGTACATCCGCACGAAGGGGGTGACCATCGAGGGGTGAGTCGGAGCGGTGAAGGCGCAGATCATCTTCTTGACCTGCCCGGCTTCAACCAGCGTGCCGACATCAACCAGCTCGTCGAGGGTGCCGGCGTTGTTGGAGATGCAGGTCAACTCCATTGCGCCCTGCCGGTTGACGGCGGCGAGCAGGTTGCGGGGAACGCCGACGCCGGAGAAACCGGGGCACATGATGATGGAGCCGTCGGGAATGTCGGCCACCGCTTCATCCATGGTGGCGTACACCTTGTTCTTCATGGGCGTGTACCTTCCATCAGGTCATTGGGTCGTCGGTTAGTTGTCTCAAATACTAGCGCAGAGAAGAGCGGCGCGCCAGCGGCGGAAATCTCCATTGCATCGCCGCAAACATCATTTCATACCCTCTTGCTGCCCTGCATTCTACCACGGCGAAGGGGCGCGGCAGCATGGCATAAGGCGTCGCGTCACTTGACAACAGGAAAGGTTAGGCCAAAAATCCAATGAGCATCCGACCGTAACAGGAGTCTAAAATGGTCGCAACCAATCATCTGACCTATACCTACGTCGGGATGGCCGGCGAGGGAGACTTTATCGGCGAGGGCGGCATCTTCCGCCAGGCCGACGGCGAGGACGGCTGGGACGACATTTCCGCCGGGCTGCCGGGCAATCCGCAGGTGCGCGCCCTGCTGCTCAAGTCGGACAACTCAGCCATCGTGTTCGCTGGCACGCAGGACGGCGTCTACCGCAGCGCAGACCGGGGAGAAAGCTGGCAGCGGCTGCCCGACCCCGCCGAGGGGCGCGAGGTGTGGTCGCTGGCGGCAGACCCTTCCGACCCCAACACCATTTTCGCCGGATACGAGCCCTGCTCCATCGCCCGCTCCCGGGACGGCGGGGGCACCTGGCAGGATATGGACACCAGCAAGGTTATCTACCCCCACATCACCACCTATATGCCTCCCTTGGCGAAGCGTGTCATCGGCATCTCCGTTGACCCGGTGGACCCCCGGAATGTCTACGCGGCCATCGAGGTAGGCGGACTGCTGGCCAGCCGGGACGGGGGAGAGACCTGGACGCAGTTGATGGACGGCCCATACCTCCGCAACAACACTCTCGACCTTCACCAGGTAGCGGTGAGCGCTGCGGACCATGGCACGGTGCAGATTGCCACCCAGATAGCCATGTTCCGCGGGAAGAACCACGGTTCGCGGTGGGAGCATGTGCAGGTGGATGACATGTTCCCCGGGGGGTCCTACTGCCGCGACCTGGCCGTTGCCCCGGACGACCCCAGCACCATCTACCTGGCCTCGGGAGCCGGCGGTGGCGCTGCTCCGCCGGACACGGTGCCGGAAGGGGCATTGTTCCGCAGCCGCGACGTGGGCGAGACCTGGGAGCGCCTGGACCTGGGCGACGTTCCCCCCGGACGGATGATGCAGGTCGCTATTGACCCGGCCGCGCCCAGCCGCATCAGTTGCGCATCCTACTCCGGCGAGGTCTATCACAGCCACGACGAAGGACAGACCTGGAAGAAGACCATGCTGCCCGTGGAGTCCACCCGCTCCCTGCACATCTACCCCATGGTCTGCGGCTAAGCCAGTTTCAGGTTGAGGAGGCGGACGCAAGACTTCCGCCTCCTCAATTCGCCCTTCAGATTCAATTCCGCGCTCACAAAAATCATTCCGATTTCCCGGAGGGCCGGTTTTGGCGACCTCTGCGATTACAAGAGCCACCTATCGAGTTACCGAAGAAACGCTGGCGGACATGGTGCTGGAAAAGAGCGAGTTTCCCAGCGACTTCCAGGCGCATCAGGTTGTCCGAGAGGGAGAACTGGACAACGAACAGTTGGCCCGCAACGGGTTCGTCGGCAGCACTGCCCAGCGCTTTCTGGAGGCAGGACGGGTGACCGGCACTATGCGCGAGCTTGGCCCCACGTCCAACATGGCGATGTCCGACGGCTTCGACTTCATGGCCGCTTCGGTGGTGCATCTCTTCGATAGCCCGGAGTCGGTGAGCCGCTGGATGCACGAAATCTTTCTCAAGGACTTCGAGGACCACGTGGGCGACAGCGTGGGGCAAGGGCACCAACTGGTTGCGACGAACCGCGTGGAAACCAGCGGCTTCTTCGATGAATCGGTGGCCCTTCACGTCCTGCAAGGCGGCCCCACTGGCCTGATTTCTTCGACAGTCGTGGACTTTCGCCTGGGGCGACTCCTGGGCGTGGCCTTCATAGGGAGCATCGGAGACCATCAACGCCCCGAGCTGACGATGCAGATAGGGCAGGCGCTGGAGAAGCGGATGGCGGCAGTGGTGCTGGGGGTTTAGGGGAATGAGCAATAGCGACAGGAATTTGCAGACAGCTAAAGTCGAGAGAGAGAGCTCCTATCGGGAGATGTGGCCGGTTTAGCAAGCAGCGTCTCGACTGGAATCCCCAAGCGCTCTTGCAAAGCAACTGCTATGGGGAAGGTGATTCGTCGCCTGCCCGACAGCACCTCGGAAACCGCCTCTCGACTGCCCAAGCAGGGAATCAAGTCGTCAGGATGCAGACCGGCCTGCTCCATGCGGAACTCAATGGCCGCAACCGGTTCTGGGCCACCGATAGCCACGGTCCTGGATTCGTACTCTTCCACGGCACTAACCAATGCGTCGAGTTCTCTACCCCGGGTTGTGTCGGGTTCAGAGTCCATTAGCTCGTAAATCCGCTTCATGGCGGCTTCATGTTCAGCTTCTGTTCGTATATGTTTTCCGTCAGCCATCACTACACGTTCTCTGCGTCGATGCGGTCATACTCAGAATGAGTTCCCACAAAGCGGATATAGACAGTGCGGTACGGATAGTTAATATACACCACCAACCGGTAATCGTTCCCTTTGATGTTGAACACTACCCGGTTGCCATTGAGGATGCTGGCGCTTGGATACCTCCTTTTCAAGTCGGCCGGTGAGTTCCAATCTTCCCTTTCTACTTCTCGAAACCACGCCTGCAATGGTCCTTCAGCGGTCGAGTGGCCCATCCAGAATTCCCTCAACGCCTTCCTGGCAATGATACGCAAGGCGCGAAATTGCTCCTGTTCGGAATGTCAATTGCCTTTGGAGGGCGTTCTCCTACCCCTCGCGCACCAGCCTAGCGGCTTCGTCGCCCATCTGCGCCGTGCTGGCGTTGCCTCCGAGGTCGGCGGTCAGGACGCGGCGCTCTTCCAGGCAGCGGGCCACGGCGGCGTCCACGCGGGCGGCTGCTTCGGCTTCTCCAAAGTGGTCGAGCATCATCGCCACGGCGGAGACGGTGGCGAGGGGGTTGGCGATGCCCTTGCCCATTATGTCGAAGGCCGCGCCGTGGACCGGCTCAAATAGCGACGGGTGGACCTTGTCGGGGTTGATGTTGGCGCTGGGGGCCAGTCCCATGCTGCCGGATACCACCGCCGCAATGTCCGAGAGAATGTCAGCGAACAGGTTGGAGGCCACCACAACATCGAAGTCTTCAGGCCAGCGCACGAAGTCCATGCAGGCCCGGTCCACCAGCAGCGACTCGGTCTCCACCTGCGGGTAGTCGGCAGCCACATCCTCGAACACCTCGTCCCAGAAGACCATGCCGAAGGACTGGGCGTTGGACTTGGTGACCGAGGTCACTTTCATCCGCTTGTTGCGGCGGATGCAGTGTTCGAAGGCGGCTCGGATGATGCGCTCGGTACCGCGCCGCGTGAAGACGTTGCTCTGTATGACGGTCTCGTGGGGAGTGCCGGTGTTAAGTCGCCCTCCCACAGGGGCGTATTCACCCTCGGTGTTCTCGCGGAATATAACCATGTCTATGTCGCCCGCCTTCTTGCCCGCCAAGGGCGACTCCACGCCGGGGTAGAGGTATGCCGGTCGCACGCAGATTCCCTGGTCGAAGCCTCGCCGCATCGGCAGCAAGAGGCCGTGCAAGGTGATGTGGTCGGGGATGTTCGGATCGCCCACGGCGCCGAAAAGGATGGCGTCGAAGCCGGACAGCAACTCCAGCCCGTCTTCCGGCATCAGGCGGCCGGTCTCGCGGTAGTAGTCGCTGCCCCACGGGAATTCGGTGAACCGGAAGGTTGGCCCTCCCGAGGAGGATAGCGCTTCGAGCGTCTTGCGTCCCTCTGCTATGACTTCCGGGCCTACTCCGTCGCCGCCAATTATTGCAAGGTTGTACTCCGCCATTGCTCTCGTCCTTAGAATTCAGCTTTGACTTGTGGATACAGTCTGCACGCCCCCGCTCATCACTCTGAAGTGATAGACCTCTTCGGCATCCGGGAAAGCCTGCTTTGCCTTGATGTAGGTGGATTTTCCCCGGCGCTCGGTGGCGTCCAGCAACACGCCGGTGACACCCTCGCGGTGGCCGCCGTTCACGCCGACGGCGCCAACCTCGCAGGCGAATTGGGTGACTTCTTCCAGCCTGGGGCGAGACGCTATGCGGCTGGCCGCTTCGGCAGCGGCGCTTGCGCCCTGTCCCACCAAGGCGGGGCTTCTTTCGGAGACGCCTCTTCGGATCAGGCTCAACGCCTCTTCAGTCAGGGCGTCCACCAGTCGCCATTGCTGGGAATTGCCGTCAAGGTCGGAGCGAGAGGAGCCGCCGAAGTCCAGGGCCACGATTTCCATGGGCGGCGGCGGGCCAATGGTCTCCCGCACCATGCCGGCGCGATGGTCGAAGAGGGCCAGCCCGGGCATCATCACGCCGCCGGTGGGTTCGATGGACAAGGCGATCTGGGCGATGTCGTAGGGGCTGAGTTCCTCCCCCAGAGCCATGGCGGTGGCGGCAATGGCGGCGGAAAGGTCGGCACTGCTGCTACCGAGGCCGCGGGCCCTGGGAATGGGGCTGCTGACCCGCACCTCGGCCCGGACTTTGGCCCGGCGGAGATGGGCCAGCGTGCGCCGCACCGCCGCGACAGTCTTTTCGCACCCCTCGGTCGCGGTAACCCCGGGGCCTCCGGAGCTAAGCTCCACTCGCACGCGGGAAAAAAAGTCAACCGGGCAAGTTACCGAGAAGGGCATATCGCCCAATACGCCCTGGGCCAGGACGCCGCAGACCCCCGGAGCCCGCGCCGTGGCGGAACCGACAAGCTCATGCCCATCCGGCAGGCCTGATTCACCGACTGAGTCTCGTTCGGCGCTCAACACTCACTCTCCGGCCACGGTGGAACGGGAGGCAACTGCGCCATTGGCAAACAGGGACTCCATTCCTGCCAGGTGCGAGCCGTCGTTGAACAGCCTCAGAACGGCGTTATCGTGGTAGGTATCCACAATCGAAAGGGTGCAGTTTCCGAACACGAAACGCCAGTTGGCATCCAACGACATACCAAGCAAGGACATCATCGCCGCCCGCAGCGAGCCGCCGTGCCCCACTACCAGGACGTTGTCACCCAGGTGACTGTCCTTAATCTCACTAATAACTGCTGCCATGCGGGCACTGACTTCACGGGTGGACTCGCCGCCCTTGGGGGCGTAATCGAGGTCTTTGGAGACGTAGCCGGGGTACTCATTGGGGTAAAGAGCCCGGAGCTCGGCCTCGGTCATGCCTTCGAATCCGCCCTTGTGGTACTCCCGCAGGCGCGGCGTGGGATGTATCGGAACGCCGCGGTCTTCCAGGACGACGGCGGCAGTCTCATAAGCGCGTCTGAGGTCGCTGGCGTAGGCCGCGTCGAAGGGTACGGTATTCAGACGCTTGGCGAGAAGCCGAGCCTGCTCCAGGCCCCTTTCAGACAGGGCAACATCTGTATGCCCTTGAATGCGACCCTCGCGGTTCCAGACAGTCTCGCCGTGCCGGACAATATACAACTTACCCATTGCTTCCTGCGGAATCCCAAAATTGTGTCTCAATTGCCGGGTATTCTAACACGCAAAACAGTGCTAAAAACCTGTTCAGCTTTGCCGGAATTTAGCGTCTACATTATATTGACACGAAAATTTGCCATCCCTACACTATATTGACGTTGCGGAAAAAGGAGCCGATGCAGCGTCTGAGTTCATAAATGAGGTGACGATATGCCTCCACGGAAGTCCCGGGCCAAAAATGCGGATGTCCCCGCGGAAATGCCTGTTCTGACAGCCTATTGCACGAAGCTGCGCAAGAAGGTGGAAATGGACCAGATCGAACTGGTCACGATGAAGAACGGGCGCCCCGCGGCCAAAGGTGTGGCCAAGGAAGACCCCAGTCTGGCGGTTTTCCGAATCCTGAGCAAGGCGGAAGCCGAACAGTTGGCCAAGGCCCTTTCCTAGCCCTCTGTTCCAAATGGCCGACCACGATGCGAATTATTCGATGCCTGTCTGCCGTTGGCCATAAGGCAGCCCTCTTGGTGAGGTTGTATTTTTCCGGCTTCTATGGCCGGGGATTGTCTTATGCCCGAAAGGCCCAGTACCGTCCTGAGAACCTGAATAAACCAGCAAAGGCCCAAGGTGTTTCCCCTTAGGCCTTTGTCTTTTCTTCCACGGGGCAAGGTTATAGTAAGAGTTCAGAGTTGAGGGGAAACGAGGAGTTGTCGGCAGGCGGAAAGGGA
>VXOI01000076.1:17465-22265 GCA_009840175.1 Chloroflexota bacterium | reverse complement strand
CTCTCCCCACCTCCACCTCGCCCTTGCGGATCATCCGGTCCAGGGTCGATAGCGATACCTCCAGCTCCCGCGCCGCCTCCCCCTTGTCCACCCAGTGGACCTCATCTTTGACTTTATCTGACATGTAAATCACCTTGTCAACGGCGATGCGTCAGGCGATTGCACTTTTGCCGATATCACCCTCGTTGTTTTAGCGCCGTTTCTCACACCTGCAAGAATGCAACTTTTGAATGGTCAAGGGGAATTGCAGCCCGTTTCGTACCTGGAACCAGGGGACATTGACACGTCGCGGCCTCCCGGCCAACCTCTGAAATCACCCCCGGAGGACAGTTTGCGCCCCCGGACAGCGTGGCGGGTAGAAGAAGCCGTATCAGCATGATTGCTGTGTCTCCTGCCGATGCATCCGCCGCCGCAGTTTGTCCCACTCGTACACCCCCAGTTCCCGCAGCGCCAGGGGAGGACGTTCCCCGTCCCACAGGGGACGCCAGGACCGGCCCAGTATCCCCCTATAGGACAGAAGCTCCCTACTGGACACCAGGATGGGCAGCTTCATGGTCGGCATCCGGGAGGCTGTGCTGGCGTAGGTCTCGGCCACCTCCTCGGTGTCCACCACGAACAGCGTGGTCGGGAAGGGCGGCTGGTCATCCCGGGGCGCGTCGGAGCGGTAGTAGCGGATGTAGGGTCGCAGCCGGGCGGCCACTCCCCTGGGGTGGCGGGCGCGCAGCTCGTGCTCCAGGTAGAAGGGCACGTGCAGGGCGTTGACGAGCAGGTGTCCCACCGCGTCGGGAGCTATGGCGTCCTCGCCCCGGTTGAAGGCCCGGTCGGAACGGGCAGTGGGTATGGACCATTGCAGTTCGCTGGCGTCCTCGGCCCGGGCCTCGGCGGCCAGTTCCGACAGGAACCAGGTGATGCCGTCGGCGTGGCCGGTCTGGCGCTGCCAGGTTAGTATCCGGTGTCCCAGGGGCCGGGGCTTTCCGTGATTGTCGGTGGTGGGTTCAGTGCTCCACGTTGCCATGGTGGTGGACAGTTGCGCCCGGTCCCGGCGGGTGATATACCTGATGCCCCGGTCGGACAGGGTGTAGCGCACATCGCTCCGCTTGCCGTGCTGTTCCACCAATCCCCAATCATCCACCAGGCTGCGGGTCATCTGGCTGACCCTCCCGTCTGACACCCCCAGCCAGCGGGCCAGGTGCTCCCGGGGGATCATGGGGTGGTCGGTGATCAGGTCCAGGGCGCGCTTCTCCGCCGGGGTGACGCCGAAGGCCGGAACTGCCTTGATCATCCGCTCCGGGTCGGGCAGGGAGGCCCGCTTACGCTCCGGCGCCTCCGGGTGAAACCATCCGCCCGGTTCGGCCTCGGAGACCACCTGCTCCAGGGTGCGGTATCTCCTGCCAATCACCCAGTTGGACGAAATCCAGACCGCCCGGTCCCAAGCTTCCAGGGTCTCCCGGTTCTCCACGCCCACGTAGCAGTCCCGGAGGTCCGCGTTGAGGCAGAACTCGTCGGTGAGCCGCTGCTCCCAGGGGCTCGGCACCAGCACCAGCACCACGGAGGGACGACGGGAGTAGTTGTACTCGGCGATGGCCCGCAGCCGGTCGTAGAGGGAGCGGCGCCGCAGCGCCAGCCCCTGGCGCACCACCCCGAAGCTGCGGCCATTGTGTAGAGTGATCACCGCATCGAACCGGCCCCGGCGCTGGAACTCCACCTGGGTTTCCAGCCCGTCCACGCCGGGAGAGAGCGTTGCCGCCAGGCGGTACACCGAGGCCACGGCATCCATGCGGCGGATGAGCAATGCCAGCCATTGCCGGGACACGGGGTAGGCCCGCACGAAGTCCGAGGGAGCGTAGTAGTCCAGGACGTCGGCGGCTTCGGCGATGCCCTTCTTCGTGAGGTAGTAGCGTTGGCTGGACGGCAGATGGGCCGTGCCGTGGCTCACCCGCCCGGCCAGGCCGTCTTTCAGCAGGGCGGTCAGGGCGCGGTGTACCGTCGCCAGCGGCTCGCCCAGGACCATCGCCAGTTCCCCCGCGTCAATGAAGGGCAGCCGGGCCAGGGAGTCCAGGATGCGCTCTCGCGAAAAAGCCATGCCTCCAGCGTATCAGCCGGAAGCCGTAGCCGTCAGTGGGCAACTGTCAGTAGAGTGGCTACGCTCCCGCCAGCAACCGGCTCACCGCAGCTTCCACGGCCCGGCCTTCGTTCGACGTGCGCAGCCACTTGCGCAACTCCCGGCGGGCGATGGTTACGGTCAGCTCGTCGCCCAGCGTCTGGCGCAGTTGCTCCAGTTGCTTCGCCGTCCTCTCCCCGGCCATGGCAGTCCTGGCCTGAAGCCGGTTCTTGCGGTCGAACTCCGGGATGGGCATCTTCCAGAGATGCTTCTGCTCCGAACTGGCTCTTGGGCATCAACGAGTGCACAGACTCGTATAGTGCGTCGCTGTTTGTGATGGCCAATATGTAGCTGGTCTCTTCAACGTCTTTGCAGGCATTCCAGAACAGCGTGTAGCCGATAGTCGTTCCGTCTTCAGCAACCAATGCCGCAGTTGATCTACCGGATCGGGTATACACTACTTTCTCGGGTCTTTCTCTGAATCCTCCATCCACCGAGGTTGTGCTGACATTTGCCTCAAGCAGTCTATCACTCCCCAAAGATATAACTTGTTGGTTGGGCGATAAAGTCAAGGCGCTCGATTTCGAGGAGGTCGCCCGGCTCAGCGCCCTTTACGTAGTCGGGGCGGGAAGCGGGTGGGCAACCTCGGCATCAAGACCGGCGAGATCAGCCTCGGTCATGCCGGTTGAATCTGGGAATCAGAAGCATCGCGGGTTTCGCGAATGACCTCTTCGCCGAGGTCGACTTCGACGATGGCCGGGATGTCGGAATGCCAGCGGTTGTGGCCGAACTGGGGGTCTCCTTGAGATGCTTGGCACGATCGATAGTAACGGACTACACAGTGGTCTCCTACGCAGCGTGGCAACTGTTGTCACGGAGTGGTTCCGTGGTACCACTTGTCGATTACCGGAGCGACCGCGTCGCTGTCCCCTTCGAAAGCATCCTGAATCTGGCGTATGCCCACCGGGGAACCGTCAAATTCGTCGGCATAATCTTCGACGAGAGACATCAGGTATAGGCTGCGCAAACCCTCACGGAAAGCAGCATCCCCCACGGTATCATAGAGTTCCAGGAAAAACTGTCCGCCCAGAGCATAGTTGCATCGGTAGTCGTACATGACGCCGGCCGCGTCCAGGCGTTCCAACAGGGCGATATTGTCACCGGCCGGGCAGTGGGAATAGTCGATGGTTACTTCCGCCCCGGTGCGCCCGTTTTCGGATATGGCTGCCAACAGTTCGGCCAGACCCTCGTCGAGCCAGTCGGGGTTGTTGCGCCAGTAGAAGTGAGCCACCTCGTGGGCCATCAGGTGTCCGGCGTATCCGGCGGAGTCGCTGTCATCATCGGCGTCGTATTCAGGCAGCATCACAAAGTAGTCTCCATAGTGAGTGCCATGAGAGTAGCCCAGCACCGCAGTTCCGAAGAGCAGGCCGATGTAATTGGTCGGCAGGGCAGCGCCCATGAACTCTTCAACGCTGGCAGCGCTGTGTTCCAGCAGGCCCATGCTGCGCGAGACGCCTGTATCCGTGCGGATGATGGCCAAGTCGGCGGCACCGGTGTGGGGGAGCCTTATCGAGCCGCGTTCCACGGTGGCCTGCTCCGGGTCCAGCAGGGGACGCAGAAAGGCTGGCGCCGCCTCGTTCACGCTGTCCATCAGGGCCACCACGGGCGCCCATTCATCGGTGATGCCATTTTGAAGCGTGGGATGAGTCAACACTTCTCGCAGGGCGAATATTTCGGTGTAGGCCAGCCATGACAGAGCTTCCAAAGCCGCGGCATCGGTTGGTTCCAAGGAATCCAGGAAGGGCATGGCCGCTATCGATTTGGCCAACGCCGCATCTTCATCGTGGATGAAGTAGAGGCTTTCCACCGCACGGGTGGCGTCATTGCTCAAGCTATTCGCCAGCCAAGTCTTGCCTGCGACAACGTTCGCCAGTTCCACGTCCGTATCCGCTACCCAGCCCAGGCGTTCGATGGTGATCCTCTCGACGTCATTCACGCCATCGGCCAACCAGGGTAGGGTAACTAGTCTTTGGGCCAGTGCTGCGTCGTCGTCCGCGATATATCCCAAGTCGGACAGGACGCCGGCCTCGGTCTGAGTAACGCCGTCGGCCAACCAAGGCATGGCGACGAGCAGCGCGGTGAGTGCAGGATCGTGACGTGCGATATATCTCAAGTCAGACAGGACGCCGGCCTCGGTCTGGGTAACGTCGTCGGTCAGCCAGGGTAGCGAAATGAGCCGCTCCGCCAGCGTTACCGAATGCCCGGAAATTTCCCAGAGTATTTCCACGACCTCTGATTCCGGTTGGGTAACGTCGTCCACCAACCAAGGCTGCCCTGCAATTTCTGCGGCAAAGGCCGGCAGGTCGTATCCGACATCCCTAATGCGCATCACGGCGCCTTTTTCCGGTCCGCTGACACCGTCAATGACCCACGGGCGACCCAGCAAAATGCGGGCTACCAAGGGATTGGCTTCTGCCAGCGTTGACAATTCCCTGCCCGCTGCTTCTTCCGACTCGTCGATACCGTCCGCCACCCAGGGCAAGCCGGCTATGCTTACCGGCTTTGGGGTTGGAGTAGGTATTGGCGTCGGAGTGGGGGAAGGGATAGCGAGAGGCACGGTGGTAGGTATCGGCGTTGGCTTGGAAGTAGGTATTGGCGTCGGAGTGGGGGAAGGGATAGCGAGAGGCGCAGTGGTAGGC
>VXOI01000076.1:0-17365 GCA_009840175.1 Chloroflexota bacterium | reverse complement strand
AGTAGGTATTGGCGTCGGAGTGGGGGAAGGGATAGCGAGAGGCGCAGTGGTAGGCATCGGAGTTGGCTTGGAAGTAGGTACGGGCCTGGGCGTATATGTGGGCATGGCCTCGCTCGTGGCGGTGCGCGTGGGCAACGCGCGGGTTGCCGCCGGCTCTGGCGCGTCAGTGGGGGTGACTGCGGCGTCCCGGTTGTCGCGGGCGAAAGCCGGGGAGTCCGTGGTGGTTGCTGGCGGTTCCGACGCCAACGGCCACGGTTGTTCTATCGTTTCGGTGAATATCGCCAGCGCATAACCCCCGCCGACCGCAGCCAGCACTACGCAGGTTGCAAGGGTGATGGTCGCTAACTTCGTCAATGCTGGATCACCTGCTCCAAGGCCGCTCGTCGGCTTGGAGATCGAAAATGCTGGGCTGCTAGGATGGGCAGCCCAGGCGCGGTGTGGTGAATCAGGGTCATTAGGACAGGGGTATTCACAAACATTTGGATACGCCTGAACGCCCTTGCTCTGGACTTGTATCCGGTTACAGACTACCGGTCAATCAGCCCCTTTGTCCAGCAGGGCCCGGTGTGGGGAGAGCCGTTCTCTTTACCTGCTGCCCTCGATGACGATCTGATAGCTTGCCTTGTCCAGACCGGCGGGGCGGACCGGCGAAACTCTCTCTGCTGGCCCTGACGTGTCGGACTGCAATCCTCTCCAGCGGTTTCCCACAGTGGTCGCCCTGAAAGGAGAAATGGAAAGGATTGCAGAATACAATCTAAGGGAGTTTCCTACGAGGAAAGGGACGTTTAGGGTGGCACTTAGGGGATTTCCGGGCGAGCAATTTACTGCGGCTCTATAATCACATTATTGCAAAGATTGCAGTGCGGAGATTGTAGTTTCAACCCATGGCGAGAGCCTTGAACGATGATGATGACGCCGCACTGGTGGAGGGACACGACCCGGGGGCGGAGCCGGACGCTCCCCTATCGGACGATGCCCTATTGGACCTGCTGGGCACCCTGGTGGAGGAACGCGACCGGGTCCCGGCCACCGGGGTCCTGGGGGTAAACTACCGCACCCTGGCCCTCTGCTGTGACTCCCAGCAGGTGTCCCGCCGGATGCGGCGGGCATTGGTGGAGTTCCGGGACCGGGATGGTGACGGCGGTGGTGCAACGGGGGATGGCGACGACGGCGGTACACCGGACGCCGGCGTTGCGGCACTGCGGCAGCGGGTGGCTGAACTGGAGGAAGAGAATTGCGGGCTGCGGGAGTTGGCGGACGAACAGGCCCGCCAGCTGGAGGAGTTGACCCGCAGGCTTGCCGCGCTAGCAGACAGCAGGCGCCCGGGGGACGCTGCCGAAGGTGTTGATGCTGACACTGATGATGATCACGAAAATGACCAGGGCGACGATGTGGCGAAGGATTGGAGACCGCCCCGGCGCCGACCCGGAATGCCCGAGGCCGGAGTGGTTACCCTGGAAGTACAGCCCGACGAGGAGTTCGCCTTCGGCCCGGCGGCGCATCTGCTTGCCGAGTGGCGGCGACTGCGGGTTGGCGGTGATGCGGGGGCCAGCGCCGTTGAGCGGGCGCAGGCCGCCGTGCGCCGGTGGGAGCTGGAAGCTGCAATGCTCGGCGAGTATTACCTGACCCTGCCGCCGGATACCTACCCCTTGGATGAGGCACGGCTCCCCGATCACGTCCGTTGGCGGAGGGATGCTTTGGCAGAGGCACTGCGGGAACTGCGACGGGCTAAACGGGCGAGGTTTCTGCGGAGGGTGTTCACGCTGGGACTGTGGCGGAGTTGAAAAGGGCAATGGGAGTTTGGCGATGCCGTCAGCCACCGGCGCTTGGACATCAATGCCGAATGCTACCTGCCGCCGTGGGAGCTATCGTAGACCATGACGAACCATGGTTTGTGGTGGCCGGCTCAAGGTTTATCGGTACGAAAGCCTCTGTCTGCATCGCCTTTACGTTGCTGAGACCGAGGATGCCATCGGATGCGTAAGGGGATGCTTGGGTTCACAATCGGATCAGCGCTGACAGTTTGATCCGTTCCGGGGACTCGCGTCCGGAATGCCACAGCGCCACCTGATCCGGTTCTGACATGAACCAGGCGAACGACCCCCAGGCCAATTCACTGACCGAACGCCGAAACGCAGTGTCATCACGGTCTGCATACGCGGTGACAAACGCAACTTGATTCTCTCTGAACCCTGCCTCAGTAGCGATCATCAGGAGGGCGGTTCGCCTCGCCTCGGTAATTGCGCCGTCGGTCGCCACCACCTCCACGAATACCAACAACGGGTGTTCCGGGCCCAGGTCCACCAGGATCATGTCCGGCAGGTTCCGTTCGGGGTCAATGGTCAGTCCAAGGGACCGCGCCAATTGGTTGTCCTGCTCAACCACCTTGTTGCGGCTCTCGCTCAGCCACAGGAGTCCAGGGGTTTCCAGGAATCTCGGAGCGAACTCCTCGGCAACTGCCTTTGAGATTATTGAGCTGGGCCCGGCAGCCATACTGCGAGTCTGCCCATTGGGCAGCGTCACAAGGACTTGGGTTTCGTCGGCAATCACGCCCGAACGCAAGATCGCGGCCCGAGCCAATGCGGAAGCCGAAAGGTTCGCATCACGCCATGCTTCAATGGCCTCCTCCAATTGCTCCTCCGTCAATGCGGGGTCAAACAAGGCAGAGAAACTCTCGGTCAGAGCATAGCGTGGACTCGGAGAGGTGGTTGCCAGCCCCGGTCTCTCCGCGACGGCCCCGATTAGAACCAGACCTCCCCGGAGCGTTTCATCTCTGATTGGCTCACGGGTGTTTACGGCGTACCAGCGTCCCTCAATGTCCCCGGTTGCCGGCCGCATTGACTCAACCAGCCATGCTTCCCGGTGTCGGTCCTCGGTCATAGCCGCCCGCGCATCAGTCATCCGCGTAACCTGGTCGGGGCGTATCCACCGGGCATTGGCGTCGACGGCGCCGACGTACAGCATCACGAACACCGTCTTCGCCGCTATTTCTCGGGTCACGTAGTTGCGGTTGGCCGTTCCTTCAGGAAATATGAGCTGAAGCCTCCGGTGGATGTCGTCAACCGGCAGGACGGGAGGCAACATGGTCATCGGTCGGTTTCTCCGTAAAGTTGCGCCACCTCGCGTTCTATGAGGCGTGTATCCGAGCCCTGTCTGACCAGTTCTGCAAGTCCCTCCACATTGTCCGGCGGAGGCAGTGGAAGAGCTTCCAATTCGTAGGCCGAGACGGCTACGCTGCCATTGATGCACCTGAACATCTGGTCCGCCAATCTGCTGTTCAACAACGCCGCCAACGCGCCCGGAGACACCCTTGGCGGGACGGTCTTTGGCCGGATCACGTTCAGGTGATTTTCGACCACGACTCCCTCGTGTTTGTCGAGGAAATCGAGGGGAAGCTCCGCCGCCACCAACCGTCGGCTCTGTTCCTTGGCCGTAGTCCTCTGAAGGAGCACGCAGGGATCACGGGTAACCAGCCACTCCTGGCCGGGGCGGGGTTGAAAATAAGGTTGATGGTCTCGCCGCTGTGCGCGAAAGTCGAAGACCCCTCCCGCGCGCACCGACTCCGCCCAAATCAGGGGGAACCTTCCTTTTCCCGGAGAATTCTTGATTTCACTCCTATGCCGATTCCATACCAGCGGACCGGTACTCACTTCGTATCCGTAATCGGAAAGCCGGTGTTTCAGGCGAATGGCAAGGTGTGCCAATGAGGTCTGGTCTCCAGTGCGTGGTATCAGCCAGGGGCTCTGGGGGTTCTCGGGGAGTTCAAACGTCCGCGGCAGAGTGGTTACAACGGTCCCTTCGGGGACTACCGATGTGAACCGCACCTCTCCCCGGCCCGGTTGATCGCCGCGTCGATATACGGCGAGGGCTGTTTCCTGCAATACGTCGGCAAATACTCCCTTGCGCTCATCTATAAATTCCAACTTGATTGGAGGAGCTTCCTGCGCGAGCAAACCGCGCAAGGCCTTGAAGTATGCGCCCGCCAGGAAACTGGTAGGAGTGACCAGGGCAATCGTTCCCCCGGAGCGAGTGAACCGAAGCGCCCGGTCGGTGAACAATCCATACAGGTTGGCGTGCCCGTACAAACTGCGCTGGTACTGGCAGCGCTGCTGGGAAGAAAGTTTGACACGCCCATAAGGGGGGTTGCCAACCACCAGGTCGAACTCATTCCATTGGTGATCAAGGTCAAGGGCATCGCCCACCTGTATGTGCGCTCGGTGTCGCCTGCCGGTCAATATACCGAGGTCATAAAGTGTTGCGTCCAAGAATATATGCGAAAGCCACGCCGCAAACGGGTCCAGCTCAATCCCGTACAGCCTGTCCTCCACATTCTCGATGACCATCGCGGCATCAATGTTCTCCATGCTGCGCACCATGCGACGGGCAACCGGCGCCAAAAAGGCCCCGCCGCCACACGCGGGGTCAAGAACTCGGGCTGTCTTCCAGTCAACGCCAGCCTCCGTAGCCATGTCCAGCAGTCGTTCGCAGAGGGCCGGAGGGGTGTAGAAGGCTCCCAGGGCAGCGCGCTGTTTCTTCGGCATGGTTCCCGTATACAGGGCTCCTATCGCGAAGCTCGCCTCGGGTACGTCCAGATCGGCTGCCAGTCTGCCGATTTCTCTTGCCGACTCCAAAGCCTCGGCAGGTGCGTCGACCACGCTAATGCAGGTTGGCGGCTGGCGCATTGGGAGGCTGGCAAGCCCGCTGGAGCGCTTGCCCAGCTCATCCCAATATGAAACGGCTGCGGTCAGAGCCGTGGCCATAGCTGCGGCCAGTGAGTCGTCGGAGACGCATGACGCCGCCGACCTGCGGGCTCTGGCTATTTCTGCCTTCATGGGATTCATGGCAAACCTCGTGGGTTCGTCACCTTGGTTGGAGGGACATTCACAATGCCGCATCTTATTGCTATTGCTTTTCCAGCTACAAAAGGTCGTAGACCTGGATTCAGACTCCGACCAGTCAAGAAACAGGGCCTCTTTGTCATCCGCTTGGTGTTTGAACAGGTGAACGCATCGAAATTGGGCTACACCCACCGGTCGGATTATTCCGCCAATTGGGTATCAACGTCGGGCGGGTATACCGTTTTGTGAACGTCCGGGAAGAGAGACCATCGGTCCCCGCCACAAGCAATCCTCGGCAGGGCTTTCTCGCCTCACCGATATCACGATCCCCTAACGGTGGGCTGGTCGGTGGATTCTGCGCCCGGTTGCCTTCCGTCAATATAGTATAATTCATGCGAAAAATGCCAGAAGCATCTACGCCCTGCTCACCGCCATCAACCGACAAACATGAAAATCTTGCAAGTAATCCACGGCTATCCCATGCGGTACAACGCCGGTTCAGAGGTGTACACCCAAGGATTGTGCCAGGCGTTGGCGGAGCGCAACGAAGTTCACGTCTTCACGCGGCAGGAAAACGCCTTCCTGGCCGAGTACTCGATGCAACGGGAAACGGACCCGGCGGATACCAGAATTAAGCTGCACGTGATCAACATGGCCCGGGGGCGGGACGGGTACAGCCACCGAGCGGTGGACCGGGTGTTCAGCGACTTGCTGGACGAACTCCAACCCGACGTGGTTCACGTGGGCCACCTGAACCACCTCTCCACCTCGCTCGTGTTCCCGGTGAAGGAGCGGAGGATACCCCTGGTTTTCACGCTCCACGACTACTGGTTGATGTGCCCCAGGGGGCAGTTCATCCAGATGTACGAGGACGAGGGACAGCAACCGTGGCCCGTGTGCGACGGTCAGGAGGACCGCAAGTGCGCGGTGAGCTGCTACCGTCGCTACTTCGGCAACGACGCGGATGAGTACGAACTGGACGCCTCGTACTGGACCGGCTGGGTGGGCCGTCGCATGGCCCACGTGCGAGAGGTTTGCGATGCGGTGGACCTGTTTCTGGCGCCGGCACGTTACCTGCTGGGGCGGTTCCGTGACGACTTTGGCATACCTGAAGATAAGCTGCTTTACCTGGACTATGGATTTCACCGAGACCGCATGGCGGGCAGGTCTCGACGCAAGGACGAGACCTTCACGTTCGGTTACATTGGGACTCACATTCCGGCCAAGGGGGTGAACCATCTGATTCAAGCCTTTGGCGCACTGGCCGGTCACCCCAGGTTGCGAATATGGGGGAGAGACCGCGGCGCCGAGACCGCGGGTCTGAAACGCATGGCTGTGGAATTGCCGGGCGGTGCGGGCGACCGGGTGCAGTGGATGGCGGAGTACCGCAACCAGGATATCGTCCGGGACGTGTTCGACCAATGTGACGCCATTACGGTACCTTCGATCTGGGCGGAAAACTCTCCCTTGGTCATCCACGAAGCGCAGCAGGCCGGGGTGCCGGTGATTACCGCCGACTATGGCGGAATGGCCGAGTACGTACGCCACGAGGAGAACGGACTGCTTTTCCACCACCGCGACCCGTGGTCGCTGGCACGGCAAATGCAGCGCCTGGTGAGCGACCCGAAGTGGGCGTGGCGATTGGGCCGGCGGGGCTACCTGCAAAGCCTTGACGGGAGAGTGCCGGACATGGCGGAACACGCGAAGGAAATTGAGAACATCTACGCCCGGTTGTTGGCAGAGAGCGGAATTTCATGAGTTCAAAGAATTCCAAAGGCGCGAACCCTTCGGTTTCTATCGGGACAACAACGGAGTTCGAGGGACCGTGGCGCATCACCTTCGACACCAACCCGGACGACTGCAACCTGCACTGCATCATGTGCGAGGATCATTCGCCCTACAGCGCTACCCAGGCTGATCGGTTGAAGGCAGGCCTTCCCAAACGGCGCATGGAGATTGGCCTCATCCGGCGGATTCTGGCCGAGTCCAAAGGCTCCCCGCTGCGGGAGATTATCCCCTCCACCATGGGTGAGCCGCTGCTTTACCGCCACTTCGACGAGATACTGGACCTCTGTGCCGAGTACGGGGTGAAGCTCAACCTGACCACCAACGGGACTTTCCCACAGAGGGGAGCGCGGACATGGGCAGAGCGCATCGTGCCGGTGGCCTCCGACGTCAAGGTGTCTTGGAACGGGGCGACCAGGAAGACCCAGGAGGAGGTGATGCTCAACTCCTCCTGGGAAACCGTGCTGGAGAATGTGAGGACCTTCATAGCTGTGCGCGACGAACACGCCCTTCGAGGTGGCAGCCGATGCCGGGTCACCTTCCAACTGACCTTCATGGAGATCAACTACCTGGAACTTCCGGGCATCGTGGAACTGGCCGCTGGAATTGGGGTGGATCGGGTCAAGGGCCATCACCTCTGGGTACATTTTGCCCAGATGAGGCAGCAATCCATGCGCCGGGACCCCGACGCCATTACGCGGTGGAATGCTGCCGTGGATGCAGCCTTTGTAGCGGTGGAAAGGTTCCGTCTGCCCCACGGAGGCAGGGTGCTGCTGGAGAATGTCTTCAAGCTGGACGCGGATGGTGTAGGCGAGATAGCCGCAGACGCAGAGTGCCCCTTTCTTGGGCAGGAAGCATGGGTGGCCTCTGATGGCCGCTTCAATCCCTGTTGCGCCCCGGACGTACCCCGCCGAACCCTGGGCGACTTCGGCAACGTAGAGGAAGTTGGCCTCTATGACATCTGGAACGGCCCCGCGTACCGGCATCTGCGGGCCAATTACATGGAAAATGCCCTGTGCCAAGGTTGCAACATGCGAAGACCGGAGGTCGCTTGACCAACCAATGGCGCGAATATAGCCTGTCTTCGGACGGGTCGTACCATGTGCACCGTGGGCATCCGGCCTATGCTTCGAGATTCCTTGAAGTGCTGAAGTTTCACGCTCCCGGCCTGGCCCCGGCACGAGACGCCTCGGGCGCCTACCACATCAAGCCTGACGGCAGGCCGGCATACAATGCGCGATACGTGCGAACCTTCGGGTTCTACGAGGGCTTCGCCGCTGTCCATTCTGACGACGGTTGGTTCCACGTGTTGCCCGACGGCAGTCCCCTGTACCGGGAACGCTACGCCTGGTGCGGCAATTTCCAGGAAGGCCGCTGCCCAGTACAACTTCCCGATGGCGGTTACGTCCACATAACCGATTACGGCTCTCCCGCTTATGGAGAATGCCATCGCTACGCTGGCGACTTCAAGGACGGTTTCGCCGTGGTGCAGCGGAAGGACGGCAAACATTCCCACATTGACCGTAGCGGCAACCTGCTGCACAACCGCTGGTTCGTGGACCTGGACGTGTTTCACAAGAATTTCGCCCGGTCCCGCGACGAAAGGGGTTGGCATCACGTGGACCTGGGTGGACTGCCACTGTACGAGAGGCGGTTCAGCAACGTGGAACCCTTCTACAACGGGCAGGCCCGGGCGGAGGGGTTCGACGGTTCGCTGTCGGTCATAAACGAGTCGGGGGAGAACCTGGTTGAGCTCAGACGACCCCTGCGGTCGCCCCTGGAAGAGCTCTCCGCCGACATGGTGGGAGTGTGGAAGACCCAGACCATCCGGGCGGCGGTGGAATTGGGCGTATTCGATTCACTTTCGGCGTCTGCCGAAGAAATCGAGAAGGGGCTGCCGCTCGCCGAATCGGCGGGGCCCAGGTTGATGC
The DNA here is from genome assembly GCA_009840175.1 of Chloroflexota bacterium. Lineage (GTDB taxonomy): Bacteria > Chloroflexota > Dehalococcoidia > Lucifugimonadales > UBA3495 > VXOI01. Next base: position 8,811 of record VXOI01000076.1, on the reverse strand, counting down.
GCGCACTCACGGAGTTGGGGCTGACCTGGCAGGACGGAAAGGGGGTATATCATCCTACCGCTAAGGGTTCCTACCTGCGGCGGACACACTCACTATCGCTGTCCGACGCTGCGTTGCATTGGGGAGGGGACTCCGCCGCCGCTTGGTCGGCTGCCGGTCGTTCCCTGCGAACCGGCCGGTCCGGTTTTGAGGAGCTGCACCGGGAAAACTTTTTCGACTCCCTGCAAGGACGGCCGGAGGAACTGCAATCCTACCATCGGGCGATGGCCGCCTACGCCAGGCACGACTACGCGTCCATTGCCGGGGCGGTGAACTTTGGCGTTCACCACCATATTCTGGACGCGGCAGGCGGCACGGGCGAACTGATCTTCGCTCTACTGCGTGCCTTTCCTAATCTCACTGCAACCGTCATGGACCGACCGGAGGTGGTCGGCGCCACCGTTGCTCCGACGGACGTTGCGGAGCGTTGCGGCTTCATCGCGGGGGACCTGTTCCTGGAATGGCCGGTTGCTTCCAACGCCGTGGTCCTGGCACGGGTGCTTCACGACTGGCCGGATGACGCCACCCTCCGCATACTCCGGCGCGCACGGGAGGCTATGACCGTGGGCGGCGCACTTTACGTGATCGAAATGGCGCTGGAAGAATCTTCGTCCGGCTCCGGAGGTTTGCTGGACCTGAATATGCTGGTGATGACCGGCGGTGCGGAACGCAGCCTTGAGCAATTTAGGATCCTGCTGGCCCAGGCAGGGTTTGAGTTGCTGGAAGTAACGACAACAGCCGCCATCAGTTCCGTCATCCGGGCCAAGGCAATATGACTCATGACCTCACCGGAGGTAGTGGATTCCATAGCGGAACGCCTGGCGATGGTCCCGGCAGAGGGCGACGTCGCCCTGATCGTTAGGCACGCAGAACGTGGAGAGATACCTTCGGGCGAGTTTGGAACCGATGTGCCCCTGACGGCCCGGGGAGTGGCTGATGCCCAACGTCTGGGCGCGGCGCTTCGGTCGGTTCGCGAGCAGGTCTCGACTGTATCCAGCCCGGTGCTGCGCTGCGTCCAGACCGCTGAGGCGATACTTCGCGGCGGTGGTTTGCCCGGAGTGGCGGCGCTGGACCGGATGCTCGGCGACCCGGGTCCCTTTGTCGTGGACCCGGAGGTCAGCGGCAAACTCTTCCTGCAAACTGGCAAATTTGAGATTGTTCACCGCCAACTGAGCGACGCGGAGCCCCCACCAGGTATGCGGCTAATGGCGGAAGGGATTGAGCTACTCCTGTGCCCTACCACCGATAACCTGGGAAATCAAGGGCGACTCAACGTTTATGTCACCCACGACGCCGTGCTATCGGTACTGGCAGCCACCCCTTTCCGGTCGCCATTGAAAACGACCGGCTGGCCTCAGTACCTGGAAGGATTACTTCTGTGGCGCACGGCAGGGCTGCTACAATTCTCCTGGCGAGCATTCGAGCGGGCTTCGTATTCAATGCGCGGTTAGCCCTGCAACTCGAGGTTCCCCGCCGGGTTGGTTGGCGATGAACACCTGCGAGCTCGCCACGCGGGTTCGTGGTGATTGTCGCAAAAAAAGCAAGGGGCGAATAACGCGATTCGCCCCTTGAAATACTCACCGGATCGGGCTGGATATACCTCGTTCCGGATTTACCCCCGGATACTACCCTCTGGACCTTTCCTTCCAATCGTCCGGGCGCTTGGGGTAGCCCCTAGCCTGCCAGTAAGCGTTGTTGTTCGGGTTGTTTTGGTTGCCCTTGTTCTGCGAGTGCAACCTGTTGTTGGGGTTCAACTGGTTCGCCCGGTTGTCCTTACTGTCCTTGCTTTTCCTAGGCATAAGCAAAGCACCTCCATAAATTTGGGCCATGCCGCCCCGACCTCACTTCGTGGTCAACTGGCTCCCCGTTGGACCAGTACCCAAGTTGGGCTAAGCATCGAATGGCCCTCGTAAAATTATACACGCGGACTACGATCTCGCAATCTCTACAAGCTGAGGTAGCGCTTCAGGGTTCGGAGACCAATCCTGCCTGAATATGCTCTGCTGTACCGGGCTCTGGCCGATTGTGCAGCCAATCATCAGTCATTTGATTCAAGACTGAACATTCACGCTGGTGGGAGAACTCCTCCTGTCATTCCCACTTCACTTGGCATGTCATCCAGAAAACTTCGCACCCAATCCGCAGTTAGGGATATGGCCTTCGCCGGAGGGGTGGTGGGGCGGTAGCCCAGGGTACACCTGGCCTTCTCGTTGCTGAACGCCTCGCGTTGCCCCTCCTCGCCCGGCCGGTATCCCGCGTACTCTATGGGGACATCGGCACTAGCGACCTTTTGGCACATGACGGCCAGTTCCTCGATGCTGTGTTCCTGCCCATAGCCAACGTAAAACTTCTGCCCGACAACACTGGCGGCGGGGGCCTGAATCGCCAGCGTCCAAGCCTTTACCACGTCGTCAATGTAGGTCAGGTCGCGGGTCTGCTGTCCACCTTCTACTACCATGGGTCTGCCATGCAGGGCGTTCCACAGCCACTTGAAGATAAACACTTCCCGGCGCATATGCGGGCCGATGACCACGCCAGTGGACAGGATCACCGACGGCACGTTATAGGCCCGGTGCCAGGCCCACATGGCTAACTCTCCCGCGGCCTTGGAAAAACCGTAGGGATTGTGAGGAGTCAGCGGGTGGTCCTCGTCCATCGGCATGTACAGGGGCCGTCCCACCTCGTTGCCAGACCCGGCGAAAAGGAGCTTCGAAACACAGTCGGTCCGCCGTACCGCCTCCAGCAGTTCCACGGTGCCTCCGATGTTCTGCATCACGGTATAGCGGGGCGACTCGAAGGCCAGCGGCGTATCGGGCTGGGCGGCAAGGTGGGCCACAACCGCATGGCCAGCCACGTCCGAGGGCTGGATGTCCTGGATACTCTTCCAAACGTAACGGAAATCGGGATGCGTCAACTCCCGCTTCAGCAGTTGAGCGTGGTTGGGAGGCGTCACGTCCAGCCCGGTTATTTCATGGCCCAGCGCCAACAACGATGCGGCCAAGCGAGACCCGCCGAATCCGGCAACCCCGGTGATGAGGACGCGCTGTGCAGAGGTCATTTCCGGCCCCCATCATTGCTGGCGCTGCACAAGGCAGGGGCGGCGGCGGCGGCGGACATCGTCCGTGCGTTACCGTTTCTCCCGATTCCCACGTACTCGAATCCCAAACGGCGCATCTCGTGGGGATCCAAGGCGTTTCTGCCGTCGAAAACAAAACGCGGAGGAACCATGCGACGGGCAACGGCCGTCCAGTCAGCCCCAACGATTTCGTCCCACTCGGTAACGAGGCACATCGCCTGCGCTCCCGCCGTGGCCTCCTCCACCCCGTCAACCACCTGCGCCAGGGACGGGAGTTGCTCTTTGGCGAGGCCACCCGCTTCAGGGTCGAAGGCTCTCACCTTGGCGCCCTCCGCTATCAGAGCTCTTATCAGGTCCAGGGCAGGAGCATCTCGAACATCATCGGTGTCCGGCTTGAAGGCCAGCCCCAATACGGCAACTTCCACACCCGCGAGCCTGCTATTGAACCGTTCCCGTAGGGAACGCAGGGGCAAATGCCTCTGCCGGCTGTTCACCTCCGAGGCCGCCCGGAGCACCTCCGATTCCGCGCCGCCGGCCGAGGCCAACCGATATAGCATCTCAACGTCCTTGGGAAGGCAGGAACCGCCATAGCCCACGCCGGCATGAATCCTGGAGCCAGTCCTGGAATCCATCGCCAAGCCTTGGCTGACATCATCGATGGACGCTCCCAGGGTGTCGCAAAGAGCGGCAATCTCGTTGATGAAGGAAATCCGAGTGGCAAGAAAGGCATTGCTGGCGTACTTGACCATCTCTGCGCTGGTGATGTCGGTAACCAGAACCGGGGCGTTGATGCCAGCGTACATCCGCATCACGGTTTCGACGGACCGGACTCCTTCCGGAGCGGCTCCGATGACGACGCGGTCGGGACAGTCCCAGTCGCGTATCGCCTGCCCCTCGCGGAGGAACTCTGGGTTAGAGACGTAGCCAATGCCCGTCCCCGACAGTTCTTTTGACATCAACTCTAAACCGGTACCGGGAGGCACTGTGCTCTTCATGGCGATGACCAGTTCCCGTGGTCTCTTGTGCTTGACCCAGGATATGGCCTCCCGCACCTGATTCAGCTCGGCGGCGCATTGTCCCACCTGAGGCGTACCGACGGTTACGACGGCCACCTCTCCCAAGTCATCGGCCACTCCGTCTCGGTGCAGGACCCGGAGAAACCCCTCCTGCAAGACCACGGCCATCCGCTCCGCGATCCCCGGCTCGTAATACGAAGGATTGCCCTCGCGTAAGACGGCCACTCGGTCATGGTCAATGTCCACTCCCAGAACGTCGTGTCCCGCCAACGCCAGCCCAGAGGCGGCGACTGCTCCAACGCGGCCCAATCCAACTACCGTAATCTTCAATGTTACTTCTTCCTTCGATTTCGGCGAAAGGTCAGCTCGGAAGCGCCGGCTCGGAGCTGTCCTGCTTAGGACACTCACTCCGCGCCAAGCCTCGGGCGCTGCGGGTGCTGGTAAAATCTTACCCGCTGAGAATCAGCTCACGTGGCCAATGCATACCCTTGCTGAAACCTGCGGCCGGCGGGCTTCGCGGCAGTTTCCTAGTGGACCTACTTGCCTGTGCGGTGCCGGAACGTCCCGGCGTCATTCAACAATGCGAAATCCTGCCAACGCGCGCTCGGAATGTGCCGCCCGTGACCCTGTCGAGAGCTACTTTCTCTCACGGGCCAAGCCCTTCATTTGTGGACAATAGTATAACCTATGACGGCAGAATCTGGGGGTACGTAGTGCGGGGTCACTCGGTACAATGTCCCCTGTCTGCGACTTGCGCCCGCATGGGCAGCTCTTCTAGACTGGATGACAGCAGTAATTTTCTTGGTCAGATTTAGAATGGTCTTGTAGTCGGCCATCCTTACTGCCACATGTCAAAGCCCAATCGACGGTCCCCGGCGAGGTATCAATTTCGCTCATTGCTTGGTATCGGGCACCGCCTATAGGACAGTCCTAGGCAGGGAGGTCTCGTGTGGAACGGAATCGGTCGGACATGCCTGAAGGTGGGTGGTTCAGCTACAGTGCAGTGGGACAGGGACCGGCTGACCCTATCGACGACGCCTACTCGCGTTTCACCAACCAGGAACGATTCAAGCCCCTGCACGACTGGGCGCTGGAGAAGGTGGCCTACCTGCAATCGGAGCATGACGTGACCCTTGAAGAGGGCTTCGGAATGGACGATGAACTGGAACGCGCTCCGCTTTCCAGACCGACGGTAAGACTGACGCCGTTGCAGGAATCTTGCGCCCCGGTTACCATCGCCTTTACTGATTCCCCAGGCTTGGAGGTACGGGTAGGCCATTGGGTAACCGAGGGATTTCCAACCTGCCATTGCGATGCCTGCGACGAAATGCCGGAAGAGGAATTCGAGAGGCTGACGGAACTGCTGGACGACGTGGTGGCGGGAAGGTTTCGGGAATCAATGCGTCTGCAACGGGATGGTTCCGGTTGGAGCAGTCATGAGTTCTGGAATGACGACAGACCCAGGTCAGGAGGATCTCTGGAGTCGAGGGGGAAGGCGGCTCGAATCCTGGACGGCAAGGCGGAGGTCGTGGTCGAATGGATGCCTTGGCAGCCCAGGGTGTCAGATATTTCCGCCGGTCATCTGGGCCGAGGATGACTGAGTTCTGCGGCACGTCTACCAGAGTCAGTACGTAATATGGGTTCAGGTCCCATCCACCTCTCGAATATGGCGCTGTCTATAGAGCCAGGTTCGGCGCAGTGCTCAGTACGAGGAGAATCCAGTGATAATATAACCAAGTTAGTTTTTCTTTGGTGGCAGCGCCAATGCACCTACGTTCACAGAAATAACGGGACGACGAATTCGTAAGCACGCACTGGCAACGCGTCTGGGTTGAGCGAGACGACGTTCTCCAGGTTTAGGCCCGCTAGCAAATCCGGGTCGATTTTCTATCACAATGATAACGCAGTTGAAATCCGCATCAGCACACACTCTCTCGGTGCTCCAGCCAGTGGGCAACCTGGTCGCCCGAGGCACGTTGGCTACAATTGATTTGTCTCACCAGATCATCCTCCGAAGACGCCAGGGTGAAAGGGCCGCGCCGCGCACCAGGCGCATCAGGTTCACCCAGGAGCAACGGAGCCGTATCAGTAGGAAGCAGGGCAATCGCTGCATGTATTGCGGTGTCAGGCTGAACAGGACAAACCTCCAGATTGACCACATCTACCCCGTGGAATTCGGCGGCCCGAACGATGAGAGCAATCTTCAGGCGCTGTGCGGCCGGTGCAATGCCAGGAAGGGCATCCAGATTGACGCAGATTTTCGGGCCCGATATCGCGAGGCGCTGAGAGGGGTCGTAGTGGGCCGACCTCCTGCCAACCGGATACCCTACGCTCGATTCGACGCGATCACACGACGCACCAGACAAGGAGACGCCACCAGAACCCTTCGTCGTCTGGTATTCCGCACACCGAGGCAGAAGATCGCCTCAGGAAGCGCGGTGCTGGGAGGTATAACCGGAGGGGCTTGGTTCATCGGCATGGCCCTACTGTTGCCACAGACCGAAGCAGGGCAGTACATCGCCTTCTTTGGTGGCCTTATGCTTGGGGCAGCGACCTGGGCCGGATCGGTATTGAGGGCCAAATACACTGGTATCTGGGACCGGGAAGAGTAGAACCCGTTCCGGAGCACTGTAGTGAGAATTGGGAGCGGCATGCGTCAGCTTAGCCAAATGCTCAAGTGGCTGGTCTTCATATTCCTGCCGAAGCTACCCCGCAAGCTCTCCGATCATCCTGGGGAACACTCCGACTTTGACATCGGTTGGAGCCTACAGGATGGCTGGCGCCGACTCGCGGCGCAGAGAGTCAATCAGATGGGACCCCAAGCGCCAGCCAGCCAAGCCCGGATGCTGGCAGGGGTCAAGATTAGCGCAGTGTTCATCAAGCGAACCGGGGAGAGGGAGGCTTTTGCCTTTGTCCGCCCAAACCCGGGCCTCCGGCAACTTCCCGACGTTGCGCTTGGGCTGTTGCTCGGCGTGCCGGAACATCTGGCCCGCACGGTGAACCAGACCATAAGGGAACTGGACGAAGACCTGCTGTCCCCCCGGCACCTGGTGATCGGCTGCGAATTTGCCGACGGCTTGTGGCAACCTTTTAACGTGGAGCGCAACTTTTGGGGGATAGAATCTGAAGCCCGTGAGGAGATCGAAGAAGCCGTCCGGCAAAGACTGATGGTAATCCAGCGGCGGCTCAGGTTCTCGAACAGCGATACGGAGGAAGAGATAGCCCAGAGCCTTCCGTCACGGTGGGTTGAAATCGTCGAAGACCACTATCAGTTGTTGGGAGAATACCTGAGCCACGACCATGCCGACCTACTCCGCAGCGCCAGGATAGAAGTGGTCGAGGCTCACATGTTGAGCGCTGGCAGGGCGTTGGCAGTGGTTCGCACGAATGTGGGAGTCGAGGAATTGCCGGACCTGGCGCTCGCATTGCTCCTCGGAACGCGAGAAGACCTGGCTCGTGCCGTTTTTAGAAACCGCTGTCAGCTTATGGATATAGTCCAAGGTCCGCGCCGGGACATCGTTCCAGTGTATTGCCTTTTGGAGGATGGGGAATGGGACATCGCTGGTAACTCGGAAGAAGACTCGGCTGCCGAGCCTGAGACCCGCGCCGCAATCGGAGAGGCCGTGCAAATCCAGACCGATTGGAAGGAGCCGCCCTTCGCAGTGACCGTGTTGGGGCCACCTGAATCGGCGGGCAATGCCCTGGTCAGACTCCCGGTACGCGTCAGTTCCATCCTCCCACTTTGGCGGTTGGGCGACGTAGCCTTTCCGGCCATGGTCCTGGAGAGTGATGAGAGCCAGGACGACGGCGCCGCTTGGGACAACATTGGGATGAACCCACGACATTCATTTCCCCCTGGCCTTGTGCTGGTCAAAGGAGGGTCGGAAGAGGGGTATGTCTACTTTGGACCCGAGGACGGTTCACCCCACGACGGAACCTTTACGGAACTGCACTACCTGGATGACACTGAGCAAATCGTGATGGTCGAACTCGACCGCAGGGTCCAGCCGCCGGAGCGTGTTCAGTTCGAAGGGGGTACGCTGGTATCAGTATGGGGCAACCTTCCAACATACAGCGTGTCCGAGAGGCTCAAGGGATCACAATGGGAGAACCTGCCCATCCCCGCCATGGCAGGTGTGGGGGAAACGGTGGAAGTGTTCGAGCCTAATGGGCGGGATTATGAGCCTTGGTACTCCCTGACGGTATTGCGAGCGCCGGAAACTTTTGACGAAGAGACTTTGCGGGTCAGGCTTCGCATCACTTCCCACAGGGAAGAATTGCGTGTCATTGCTCTCGATTTTCAACTGTCGGCCGCGCCGGACAGATTCGGACGTCTGCAATTCCTGCTGGAACCGCCCTGGAATGCGGAGAGTTCCGAACTCCCAGACTCCTTTGAAGACACCACGTTGGGAATGGGCGGGACCCATGAAGCCTTCGTATACTTCCGTAACGCTGATAACGAACCGGTCCCGCGTCCAGAGACGCTCTCCCTCCTTTGGTACGGTGCAAGGACGTTTGAGTTTCCTGTCTTGCTTGCCATTGAGTGAAATGCTTAGGTTTGATAGTGCCCTCGCGGAATCACAGCCCCAGCCACATCTCAAATACGGTACTGCCTATCGTCAAGTCAGGCCCACCAAGCTGGACAAAATCAAGAACCTTTACCATGTGCTTCCGATTGAA
>VXOI01000119.1 GCA_009840175.1 Chloroflexota bacterium | reverse complement strand
CCGGAACTGGTGGGGCTAACATAGAGGGTGGTACAACTACAGGGGGCAGGTCAGTTGCTGTCCATTTCTACACACCGAACCTCGCCATTCCCCTGGCATTCCATCGAGTGATAGCAGGCCCTCTCGCCCCGACACCCTCTTATTGTCGAGTCCACCGGTGCCGTTTCCCTTTCAGCGTCCATTTGCCCCGCAGGTCAGCATCAGCCTGGAAGTGGGCCGCATCGGCGATGATGATCTTTACACCAGATCGTCGCACCCCCTCACTTTACAACCCGCCTGGGGATTGCTTGGGTAAGGTTGGTGCAGTATCAGGAGGAGACCCTCAGGTCAAAGCCAGACGAGCAATGATCGGACGGGTTGTATAGGATGTCCAACAATTGTTGATTCAAAACAGTATCTCCAACAGGCCACGCCTTGTGGTGCTTGCCTGACAGGCAAAGGTGTATAATGAGGCAAGCAAACAGGAAGGGACTCTGGTTCCGACACGATTAGTTGTGGGCAAACCCACCAATCTCCGTAGAAATTCGTGGCTAAATTCCCAGCTGGGTGAGACCGCTGCTATATCCTCCTTCTAAGCAGCGGGTCGCGGGTTCGAATCCTGCCTGGGACGCCATTTCAGCGGTAATAATGCCTGTTTCAGCTACGAATTTGCTGTACGGGACGTCGAAACGTCGCCTCCTCAGGAGGCTTTTTCTTTGCCCAAAATCCCTGTACCGCTCACGCCGCCCGGGTGCTGATGAAGAGCTAGGCCGACGCCACCGGCGGGAACTTCAACGCGACGCATTAGCGGAGCTGAAGCCTGAGACGTGCCGTGAACGGTAAACCTGGCATGGGCGGATATTGCCTTTGCAATATGCGGTCATTCTCCGCCATTCCCGCGAAAACAGCATTCCACCTGTCCAGGCCGTGAAAAGCCGCATCTGCCGAAGCCCTGGATTCCGGCTTTCGCGCGAATGATGGTGAGAATGCGTCTGCCTTGCCGCCATCTCATCGAGCCGCTCCTGCGCCACGGTTTGACGTTGGCGAGTTGCGCAACTATGCTCAAGTCTACTGGGCCGTTCCCGGGATGACGATTCCTCCAAGGCAGCCCCATCCAAATGCAAAACTTGATTAGGCAAGGAATCACCGCATGAAAGTGCAGATAATGTCTCCCGCCGCCGACCGGGTGGACTTCAAAACACCGCCCGCCCCCAGGCTCACGACCTTTGAGGGCAAGACTATCGGCCTGTATAACAATATGACCGGCGGGGCAGACGTTGCCGTTGACCGCTTCGCCGAGCAGTTACAGCGCCGGTATTCCAGCGTCAAGTTCCAGCGCTACGGCGGAGACCTGCGCGAAGGCCGTCCGGCGCTCAGCCGGGGCGTTCACATTGACGAAGAGGAAGCCGCCCGCATCGCCACTGAGGTTGACGCCATGGTGGGCGCCACGGCGCATTGAGGGGGATGCACGTCGTGGCTTAGCCACGACATGGTCGCCATGGAAAAGGCTGGCATTCCAGCCGTAGGCATCGCCGCCCAGAGCTTTGCCCGGTCGTGGCAAGCGTGCGTGGACGGGTGGGGACAGCCCACCACCGCATTTGTCGTCATTCCACACGCCACCACCGGGCAGCAGCCCGACTTCATCCGCAGCATGGTGGATGACCAGGTTGACGCCATAATCCAGGGCCTCACCACCTTCCCTGCATCCCGCGGGCCGGTAACCGCTCGGAAGACAGGCAACGCAACCGAGGTCTTCACCGTGGAGATGGACGCATCTCCGGACGGACTGAACGCGGTGAACCGGTTCCTGGCCGAACGGGACTGGAGCGACGGGCTTCCGGTCATTCCGCCCACGCCCGAGTTGGTGGAGAGAATGCTGGCCGCTACTGGCAGGAGTCCCCAGGATGTGCTGATGGTGATGGAGCCGGGCTTCGGTGTCGCCACCGTGGAGAAGGTCGCGATTAACGCGGTGATGGCCGGGTGCCGCCCCGAGCAGTTTCCGGTCCTGCTGGCCGCCATTGACTGCCTGGCGCAGCCGGAGTTGAACCACCGGGATATGCAGGTATCTGGCCACACCGAGGCCCCGCTGATTCTGGTCAACGGCCCCATCGCCCAGCGCGCTGGCATCAACTGCGGGACGTCGGCCATGGGCCCCGGCGTGGTCAACAGCGCCAACACTGCCATCGGTCGGGCGCTGCGGCTGTGCCTCATCAACATCGGCTACTGTAAGGCCGGAACCGGCGATCCCAACTTCATCGGCCTGCCCACCAAGTTCGGTATGTGTATCGCCGAGAACGAAGAGCTCAGCCCATGGCAGCCGTACCACGTAGACCTGGGATTCCAGGTCCACGAAAGCGCCGTGACGCTGGTGACTGTTACCGGCCCCGGCGACATCCTGGACTCAGGTTCCAGGAACCACAAAGACACGCTGAACAACATCGCCTCGATGATGTCCTACCCCGGCGCCGGCGGCGGCTACTGGATACGGGGCTGGCAATCGGCGCAGGTGGGGCATACCAGCCAGCGGGTGTCGTATCCTGGGCCGTACCATCCCATCGTGCTCAGTCCTTCCCGCGCGGTCATTCTCGCCGAAGCCGGGTACAGCAAGCGCGACGCCCAGGAATGGCTGTACGAAAATTGCCGGATCTCATTGCGGAAGGCCATCGGAAGCCGCGGAGTGCCCAGGGACGAGAACGGCAAGTGGCTGCATCACCCGGAGTTGCAATCCCTGGAGAACGACCAGGACGCCACCATTCCGATGCTGGAAAGCCCGGAGCAGTATCTGCTGTTCGTCACCGGCGGCACCACCCACTACGCCCACTTCTTCTACGGCACTTACGGCATAGCTACCCGCCCGGTTGAAGAGGTCTAACCCACGACGGTTGCTTAGTGCCAGATACTCAGGTGAGGGTCAACAAAAGATGGAATACCGCAAACTTGGCAACCTGGACGTTTCGGTCATTGGACTGGGAACCCTGCGAACCTTCGATGTCGCCGACGACGCTGAGGTAGCCGTCCGAGGACAAATCGTGGACAACTGCCTGGATAACGGCGTAAACCTGATAGACACCGCCGCCTGGTACGGTAACGCCGAGCAGGTTCTGGGTGAGATTGCCTGGCATATTCGGGACGAATTCTATCTCGCCACCAAGGTGCGCATCGAAGGCAAGGAGGCTGGCGAGGCCCAGATTGCCCGCTCATTCGAGCTGCTGAAGACCGACTACATAGACCTCTTCCAGGTCCATAACATGATTGACTGGCAGACTCACCTGCCCACCTTGGAGCGGCTCAAGGGCGAGGAAAGAATCGGTATGGTCGGCGTGTCCGCCATGGTTCCCGACGCCTATCCCACCATCATGGACCTGATGCGCCAGGGTCGGGTGGACACCGTCCAGATTCCCTACAACGTGATTAACCGGAGCGTTGAGGACGAACTATTGCCTCTGGCCGAGGAGCTGGGCACCGGTATCCTGGTGATGGAGCCGTTGCAGAAGGGCCGCTGGGTCCTCGAACTGAAGCAGCAGCCCGACCTCACGCCGCTGCGGGGCTACGGCATCAACACCTGGGCCCAGGCCCTGCTGGCCTGGGTAATTTCCGACAGCCGGGTGAGTTCGGCCATTCCAACAACCTCCCGCCCCGAGCGCATCCCGGAAAACGCCCAGGCCGCCGATGCCTCTGAACTGCCCCAGGAGTTGAGAGACTACATCCGTTCCGAAGCGGAGCGTTGCCTGTGAGAGTGTGACCGGCTGATAGCGGAGACCATGCTTCAACTTTGGATTCCCGCCACGTGAAATGGTGCTTCACGCCAATTTGCAGACTTGGGGTTCAGAGCCTCGTGCCCGGCTGGGGCATCCGGCTGGGAGCGGGCGGCGCCTCCCGCAGGCTGCTCAGGTCCAGTGGCGGGATGTCCACCTGAACGAATCCCTGTACGCCGTTTGCCAGCTCGTTGTAGCCGTCAAACCAGGCCGCCAATTGTCTGCGCCATGACTCCAGTCCTCCGCTGGCATGGAGTTCGAAGACCGCCTCCCGTCCGTCCAGCCCCGACGACACCTGGTCCCAGGCCAGTTGCAGGAGCGCCGCCCGTTGCAGCGCAGTGTAGCCCCCGCCGCCGAAAGCGTCCTCCAGTTCTGCTGCCATCTTCGGGTCTGCGAAGTCGGTGTCGGCAGGAGCGTTGACCAACGACGAACCGGGCAGGCCGCGCAGGATTTCGCCCATTCGCTGGCGGACCTTGAGCGTGTTGATTCCTGACGCGGCCACGTGAAGCTGATTGGGCAGAGCGTGCCCGCTGGCTGTCGTTTCCGGGTCCAGTTCCGCCGCTGTCAGGCAAGTGCGGGTGGTCTGGACGTTGACGGTCAGCTCGACCAATTGCTCGATTGTCTGGGGATTGTCCTTGAGGCCCATGATTTCAGCCAGGGCAAGAGCGAGGGCGAGGGTCAATTCCGCCTTGGCGAGCCAGCCGTAGCTATGGTGCCAGAGCAGCCAGCACACCAGCGAATGCCGCCGGTTCCGGTTCAGTGCTTCCCCGGTGAAGACTCGCGAGCGGGGGACGAAAACATTCTCCATCCAGACCATGGAGTCCAGCTCATCAAACCGGCTGCTCAAGGGCGACAGGAAACGGTTCGGGTGCTTGGCGGTAGTCCTGCGCGACACCACCCGGAGGCCGGGGGAGTTTACCGGCACGATGAACCACAGGTGCCTCCCGCTGCCCGGCGGCATCTCATCCCGGCTGGTAATCAGCAAGTCCTCCGCGAATGGCGTGCTCGTGTGCATCTGGATCTTGCCGCTCACCACGATGCCGTCCGCCGTTTCGCTGACCAGACGAAGCGCCGCGCGCTCGTTCTCGGCTTCGCGGAGCCGTGTCCCGATCAGCGGCCCACCTCCGGCGAAAGTGAGAAACCTGCCGCTCTCAGACAGGGACTCCAGATATGCCTCAGCGGCCTCGATCTCTTCGGAGGGGTTGCCCAGCCGCTTCAGGGAATTCAGCATCCCCAGGGCAATCAGCGCGCCGTAGCCCGGCGTGTGAGTCATGTTTCCGCCGGTAATGAAATGCACGGCGGAGATTTCCTTACCCAAGCGCCTTAAATCCGCAGACGTCTTCGGTGGGGTCAGCGCGAGAGGATGCCGATGGCCGTTTCCGTCGGACGAAGTCAGCAGGATGTCCTGCCAGTCGGGGTCGAAGTGCCGGTCGTACCATGCGACGTATTCATCCACCATGGCCGCGGTCGAAGGGTGTGTCGTGACGTCTGGCACAGCGCCTTCGCCCACCACCCATACATCGCGCCCGTCGCGCAGGCTTTCTTTGTAGTCAGCTCCTGTCCTCATAATTCACTGTCCACAGGATGGCAGGATCGGATGGCCAATTGTACATTGACACATGCTGACTGAGATACTCGGCCGCCATAAGCTACGCAGAGAGTCTGGCGGCCAACTCGATGAAGTCGTCTACGATGATGTCCGGCTGGTACTCCGAGTCTTCGGTGGGGAGGTTATAACGGTTAACGTAGGCCGCTTTGAAGCCGCAGGCTTGGGCTCCAAGAATATCGAAGGCGTGCGCGGCAACCATCATAATCTCGCCGGGCTCGCACCGGAGTTGCTGTACTGCTTTTCGGTATATCCCGGGGGAAGGCTTGAACGCGCCAACCCGGTCAACGGAAATGATGGCGTCGAACCTTACCGGGACGTTGTTGCCCAGCAACTCCTCCAGGTACCACTGTTCCCCGTTGGAAAGAGCAACCAGCTTGTAACGCCCCGTCAACGACCGCAGCCCCTCAATGGCGTCGCCGTAGGGTTGGAGGTCCTTGTAAACCTTCATAAACTCCTTGACGGCCTCTGCGGTATAGCTGACGTTATGCTTCTTCAAACAGTAGACGAAGGCCCGGCGGCAGGTCTCAAGGTAGCCGCTGTGTCCCAGCATCAGCAGGTTGTCCTGGTACTGCTCAATCCGCTGACGTTCCCGCCATTCGGCATAGAACGTCTCGCCCGTCATCTCGGAGCCGTGGGCCGCCAGGAATTCTCCGGCAGGCCCGGCCAGGCTGCCGGACAGGTCCATGACGGTGCCGAAGATGTCGAAGGTAAGGCAGTTCACCCGGGCAAGAAATCCGTCGGCCATGCTTCGACGCTCCTATGCGGACCAGTCTGCGGCCCGTTCGTCGGTCATGTTCATAATGCCCTTCCCGCGAAATGCCCCAGCGGGCGCATTGCGGTAGGTTATCGCTCAGTATAGTACCCCGAAACCCCTTTGAGCAGGGCCTGCGCGTCATCTAAACTTTACCCTCATTTGAGCCAATGGCAGAAAGAGCACAATGGCCGTGAAGAAATCCAGGAAGTCAACCGAAGCGCCGGAAAAACCGAATGCTGAAAACGCTGGCAGGGAGGTGCGGCTGCTTTCAGGCGGCAACCCGCAGATTGCTAAGGCCGACGGCGACGCCCCCGTTCAGGCGTACATTGCGGCCATGCCGGAGTGGAAGAGCGATGTGGGGCGGAGACTGGATGATCTCATCGTCCACACTGTGCCGGAGGTGCGCAAGGCGGTCAGGTGGAACTCGCCTTTCTATGGCATAGAGGGCCAGGGCTGGTTCCTGAGCTACCATGTCTTTGCCCGTTACGTGAAGGTGACCTTCCTCAACGGAGGGTCGCTGAGTCCTCTTCCTCCCGTCGAATCCAAGGATAAGGACACCCGCTACTATCACATCTATGAGGACGGCCAGATAGACGGGGAGCAGGTGGAGGATTGGATCAGGCAGGCAGCCGCGCTCCCGGGTTGGGACGGGTTCTGAGGGATATTTCACACACCGGAGAGGTCAATACATGCGGGTAATGGTGCTGGTCAAGGCCACTGCGGACAGCGAATCGGGAATCATGCCATCTACCGAACTCCTGGAGGCAATGGGCCGCTACAACGAGGAACTGGCCGAGGCGGGCATTCTGTTGAGCGGCGAGGGGTTGCATCCATCCGCCTCTGGCAAGCGAGTAGCCTTCGACGGTTCGGACCGCAGGGTGACGGATGGGCCGTTCCAGGCTACCTCGGAACTGGTCGCCGGATTCTGGGTATGGAAAGTAAGGAACATGGCAGAGGCCGTTGAATGGGCATAACGCTGCCCGAACCCAATGCCCGGTCCCAGCGAAATAGAAATTCGTCCACTATATGAAATCACCGACTTCGGCGAAGCAATGACGCCGGAACTCAGAGAGCAAGAAGAGCGGCCCCTGCAATAATAACCCGTGGAGTGAGAAAAGAGGAGCAAAAAGCCGGATTTCTGAAGAATCCCGGAATCCGGCTCAAAGACCCGCTCCGGTTTGCGCGGCGGACTAGCCCGCCGCTATCCAGTCCACCACCCGTTCGCCGATCATTATGACTGTGGGATGCATTCCGCCGCCCCGGAGAAGCTGCGGCACCACCGAGGCGTCGGCCACCCACAGGTTCTGCATACCCTTGACCCGGCAGTGCTGGTCCACCACGGTCATGGTGTCTGAATCCGGGCCCATGCGGCAGGTTCCCGATACATGGCGGGCCGTGCCTACGGTCTGGCGCATATAGAGGTTCAGCGCGTCGTCGTCGGCCAGGATTTCGTCGCTGGGCGTGATGCGATAGTCAACTACGTCGCTGTATGCGTCTGTTTCCAGGAGCCGGGCGCCGAAGCGGATGCCCTCGCGCACGCGGCGCAGGTCTTCGGGGTGCTGGAGGTAGCGGTAGTTGAAGTTCGGCTGAACAGTGGGGTCGGCAGAGGACAGGCGCACGTACCCCGATCCCCTCGGCACGCCCAGGGTGCAGGAAATGCGGCCAGCCCGGTCGGCGGGTACATCGCCGGTGCGGTACTGCGTCCTGACCCCGGCCACGCGCTCCTCCCGCTCGTCCACCACGTTGACCGTGGACAGCACCAGGTCGTTTTCCAGCTCGGAGTCGGGGGCTGTGAAGATGAGCCGGTAGTGGGGAGCGTCGAGGTCGGCAGGAACTTCCACGCCGTCCTTCACCTTGAAATTGATATGGACGCTCAAGTGGTTGAACAGGCTCTGTCCCACACCGGGCAGGTCGTTGATGACCGGGATTCCCATTTCCTCCAGGTGTTCCCTGGGGCCCACGCCCGACAGCATGAGGAGCTGCGGCGACCGAAGAGCGCCGGAGCTGAGGACGACCTTCTCGGCTTCGACGGTGAATATCTCGCCGCCGCTTTCAGCCTCCACGCCGACGGCTTTCGCGCCGTCGAACAGTATGCGACGGACCTGTACCTGCCCTCTGACCGTCAGGTTGAGACGGTGGCGCACCTGGCTGAGGTAGGCGACAGCAGTGCTGACCCGCACGCCTCCGAGGTTGTTGGTGGGAGACACGCCGACACCGGCGGCATCCACTCCGTTAGTGTCTTCAATAAAGGCGTACCCCTCCTTGATGCACGCCTCGCGGAAGGCCCGCTGGATGGCAGGCGCCGGATTGGACTGGCGGCGCCTGACCGGCATGGGGCCGTCGGTGCCGTGGAAGTCGTCCTGTATGTCCAGGTCGTTCTCCATCTTGCGAAAGAAGGGCAGCACCTTGGCGTAGGCCCATTCGTCGTTGCCCAGACTGGCCCAGTTGTCGTAGTCCTCCGGCATCCCGCGCTGCATGGCCTGGCCGTTTATGGAGGAGCCGCCGCCGATGACCTTGCCCTGGGCCACGTGAATCTCGCCCTGCTCCTCGGTGGCCATGCCCCGCAAGGCCCAGTTGTGCTCGGAGTCGGGGGACTCGGCGAAGCGGGTATGGCCGTACTTGACCTCGTCGGGAATCTGGTCGAAGTCGGGGTAGTCCTTGCCGGCCTCCAGCACCAGCACCGAGCGGTTGGTATCTTCAGACAGCCTGCCAGCCAGCACCGAACCGGCAGCGCCGCCTCCAACGATAATTACGTCGTATTTCATAGAATCCTCGCCCGCGTATTCGATTGTTCAGCGGGAATAAATGTAGTCAGGCCCCTCGGAAGTGTCAAGGAGCTTGCCCCTTGACCTGCCTTTGCCCTGCGCCTATGCTTGCCAAAAGCCTTGTATCATCAGATAAAGATGGCTGAACTACATTGCATATCTCAGGCCGATGGGCCGGAGGTGAGGAGCGATGCCAGCTCGTACCGGACAGGAATACATAAACGGCCTCAAGGACCGCCCCCGGGAGGTGTGGCTCAACGGGGAGCGGGTCAAGGACGTGACCACCCACCCGGGCCTGCGCAACGGGGTGCGGTCGGTGGCCGCCCTGTACGATATGCAGCACGGCCCAGCGCTGCGGGAGGAGATGACCTTCGCTTCTCCCACCACCGGCGAGCCTGTGGGGCTGTCTTTCTTGATTCCCAGGACCATTGATGACCTGGTGCGGCGGCGGGAGATGATGACCCGCTGGGCCTGGGCAAGCTGCGGCATGATGGGGCGCTCGCCCGACTTCATGAACTCCATCTTTTCCGCCTGGGCCGGGTCGGCGGGCTACTTCGCCCAGAACCGCCCTGAGTTCAAGCAGAATATGCTCAACTACCACGAGTTCATCCGCGAGAACGACGTCACCCTCACTCACGCCCTGGTGAACCTGCAACGCCGCCGCAACGCCGGGCCAACCGACATCCTGAGCGAAGATGTCGCCCTGACGATGGTCAAGGAAACCGATGCCGGCATCGTTGTCCGGGGCAGCCGCACGCTGGCGACCCTGGGGCCGATTTCCGACGAAATCGCCATCTACCCCGTGGCCAGCCACCGCCTCGACGAACAAGCCCAGCGGCAGACGTTCTCGTTCTCGATACCCTGCGACACCCCCGGGGTGAAGTTCCTGTGCCGCGAGAGCTTTGACTTTGGCCGCTCCCACTTCAATCATCCCCTCGGCTCACGCTTCGAGGAAATGGACTCGGTGGTGTTCTTCGATAACGTGCTGGTGCCGTGGGAGCGGGTCTTCCTGCTGGGCGACGTGGAGCTGGGCAACGGATACGCCGCTGGCACCCAGTCGGACGCCCACACCGGCCACCAGATTCTGAACCGCTGCCTGGTGAAGACGGAGTTCATCTTGGGGCTGGCGGATCTCATTGTGGACACGCTGGGATCGGGCAGCATACCTCACGTCCAGGAGCAGGTGGCGGAGCTGATTACCAACCGCGACGTGCTGCGCGCCTGTGTGCGGGCCGCCGAGGCCGACGCCACCATGAACCAGTACGGTATGATGTCCCCCGACGTCAACGCCATACGCGCCGGGCGCACCATCTTCGGACGCTCAATGTACCCGCGGATGGTGGAGATTATCCAGCTTCTGGGCACTGGCGGCCTGATGGCCCTGCCGGCCGAGGCGGACTTCGAGTCGGGCATCGGGCCGGAAATCGAGCAATACTTCGCCACCGACTCCACCGATGCCCGCGACCGGGCCAAGCTGTTCCACTTGGCCTGGGACGTATCGTGCAGCGCGTTCAGCGGGCGGCAGGTGCTCTATGAGCGGATGTTCGGCGGCAACCCGGTGCGAAACTCCATAACGCTGTTCCAGAACTACGACAAGGCGCCGTTCAAGCAGAAGGTGAGGGAGTTTCTGGCAGACGAAGACTGGCCGTAATAGGGACGCCCTCACCCTAATCCTCTCCCAGGGGGAGAGGGAACTTGCTTTAAGGGAGGAAGCGAAATGTCATACACGCCAAAGAGCCTCGGACACCTGGTAATGCGGGTGCGGGATATTGACCGCTCCGTGGACTTCTATACCCGCGTCATGGGTCTGACCATCATGGAGCGCAGCCCCAGCGGAACGGTGTTCATGTCGGCCAACACCGAGAAGTCCCACGAGCTGGCCATTCGCGCCATCGGCATGGACGCCGCCGGGCCGGACCACTCCATCATCGGGCAGGCGCACATGGCTTGGCAAATGGAGACCTTCGAGGACTTGCAGGAACTCTACGACCGGCTGATCGAGAACGATGTCCGCATCGTCCGCCCCGGCGACCATGGCATCTCTATGGGTGTGTACTTCCTGGATCCCGACGACAACGAAATTGAGGTCTACTACGAACTGCCTAAGGAACAGTGGGAGCGCCATCCCGAAAAGGGCCTGTTCGGAAACGAGTTCCCGCGCAAGCTGGAAGAACCCGTCGCCGCAGCCGACGACTAGGGCGGACGGTTGCGGTTTGTGGCAAGCAACTGAGGATGTGTTGGACTCCATCGCCATCGGCGCCGGGATTCTCGGCACCGGTGGCGGTGGCAACCCGTATATCGGACAGTTGCGGGCGAGGCAGGCCATCCGGCAGTGGGGCCCGGTCACCGTGCTGGCCCCGGAGGAGCTGCCGGATGATGCCCGCGTGGTCTGCGTCGGAGGCATCGGTGCGCCCACCGTAGGCATTGAGAAGGTGCGCGACCTCCAGTCGTATCACGCCCTGCGCGCCATCGAAGACTTCACCGGCGAGAAAGCCACCGCGCTCATATCCAACGAAATCGGCGGCAGTAACTCGGTGGAGCCGCTGATTCCTGCTGCCATGGCCGGACTGCCGGTGGTGGACGCCGACGGCATGGGCCGGGCCTTCCCTGAGTTTCAGATGAAGACCTTTTTCGTCTACGGCGTGCCTTGCTGCCCCATGGCCATAGCCGACGAGAAGGGTAACTCCGTCGTTATCCGCGAGACTATCAGTCCTGTTTGGGCGGAACGGCTGGCTCGCTCTCTGACGGTGCAGATGGGCTGCGTCGCCTGCTACGCCGTGGCCCCCATGACAGCCGAGCAGGTGCGCCGCACCGCCGTTCCCAACACCCTGTCCCTCGCCCGCCGCCTGGGCGATGCCGTGAAGGATGCTCGCACTATCGGTCATGACCCGCTGGACGCGATTCTGGACACCTGTCCCGGCCGGATTCTCTTCAGCGGCAAGGTGACCGACCTCCAACGGCGCACCACCGCCGGGTTCGCCCGGGGGACACTCACTATCGAAGGTCTGGACGACTATTCCGGCGAGCAGATGTTCATCGAGTTCCAGAACGAGAACCTCATCGCCAAGCGCAACGGCGAAACGGTTTGCACCGTGCCGGACCTGATTTGCTCCGTAGCCACAGACGTCGGCGAACCTGTTACCACCGAGCTGATGCGCTATGGGCTGCGGGTGACCATCTTCGGCTTCCCTGCCCCGGCGCTGTGGGCCACCCCCGAGGGCCTCGCCGTCGCCGGGCCCAGGGCCTTTGGCTATGATACTGACTACATTCCCCTCATGTCCCCTCTCCCTCCGGGAGAGGGTTAGGGTGAGGGCGCCCCCTCCATGTTCATTGGCGTTGACGTTGGCGGCACCAATACTGACGCCGTTCTGATGGACGGGTCGCAACTCATGGGGGCCGCCAAGGCGCCCACTACCGCCGACGTAACTTCAGGCATCGTCGCCGCTATCGCCGAGCTGCTGGCGCAGAATCCGAGAGGCGTACAGGTTGACGCCGTAATGGTGGGAACCACCCACTTCACCAACGCCCTGCTGGAGCGGCGCAACCTGTCCCCCACGGCAGTAATCCGGCTGTCCCTGCCCGCCACGCAGCTACTTCCGCCCCTGGTGGATTGGCCTGCTGAACTCAAAGACGCTATCGGCGGCTTCACCTACATGGTAGGCGGTGGGCATGAGTTCGACGGGCGGGAGATTTCTCCCCTCGATAGGGAGGAGTTGAGGAACACAGTCCGCGATTTGCGGGATCAAGGCGTGCGGGCCGTGGCGCTTTCCGGTGTGTTCTCGTTGGTGAATCCGGTCCACGAGACCGAAGCCGCCGCCATCATTCGGGAAGAAACGCCGGATATGCGGCTGTGCCTGTCCCACGAAAACGGGCGCATGGGACTGCTGGAACGGGAGAACGCCGCAACCCTCAACGCCTGCCTGGGGGATATAGCCGCCCTCACCATCCGGGGCATCGGGGAAGCACTGGAATCGCTGGGCATCACCGCCCCGCTCTATATGAGCCAGAATGACGGGACTCTGATGGACACGGAGTTTGCCTCCCGCTTCCCAGTCCTCACCATCTCTTCCGGCCCCACCAACAGTATGCGCGGCGCGGCCTGGCTTTCGGGCGTTCGCGATGGCATCGTGGTGGACGTGGGCGGCACCTCGACGGATGTGGGCGCGCTGGTCAAGGGATTCCCTCGGGAAGCGGCGGTAGCCATCCAGCTAGCCGGTGTCCGCACCAATTTCCGTATGCCCGATATGGTGTCCATACCGCTGGGAGGCGGGACCGCAGTGGAGCCGGTACCCTTCCGCATCGGCCCTGAAAGCGTGGGCTACCGTTTGACGGAACGGGCGTTGGTGTTCGGCGGCGGTACGCTGACGACTACAGATTTGGCCGTGGCCGATGGGCGCGCCGGGTTAGGCGACCCGGCCTTGGTTGAAGGGTTGGAGCGCCCGTTGGTGGATTCGGCTATGGCTGAAATACGACACCGGGTGGAAACGGCAATAGACCGGGTGAAGTTGAGCGGTGGTGACGCTCCCGTGGTGTTGGTGGGCGGGGGCAGCATCCTGCTGGATGACGAGCTGGCCGGAGCGTCACAGGTGTTGCGTCCCCGACACGCCGACGTTGCCAACGCCATCGGAGCGGCCATCGCGCAGGTGGGTGGGCAAGTGGAGCGGGTCTATTCGCTGGAGCAGGCCGGCAGGGAGGAGGCCATCGCCGACTGCTCCGCCGCCGCCGTCCAGCGGGCCGTGGCCGCCGGGGCTGACCCTGCCACGGTGGAGGTGGTGGAGATTGACGAGGTGCCCCTGTCCTACGTGCCCAGCAATGCCACGTTGGTTCGGGTGAAGGCCGTGGGTGATTTGAACTCTATGATATGATTATGAACGTGGGACGAAATCCGTTGCATCCGTTACTTGGGAAGACGTCCGGACTATACTTTTGAGGAAGGTGGAACCGTGATCCAACTCAAAAGCGTAAGAGTACTTGCGCCATTCCTAGCACTACTTATCGTCATGTCCTTGGCGGCAGCCTGCGGCGACAGTCAACCTCAGGAAGTCCCTGTCACCGTGATAGTGCCCCAGGAAGTGCCGCAAACGGTGGTAGTGACAGAGGAAGTCGAAGTCACCAAGGTAGTAACCGAAGAAGTCGAAGTCACCAAGGTGGTGACCGAACGGGTTCCAGTGACACAGATAGTAACTGAAGAAGTCGAAGTGACCAAGGTGGTCACCGAAGAAGTGGCAATGGAGCAGTTGCCGCCGCTGGTGGTGGGCAACCTGAACTCCTTCACGGGCTCTCTGGCTGAGTTCGGGCCGCCGCTTCGCAACAGCGTTGCCTTGGCCGCGGACCACGTAAACGCTGCTGGGGGCATCCAGGGCGGTTCTATGGTTATCATCAGCCGGGATACGGGGGTCAATCCGGTGCAGGGCGTGGACGCCGCCCGGGCCCTGATAGACGTGGAGAACGCCGTGGCTATCGTCGGGGCGCTGTCCAGTGGCGTGACCATCGCCGCTGCCGAGGCCGTGGTAATCCCCAACGGGCGGATTATCATCAGCGGCGCATCCACCGCTCCGGCCATCACCACCTTGGACGATAACGACTGGGTTTTCCGAACCGCAGTTTCCGACGCCGCACAGGGCGTGGTACTGGCTGAATTGGCCTGGAGGGAGGGCTACGAGACCTCCGGGATAATGTACATAAACAACGCCTACGGCGAGGGGCTGGCTGACCAGTTTGAAAAGAGCTATACCGCACTGGGCGGCGAGGTTATGAACCGGGTTCCTCATGAAGACACTCAGCCAACCTACAACTCGGAACTGGAAAAAGCCACCGATGGCGACCCGGACGTGCTGGTCACCATAAGCTACACCGGGCAGGCCCAGGTCTACATCCGCGAGTCCCTGGAGGGTGGATACGCGGATACATTCCTGTTCGTTGACGGCGTGAAAGGCCCGGAGTGGATTGAGGCCATTAACGGCTGGGACGACCTTGAGGGCACCCTGGGAACGGTGCAGGGCGGCCCGGACCGGGCTGAAAAGAGCGCCTTCGA
Source organism: Chloroflexota bacterium (assembly GCA_009840175.1). Taxonomy (GTDB): domain Bacteria; phylum Chloroflexota; class Dehalococcoidia; order Lucifugimonadales; family UBA3495; genus VXOI01. The sequence continues at coordinate 7,823 of VXOI01000119.1, read as the reverse complement.
GGATGCCTACACCGCCGCTTACGGGTTCCCGCCTTCCCATCCCTTCATGGGCGAACACTATGACGCGGCGGTGCTGGTCGCGCTGGCAGCGGCCAAAGCCGGCACCACCACCGACGCCGCGGCCATCCGCGACGCCCTGCGCGACGTCGCTAACTCCCCCGGCGAGGTGGTTGGTCCCGGACGCGACGGCATAGCCCGCGCCATGCAACTGATAGCTGATGGGCAGGACATCAACTACGAAGGCACCGCCGGCAATGTGGATATAGACGAGAACGGTGACGTCTTCGGCAGCATCGAAATCTGGCAGGTATCGGGCGGCGAAATCGTCAGCACCGGCGAGTACATTACGCCTTAGCGCCACCCCCGATTATCCCGCGCCGTTGCCTTGCGATAAAGAAGGGCAGCCCGTAGCAACGGGTTGCCCTTTCGATATTCTCCCTCTTCCTCAAGACGTTTGATGCAAATTATCGTCATTCCGGCGAAAGTCGGAATGACGGGTAAGTGCGCCGGGACATGATCGTTGAACTGCGGGCTGGTAAATTGCATCAGGCGTCGAAAGAGGGAGGGTTAGGGTGGGGGTGAACCGCTTTCGGCAGCTTCGGGTTCCGTTGGGCGCGGGGCGGCAGCGCGGGAAGTGCGGCGGGATTCGCCCAGGATGCCGCCGGGCCGCAGCAGCATCACCCCTACGATGAGCGCGCCAATCATAAAGAACCGGAAGTTGGGGTCTTTGAAGACACCTGGCATGAATTGGGTTCCGGTCCAGATGCCCCAGACGACGAAGGCCCCCAGTACCGCGCCCACGTTGTTGCCCGAGCCTCCGACCATCAGCATGGCCCAGATGATGAAGGTCGCCAGCAGAGGATCGAAGGTCTGCGGAGACAGGAACCGGATATTATGAGCGTACAACGCGCCGCCGATGCCCATTATCACCGCCCCCAGGATGAAGGCTTGCAGCTTGAATTTGGATACGTCCTTACCGCTGGCCTCCGTCGCCAGTTCATCCTCCCGTATCGCCCGCAGCACCCGGCCCCAGGGCGAGTGGACCGCCTGGTGAACTGCCAGGAACAGCACCGCCAATACCCCCAGAACCACCACCACGTACAGGTAGTCGTACTTGTCTGGTGCTATTAAGCCCTCCAGGAACTGGGGTATGTTGTACAGGCCGCGGGAGCCGTTGGCGGCCCACTTCTCGTTGAGGAAGAACAGCCGGACGCTCTCTGCGATGCCCAGCGTTGCGATGGCCAGATAGTCCTCGTTGAGCCGCAGGGTGACATAGCCGATTACCAGCGCAACCCCCGCGCAGACCAGCATCGCCGCAGCAATGCCGAGGAAAAACCACAGGTCAATACCCAGGGCCAGGCCGGCGGTCTGCGCCCAGTCCCCGCCGAAAACGTAGTCCTCGAACTGTCCCTGGGGTGGCGGGCCGGTCAGCAGGGCCGAGGTGTAGGCGCCCAGCGCGAAGAATCCGGCAATGCCGATGTTGAACAGCCCGGTAAAGCCCCACTGCACGTTCAGGCCCAGGGCCATCACCGAATAGATGCCCGCCATGACTACGAAGCCTATGGCGTAGTCCAGCACGCCCGCAAATTCCATAATACGACGCCTTCCGGCCTAGCCGGAGCCTCCGAACAGGCCCCTGGGCCGGAACAGCAGCATCACGATCATAATTGCGAAGGCCACTGCCGGCTTGTAGCTGGGATTGATCCATTGGGTGGATACTTCAGATACCACGCCGATGATGAAAGCGCCGACCAGTGCGCCGTAAGGGTTGCCGATGCCGCCCAGGATCACAGCCGCGAACAATGGTATCAGGAACTTCCATCCCATAAACGGAATCAACTGCGCCTGGGATACCGCCAGCAACACTCCGGCGATGGCCGCCAACCCCCCTCCGATAGCCCAGGTGGTCCAGATGACCCGCTGGGTATTGATGCCGGTCACCAGCGCCAGATCCGGGTTGTCGGCGGTGGCCCGCATGGCCTTGCCCATCTTGGTCCGGGTGAGCAGCAGGTACACCGAGACCACCAGCATGATGGCGACGGCGGCGACGAATATGCTGTCGGGTGGAATCCGCACGTCCAACGGCAGGTGAAAGACCTGGCGCGACTCGCGCGGATAGCCCAACACCTGTACGCCCCAGATGATTTGCACCAGTCCGCGAAGGGCTATCGCCAGCCCCAGCGAGGTCATGGCCAGCACGGCGGCGTTGGCCCCCCGCTCGCGCAGCCGCCGGTATATCAAGACGTCCAGGACAATGGCCGTCAACGCCCCGGCCGCCGCCCCGAATGGCAGCGCAATCAGCAGGGGGTAGCCAAAGGTGAAAGGCCCCAGCCCCTGGCCTTCGATACCCAGCAGAGGCAGAAAGCTGTCTATGAAGAAGAAGGCCACATAAGCGCCGGTAATCATGTAGTCGCCGTGGGCGATGTTGGCGAACTTCAGGATGCCGAAAACCAGCGACAGCCCGATGGCGCCCAGGGCGATGATTCCGCCCAGGAAGACGCCGTTGACCACCAGCCCCATCTTGAAGACAGGCAGGATTCCCAGCACCAGAACAATAATGACGATGGCCGCCGTGGTGTGAAGGGGCGTCCACCACTGGGGCAGGCGTGGCAGGCTTCGGGTTATGTTGCGCCATTGAGCGGTCATTACTTAATTCCCTCTCCCTCTGGGGGAGGGTTAGGGTGGGGATAGGGCGTCCTTATCTTCCGCCCAGGTAGAGACGGGAGATTTCCGGGTTGTTGAGCAGTTCCGGGCCGGAGTCCTCCAGCCGGTTCTCGCCATTGACCAGCACGTACCCGCGGCTGGACATTCCCAGCGCCTCCCGGGCATTGTGCTCAACCAGCAGCATGGCGACTCCGGTGGCGTTGATGTCCACTATGCGCTCGAACACCAGATTAAGCATAGCCGGGGACAGGCCGGCGGAAGGTTCGTCCAGCAACAGCAAGGATGGGTCCAGCATCAGGGCGCGGGCGATGGCCAGCATCTGGCGTTGCCCGCCCGAGAGAGTATGAGCCTGGCGTCCTGGAGATTGGGCCAGGTCAGGGAACAGGTCGAACATATCGTTGATGCGGCCCCGGTAATCGTCCTTTCGCAGGAAAGCGCCCATCTCCAGGTTTTCCCGGATAGAGAGAGAGGCGAAGATGTTGGCCGACTGCGGCACGTAACATAAACCCTTGCCCACCACTCTCTCCGGCGGCGCCCCGGAGATGTCCTCCTCCTGGAATCGAATGGCGCCCGACCGGACCTTCACCAGCCCCGCGAGGGTCTTCATCAAGGTGGATTTGCCGCAGCCGTTGGGGCCGATGATGGTGACGATTTCGCCGTCGTCCACGGTGATGGAAACCCCGTGGAGTATGTCGGTCTCCCCGTAGCCGGCCACAACGTCGGCGGCTTCAAGCAACGCCAAGTTTGCGGCCTCCGAGATAGGCTTCGATGACCTGCGGGTCTGCCTGTACCTCTGTCGGCGTGCCCTGTGAGATGACCGCGCCGTTGGCCATGACGATAACCGGGTCGCAGAGAGACATCAGCACGTCCATGTCATGGTCTATAATCAGAAAGGTGACGCCCCGCTCGGCGCTGGCAAGATGAATGCTTAGGGAAAGCTGCGACATCAGCGTGCGGTTGACGCCTGCGGTGGGTTCGTCCAGCAGTACCAGCTTCGGCTCGCTCATCAGGGTGCGGGCCAGTTCCAGCAGCTTCTTCTGGCCGGTGGAAATGTTGGCCGCCAGTTCGTCGGCCAGATGGGACAGCCTCACGAATTCCAGAGCCTCCAGGGCGCGGGCCTCGATTTCCCGCTCCTGACGAGCCACCCGCCACGGCATGAACCATGAAGCCCAGATGCGTTCCCCCGACTGCCCGGCGGGAACCAGCATCAGGTTTTCCAGCACCGTCATCAGCTTCATTTCCCGGGGAATCTGAAAGGTTCGCACCAAGCCCAGGTCAAAGGTCTGGTGCATGGCCATCCCCGTAATGTCCGTCAAATGGCCTGACCTGCGTCCCTCAAAGAAAATCCGGCCGCTGGTGGGTTGCAGCGCGCCGGAAATGAGGTTGAACAGCGTTGTCTTGCCCGCTCCGTTAGGGCCGATGAGCCCGGTAATCTGGCCGGGATAGACGTCCAGCGTACAGTGATCAACGGCCCGCAGTCCTCCGAAGTCCTTTACCACGTCTCGGACTTTCAGGATTGGCTCGGTATTCGGCACGCTGTCTCCCTACGCCATTGACGGACGATTAACGGCGATGGCTGCCCAGCCGTTCATCCTTCGACAGGCTAAGGATGCTTCGAGAGGCTCAGGGCTGAAGGGTTGGGGTGAGCTACACCACAACCGGGTTGCTGACCCTGGTTGTGCTGAAGCCCAGCAGGTCCCGGACATGGTCATTGGAACGGATCAGCCGTATCGCCGAGGTTGGAAAGGCCGGGTTGTTAGGGTTGGCTACGTCGTGCCGCTCCACAATCTCGTCATACAGCCACTGGTCTATCAGCCGGTAGCATTCGTACTCGGTGGAGGCGATGCCCCAGTCCAGCATCCACTGAGTGCAGAGCTTGTTGTATCCCACGAAGTTGAGGGAGCTTTCCAGCCGGTCCATCTGCCGGACGAAGGTCTGCAAAACGTCCTGCGACTGCTGCTGCGTTTCCGCCGGGCTGGGGAGCGTTCCGTGTTCCGGCAAGCGGAAGCCCAACTCTGCTTCCAATGGAAACAGTGGAGCGACGGCCAGCATATCCCGGGCTACCGACTGGCTGAAGGCGCAGACGATGATGCGGCGGCCGTTATTTTTAGCGCGTTCCACCAGAGCCTGATAATCCGAGTCGCCGGAACCCAGGATGATCCACTGGCAGTCCTCCCTGTCCCGTATCCAATCATAGACTTCCAGGATGATTGACGGATCGGTACGGTCTTTGCCGGCCATGGTGCGGGGGGCGTTGTACGGCTCAATGCCAGCCATGCTGAAGGAGGCTCCATCCTCCCGCCGCAGGCTCCAGTCGCCAAACGCCTTGCCCCCGCGAACTTCTCCGAACACCTCTCCCACGCTCTTCATTGCATCGCACAAGGCTCTCGGTGTGACGGTCTGCTGGTACATTTGCGCGCCGCGCCGTATGTTCTCCCAGTCTATGGCAATTAGAACTCCGGTTGTGTCGGTATCGGCAGTAGTAGTCATCTAATCCACCCCGAGGCTTAAATTATCCCCGGTGTCGTCCTATTAGTCTTAAACTCATACCAGTCCGAATGTCCGGGGCATTGGAGTAGTCCTAGCCCCCAAATAGTAACCCATAATCCGCCCCGGCGGTATACACCCGGCGGGGCGGGCGTAGATTCGCGTGAAGGCGCCGATAAAAGGCCCCGGCGCAAGAACGCTGGGGCCTTCAATGTTTGTTTGCCCTGGCAATTTGCTGAACCCGTTGCGCAATTGAGGGCAGTGCGGCTAATTGATCTTCACCACCGTGCCATCTTCCTCGATGCGGATGCCAACGATGGGAGTGATCTTCTCGTTGAATATGTCGAAGATGGGATCGTTCATATCGCCCACGCGGTTGATCCAGCCTGGGACAACATTGTTCAACACAGCCTGGTCGCTGAGCGCCTGAAGCTCTTCGGAGAACAGCACCTTTTCCAGACCTGCCAGTTCGTTTTTCTTGACGCCCACTTCGTTCTGGATGGCCGCCAGGCGCAGGGCCTCCAGCTCATGCTTGGCGCCCTCCTCGATGAGAATGGCCTGGATGTCCGGGGGCAGCTTGTCGAAATTCCCGGCGTTCATCACCACGTTGTCATTGAACAGGCTTACCAGGAAGCCGTTCATATGAGTGGTCACTTCGTACCAGCGCTGGCCGTAGGCCGGGTCTGCGCCAGTCACGCCGCAGTCCAGGATTCCGCGCTCCAGCGCCGTGTACACCTCAGCGAACGCCACGAACTGGGCTTCGGCGCCCATCCCGTTGATCCAGTCGGAAATGGCTGCGCCGTGGCTGCGGGTCTTCTTGCCCTTGAAGTCCTCCGGGGTCGTCAGCGCTTCGCTACAGAAGAAGAACTGGTCAATGCCCACGTACCAGTTGTGGGTGATTATTGGAGAGCCGCCGCTTTCATCGGCGATCATCTGCTCGAGGTCAGGAGTCAGGACGGTTGTGGCGTCGTACTGGGCCTTGTGGTCTTTGAACATGCCCCACAAGCTCTGAATTTCCAAGGCCGGGACTTCGCCAGCGACGTAGCCAGTGTAAATCTCCGCGATGTCCAGAGTGCCGTCCCGGATTAAGGTCATGTTGTCTGCGCCGGAAATGCCCAGTTCAGGGAAGGAAGTCAGGTTGATAATCAGCTGGTCATTCGTGCGCTCCGCCACGTTGGGAATCAGGAAGAACTCCATCAGCTTGCAGGGCAGCAGGGCCCGGTTGGTGCAGGCGTACTGGAACTCGAACTCCTCTCCGCTGGAAGTCAAAGGCGTGGGATCAAGCAGTTTCGCCTTGTGCAGCAGGGCGTGATAGTAGTCGGACTCGTAAATCCGCAGATGGCGCTCCAGGGATTCGAGGGGAACGCTGCCGTCGGGTTTGCCTTCTTCGTCAATGCCCCCCAGCGAAACTTCCGGAGCCGGACCGGTCAACTGGTTCAGATCGCCGACGTAAATCGCTCCGGGACCGCCCGCCACACTAGCAGCATAAGCCACGAGTTCCTCATCGGCGGACATGGACTTTTCTTCCATTTGCTCTGCCGGAGTTGCCGTAGGCTCCGGCATCGCCGTTGGCGCGGCGGTGGGTTGGGGCGCGGCAGTTGGTGCAGGCGCTTCCGTCGGAGACTCGGCGGCGCTACCGCAAGCTGCCGCCAACGTCAGAGTGAATACCAGGGACAGAACTAACAGTAAGGGCAGGCCAACCAGTTTCTTCATTAGAAATCCTCCGAGAATCTGACACGATTCCCTGCCTGAACAGGTTGGCGAATTTTAGTTGTGCGATTTTCGGGTTGTCAACCGCAATTATCTAGCGCAAAATTGCGAATATCGTTACAAAGAAACATGTTTTCGTAAAATAAAGTACATATATGTGTGCACTGGAAAATCCTCACTCCAGCTCCGCATTAGCCAGAAATGCCTCGAGCAAAGCGGTCATTTGCCGCTGATGTTCCGGCGCGAACTTGGCAAACTCCCGCAGGTTTCGGGCTGATTCCTCTTTGGGGCTGAAAGCGCTGCCTATAAGCTCGTAATCACCCGCGAAAACGCGATCCCACACCCGCAGTTCCTCCAGCGTCAGTTGCGGCTCGAACTGGAAGGCGTAGGATGAACCGTACCGGAAAGCCATGTTGATACGGCGGTAGCGCCCATCACGCAGCAGGATGTCTCCCTCGGCCAGCTTGGTCGCGCCGCCAGGTATGGTGAAGCATTCGCCGTGTAGCGTTGGAACGATGGGGGTAGTGATTGCGCCGAACACCGGGTCGGCGTCTCCGTCGGATGTAACGTGAATCTTGCGCAGCCCGAATTGGTAGCCGCCGCTGGGCTCCACCGTGCCGCCCAGCGCAGTGGACATCATCTGTGCCCCCAGGCAGACGCCGAACACGGGCTTGCCGTCTTGCAGGGCCTCTCGCAGGTATGTCCGCTCCCGGTGCAGGGCAGGCAGGTCGTCGTTCACTGACATCGGCCCGCCAAAGGCCATGATCAGGTCCACGTCATCCAACGGGGGCGGGTTGAAGCGATCATATTGGGGTACGGACTCGAAGATGTTGCAGGGGACTAGCTCGAACCCGCGCCCTTCCAAGATCGCCTGAAAGTTGCTGCCCATTGTTTCCGCCTCGTGATGCCGGATGATCAGTGCCCGCGTCATCGCGCCCTCCGGTGTGGCTGGTGTATTGTGG
>VXOI01000113.1:12270-23286 GCA_009840175.1 Chloroflexota bacterium | reverse complement strand
GGCCCTGCGGCCCGCGGGAGTTCCCCGCCCTATGCACCCCGTGAACACCAACCCCAGTCGGGGGGGTTTTCAGAGTGACGGACGCAGGGGCGGGTTTCAAACCCGCCCCTACGGATTAGCGGTGTGGCGGGAGAGGGATTTCTCCCTCACCCTAGCCCTCTACCGGAGGGAGAGGGACTTGCTTCCTAGACCAGCACCGGTTCGGTGTTCTTCTGGTAGACCTGGAAGCGGTGGCGGGTGGTGTCGGCGATGTAGACGTTGCCTTCGTCGTCCACCTTCACCGCCACGGGAGCCCACAGGACCTTCTCGGGGGTGAAGTCGCGGACGCCGTTGCGCTGGCGGATCATGTCGGGGTTGGACTCAATCTTCTGGACCCCCAGCTTGGAAAGGGCGGCGTCGCCGGTGAACTCGGTGATGAACCGGCCCTCCGGGGTCAGCACCTGCACCCGGTTGTTGAGCCAGTCGGCCACGTAGACGTCGCCGTCCTTGTCCACGCACACGCCGGTCGGGCGGTTGAAGAGGCCCACGGGCTGGCTGACCAGGCGGATGCCGCCATGCTCGCGGGCGATGGAGGCGTCTCCGCCGGTGCCCGGCTGCCCGATGCTCTGCAACCACTCACCATCGCTGGTGAAGGACTGGATGCGGTCGTTTCGCCAGTCGGCCACGAAGACGTTGCCTTCCTTGTCCAGACCGATGCCCCAGGGGGTGTTCAACTCGCCCGGCCCGCTGCCGAAGCTGCCGAACTGGGATATGTACTGTCCGTCCAGGGTGAACTTCTGGACGCGGTTGTTGCGGCTGTCAACCACGTACAGCACACCGTCGCGGATGGCCAGGCCCGCCGGCCGGTCCAACTCGCCGTCGCCGGAGCCGTGAGCGCCCCAGTGGCTGACGTAGTTGCCGTCCTTGTCAAAGATGGTGATGCGATGCAGGTACTCGTCGGACACGTAGACGTTGGTCTCGTCGTCCAGGGCGATGGACATGGGCCAGATGAACTGGCCGGGGCCCTCGCCGTATCCGCCGAATTCGGTTACGTACTGCTCTGCGCCGTCATCGTCCAGGTAGAACAGGTTGATGCGAGTGCCGTCGGAGCGGGACTCGTAGGAGCGGTTCACGACGTACATCGCCTTGTCCGGCCCGAAGGCGAAATCCATCGGGTTGCGGAACCCGGTGCCTTGGAACTCGGAGCGACCGGCGACCCACTTGTAGGTGTACGTCCGGTCGTTGATGCCGAGAAATACACTTGCCACGGCTTGCCTCCTTGTTGATTCGGTTATGAGGGCGTCAACCCCCGCGCCTTACACGTCGGTGGCTATGCGGGTGATGACCTGCTGGGCGAGGGAACTGATGGCGTTGACCAGCCACTCCATAAGAGAAGCGATGACGCCTCTCACCGCGTCCACCGCGCCGGTTACCACAGACCTGATGGCGGATACCACAGCCCTGACGATTCCCAGAATGAACTGGATGATGCCGCGCCCTTCTTCTTGGGTTTCCTCAAAATCTTCTGGCATATAGGTACTCTCACTTGAACCTGCCGGAACGCAGGCAGACATCCGCCCGCGATCCGGCACATTTTCTTTTTCCTGCTTCAACTGGCCGGGCAGGACCCGGAGGGCGGGTTAGATGAAGCTGTGCTTCTCCCAGGTGCCGCCGACGATGGGCTTGGAATCCATGCCCATCCAGTTCTCCAGCAGGGTGGCGTAGGTCGAGCGGAAGTCGTTGTTGTGCAGCAGGTTGCCGCCGTCTTCCAGGTCTCCAGGCTCCAGGGAGGGGTACTCGCCGTAGAGGCCGCCCTTGACCTGTTCGCCGATGACGAAGGCCACGCCGCCGGTGCCGTGGTCGGTGCCGGAGCCGTTGTCCATGGCGCGGCGTCCGAACTCGGAGTAGAGCAGCGTTACGACGTTGTCGCTGATGTCGTGGTGGCGCAGGTCAGACATGAAGGAGTCAACGTTGCGGGCCACGTCGTTCAGCAGGTTGGACTGGCCGACGGCCTGGTTGGCATGGGTGTCGAAGATGTTGTAGGGAGCCGTGGTGAAGAACACGCGGGTTCCCAGGTTGGCGTTGTGCACCTGGACCATATCGCGCATATAGCCGCCGATGTTGCCCAGCAGGTACTCTTCCTCGCCCCGGTACATTCCGGGGGCAGTGCCCAGGATGTCAGCGCCCATCATGGCCTCGACGCCGGTGCTGCGGATGAAGTCTTCCACCGCGCCGCGTCCGATGGCCGGGCCATACATCCGGCCAAAGAGGTCGAGAGCCTCGTTCCGCTGCTCTTCCCGCTCCAGCTCGGTGAGCAGGCCGTAGCTGTTCAGGTCACCGACGGAGGCGACAGGGACGCCCTCCATGGCAAGCGCGCGAGGCAGGCCGCGACCGAAGTTGACGCCGGTCAGCACGTTTTCCTTGTTGGGGTCCAGCTCCTTGACCAAGCGGCCCAGCCAGCCTTCCACGCCCAGTTCCACCGGCTCACAGGTGGCCCAGATGTCCATGGAGCGGAAGTGCGACAGGCTGCCGTTGGGGTAGCCGATGCCCTGGATGATGGCCAGCTTGCCTTCGTCCCAGTACTTCTTCAGAGGAGCCATAGACGGGTGCAGGCCGAGGGTGTCGTTCAGGGGGACAATCATCTCTTCGGGGATACCCAGGGTCGGGCGATAGTCCCGGTAGCGGGGGTTGCTGTAGGGAATCACCGTGTTCATCCCGTCGTTCCCGCCGGACAGAGAGACTACAGCCAGGACCGGATCCTTGCTGGTGGATACCATCGCTATTCCTCCGTTTCGTTTGCGATCTATATCTGCTGGCCGTTCGCCCCGTTCCTTAGTACAGGACGAACGGCGGTGGTATGAATCTTGGCCTAGCCGAACTGGAACTCCGAGGTGGTGGCGATCATCTGGAAGGTCTCGCCGGCGCGGCGGGCGAAGTCGGCCTGCTCCTCTTGGGTGCTGTGGCGCAAATCGCCGCCCTGGGCCACATGGCCCACCAGTTCCGTGCGGGTCTCGTCGGAGATGGTCAGCGGGCCGACCAGGTCGAGACAGCCGTCAACCATCTGCTCGGCGGTCAGGTTCTCGCCCTGGGCCATCAGCCGGTTGACCATGGACTGGATGCCCGGCAGGCTGGTGTCGCCCAGCACCTTGGAAGCGAAGTTGATGCGGTCGATCAGGCTCCCGCTGTTGATCCACTCGCGGCCCATGTGCCAGCCTTCGACGGTGGGCGGGTTCAGCAGGTCCATGCCCATGTACTTCGGCTCCATCGCCACGAAGAACAGGCCGGGCTTGGGCTCGGTGTGGTCCTGCGCCATGCGCATGGTGCCGATGACCACGTCGGCCGGGCTCTTCACTTTGGCGTAGCGCACCCCCTCGGCCTTGAAGAAGTCGCTGGTGAACAGCACCCGCAGCATTGCGCTGATCTCGTAGCCGGAGTCGAAGTAAGCCTTTTCCAGGGCTTCGATAGCGGCCATATCCCGCGGCTCGGACAGGCGCCAGGCCGGAACCGGCGGCTCGTCGGCGACGAAGAAGTCGTACAGCTTGCGGGCGACGAACCGGGCGGCGGCGGGCTGCTTGCAGATGATGTCAACGACTTCATCTCCGTTCCAGTTGCCGGTCTCGCCCAGGAAGGTCTTTTCGCCGTAGTCGTGGTCGGCGGGGTCGAAGCGGAACTCGAAGGGGGTGCGGCCATAGGGGAAAACCGGGATCGTCGGGGCGAGGTTCCAGCCGGTGAAGGCGCGGGCGCAGGCCTTGACGTCGTCCTCGGTGTAGTTGAACTCTTGGTCCATGCCGACGCCCAGGGAGAACAGCTCCAGCAGCTCACGGCCATAGTTCTCGTTGACCGCGGTCTTGTGGCTCTCGATGTTGTCCAGGTAGTACAGCATCGCCGGGTCGGTGGACAGCCAAAGCAGCAGCTCCTTGAAGTTGCCCATGCCCTTCTCGCGGAAGGTGTCGTACTGCATGGAGGTGGTGCGGGCGTTGTCCACCTTATTGTCGCCAGCGCAGAGAATGGTGTGCCAGAAGAGGGCCATCTTTTCCTTGAGCTGGTGCTTGTTGTTGATCATCCGGTAGACGATTTCGGTCTGACCCGTCTCGATAGCGGCCTTGTCGAAATACGACGGATAGGCGCGATACATCAGGTCTTCATCAATGCCGGGGTCATCGGCAGGGTTGAGCAACTCTTCAACCACCGAGTCATAGCCCTGTTGCGCCCTGGCTTCAATCTCGTCGCGGCTGGCTCCGAAGCCCGCCCGCCGCAACAGGTGCGCCATCAAGGCGATTTCTTCCTGTGAAACTGCGTTCTGCGTCATCCATTCCTCCTTTTCCCTTCGTTCGAGTCTTGGCCTTTCGTGGCCGTATTGTCCGTATCTGGGTGACGTGCTCCTCCGGACGGGGGATGCCCGGCAATCGAACAACGGGCAAGCGAAGGCACATGGCCGCTTGCCCTTTACTCACACAAATATTTAAGCCGTTGCATAGACCGTTGTCAATACTGATTCAAGACTAATAATCAACGCCTGATAGCATTACGAAATCCGATTATGCAAGGCATTTTCCGCCGTTCCCTGCGCCTTGCAAAGTATAGCGTAATGTGGGGCCAGCGGCTAAATCTGGCGCAGACGTGGGTCCAGCTTGTCGCGCAGCCAGTCGCCGAACAGGTTGACGGAGAGCACCGTCAGCGCCATGGCGATTCCGGGGAACAGCGCTGTCCACCAGGCCGTCTGAAGCAGGCCGCGTCCTTCCGCGATCATCAGGCCCCAGGCCGGCTGCGGCGGCGGCACGCCCACTCCCAGAAAGCTCAGGGAGCCTTCCAGCAGAATGACGTAGCCCACTTGCAGCGTGGAAATCACCAGCAGGGAAGGCACAATGTTGGGGAGAATGTGCTTCAGGCTGATTCGCAGGCCAGAGCTGCCCGCCACGACCGACCGGGCCACGAAGTCCTGCTGCTTCAGGGCCAGCGCCTCGCCGCGCACCTGCCGGGCGAACCGGGGCCAAAGCAGCAGACCAATAATAATGATGATGTTCTGTAGCGATGGCTGGGTGATGGCAGCTACTACCACCGCGATGAGAATGAGCGGCATGGACAGCACAATGTCGGTCAGGCGCATCAGGATGGCGTCGGCCAGCCCGCCGCGGAACCCTGCGATGAGGCCGATGGTGGTGCCGATGCTTCCCGCCACCAGGATGGCAACGACGGACACGATCAAGGAGGGACGAGTGCCGTGAATCACACGGCTCAACACGTCGCGGCCCTGCAGGTCGGTGCCCAGAATGTACGTCCAGGTGCCGCCCGCCCGCAGGAACTCCAGCTCGACGCCGGGAACCAACTCGCCGCCGCCTGCCACCCGCGCCTTGCCCTCTTCGATTTCCTGCTGGGCCTCGAAGAGGCTGATCTGGGTCACAAAGTCGAGGGCGCGTCCCTCCACCACAGTCCTGGTTTCAGACACGCTTGTGCCCATCCAGACCGGAGGCCGGAGGCTGTCCGTCAACTCGCCTCGCGTGGGCGAGTGGGGAGCAATGAAATTGGCGAAGATGGCTGTCACCAGCAGCAGGACGAGAATGGCCGTTGGCAGCAGCGGCAACTGGCGCAGCCCGCGATAGGTGAAGCCGATCCAGTCCCCTGGTCTACGTTCAGGCGGTTCGAGTACGATTACGGCCACGGCTCACTCCTCGCCGGTCAGGTCAGCCGGATTCGCGGGTCAAGATACCCGTACAGTATGTCCACCAGCAGGTTGGCCATGATGTATATAGCGCTGAACACCACCACACCGCCCTGGATCAGCGGGTAGTCTCGGGTGCGCACGCCGTCCAGTATCAGGCTGCCCAGGCCGGGCCAGGCGAACACTGTTTCCGTCACCACTGCCGCGCCCAGGAACAGGGTGAACAGCACCACCGAGAAGGTGATGACCGGAATGAGGGAGTTCTTCAGCGCGTGCTTCCAGATGACCTTGGTCTCGCTCAGGCCTTTGATGCGAGCCAGCTTGATATATTCCGCATTCAGCACGTCCAGCATACTGGAGCGTGTGAGGCGCATTATCGCGGCAGTAGTGAGGTATCCCATAGAAAATGCGGGCAGGATGATGCTGGTGGCGCTCTCCTTGCCGCCGGGGGGCAGCACTCCCAATACCACGGCGAAGATGAGGATCAGCAGCACGCCCAGCCAGAAGGACGGCATGGACTGTCCCAGCACGGCGAACAGCCGGGCCAGCCCGTCCCACCGCGTACCGCGATGCACCGCCGCATAGATACCGATGGGTAATCCGATAACGATGCTGATAGCCATGGCAGCGAAGCCCAACTGCAAAGTGTTGGGCAGACGCTGCATGATCAGCTCCCGCACCGGCTGGCGGCTGGTCACCGATTCGCCGAGGTCGAAGACGAACATATCCCGAACGTAGGTGCCCCACTGCACCGCCAGTGGCTTGTCTAGGCCCAGGTCGCGGCGGATGGCCTCCATCTGCTCTTCGCTGGCGCTTATGTCGGCCAGGAGCTGCACCGGGTCGCCCGACAGCCGCGACAGCATGAACACGATGGTCATCACCACCAGCAGGCTGATGATGGCCTGAAGGAACCGTAGCGCGATGTAACGGGTCATGAAGCCGCCCTTCTTCCCTTCCTATGAGCGTCCATACTGAGGAGGGCGCAGGTTTATCCCGCGCCCTCTGGTGTTGCCGAATTTACTCTGCCAAAGTCACCGGCTGTCCCGGCGGGGCCCAGTTCAGGTTGACGTAGGCGGTGTTGTGGATAAAGCCGTTGCCGGGGGCGGTCTCCCAAGTCTTCACGGCTTCGCCGACCCCGAAGATGCCGAATACCTCGGCCAGCTCGATGCGAGGCAGAGAGGAATACATGTGGCGGCCCATTTCCTGGAGCAGAGTAATACGCTTGTCAAAGTCCGCCTCTGCGCCCAACTGGTCCAGGTAGTCGCTGAACGTCCGATCCTCATAGGCCAGCATCACCGGGCCGTCTATGTGCGAGTTGAGCCGCAGCAACTGCCAGGGTTCCCGTCCCACGAAGGGCATGGCGTAAGGTACGGCCACGCCGGGATACGTGCGCTCTCGGAAGTCGGTGGCGAACACCGCCCGGTCGAGGGGACGCCGGGTTATCTTACAGCCGAGATTGGCCTCCCACTGCGTCGCCACAGCCTCGCCCACGGCGGGCAGGAAGGCGCGGCCCGGCCACGGCACCAGATTGATGGTGAACTCCCAGCATCCGTCGTGTCCGGCTTCCGCCAGAAGACGCTTTGCCTCTTCGGGGTCGTATCCTATTGGCTCGAATTCCGACAGAGTCCAGGGCTCGCCCTGGAAGTAGAAGGGCAGGGAAACATTGGCCCGGCCCAGACCGCCCAGGGCCACGTCCACCACGGCTTCCTTGTCTATGGCGAGGGCGAGGGCCTTGCGGACCTTGTAGGCCCTGTCCTTGTCGGGCTGTGCCCAGGGCACCGATGGGTCATAGGTCTCCTTGTCCTCCCACTGGCCTCCCAGGGTTATTCCCACGGTGGCGAACCCGGGTACGGACTTGATTTCCACACCGCCGGCCTTCAGCTCGTTGGCGAAGTCCACCCCGATGCCGATGATGTCCACCGTGCCAGCGCGAAGCTGGGCCACGCGGGTGGAGTTCTCCACTGTCTTGAGGAAGCTCATGTTGGCGAAGGCAGGGGTCAGCTTCCAGTGGCCCGGCACCGCCTCGAAGTCCATCCGCACGCCGCGGTCGTGGTTCACCAGCTTGTAAGGGCCGGACGCGATGGGCTCCACGTCGGCGGTTTCGTCGCCTACCCTCTCGATATAGTCCTTGGGGTAGATGTACTGGGTTCCGGGGATGCCCGAATTCAGGTCGCCGCCGAAGAGAATCTCCGGCTCATTGAAGTTGACAATGGCGGTCTGCGGGTCGGGAGTCTCATAGCCGCCAATCTTGCGGAAAACACCGGCGCGCGCGTTGGCGCTGTCTTCCGCGGCATACCGCTCGAAGGAGAACTGCACGTCGGCGGAGGTCACCGCGCCTTCGTCATTGTGCCACTGCGGGCCTTCGCGCAGCCGGAACTCCCATACGAGCCCGCCGTCCCGGATCTCCCAAGACTCCGCCAACTCACCGATATTGTCCCCGGTGTTCGGGTCGCGGGTCAGCAGGTTCTCAAGGATGGAATGGAAAGCCGTGGCCTCTGCGCCCGCCGATGCGCCGGGCAGCCACCGTTCGTTGCCGAAAGTCGCCATCGCCACTCGCAGTTCACCGGTCGGCGTGTGCGACGCTGCCGGAGCCGGCGCGGTAGTGGCTGCGGTCTGGGGCACAGGCGTCGCGGCGGGCGCGCTGCCGCTGGCAGGCGCGGTCGTAGCAGCCGGGGCCTGCGTGGCCGCCGGAGCGGATGTCGCCGCCGGAGCCGCCGTTGCGGCCGGGGCCGAGGTGGCCTGCGGAGCCGGCGCTGACGTGGGCGCCGCATCGCTTGTTGTGTCCTCGGGATCGGCGGCGCTGCCGCAGGCGACAATCAGGGCCAAAGACAGGGCCAGAATGAGCGGAATTATCACCTTGACATTGCTGATTATTCTGAACCTCACGGCTGGACCTCCAAAATGACCCAAGATGCGGCCTGGCAAAGGGGGTTGAATTACGACACATTGATTACTAATTTCGTAATATTCACAGCAACTTTGCTATCTAATAACTCCTGAATGGCTGATATTCTGCGACCTGAAACTTGTATGCCGCGTAAGTTGGACGGGATATTAGCATCGGGTATAGGGGCTGTCAACGCCAAATCTGGGCCGTTATCAAGCGAATAGAGCAGGCTTGAAACCTGCTCTATTTATGGGGCCAGAAAACCGGGGCAGGCATTGCCCGGGTTGCTGCGGCGCTAAATCTGGAGCAGCCGGTCGTCCAGCTTGTCGCCGAACAGGTTAACGGCCAAGACGGTTAGCGCCATGGCGATGCCGGGGAACAGGGCAGTCTGCCGGTCGCCTGTGTCAGGCCGCGCCCTTCGCGCCCGGGTCAGTTGGATCCGCGGAGCTTGGGGTCCAGGACGTCGCGCAAGGCGTCGCCCAGCAGGTTCCAGGCGAACACCACGACCGCGATGGCCAGGCCGGGGAACACCGCTACCCACCAGGCCGTCTCCACGAATTCGGTGGCTCCGGTCAGCATCCCGCCCCAGGTCGGCACGTTGGGGGGCACACCCACGCCCAGGAAGCTCAGCGACGCCTCCACCACAATGGCCCACCCCAGCGATATCGTCGCCAGCACAATGTATGTGGCCGCCAGGTTGGGAGCCATGTGCCGCACCATTATCCGCAGGTCGGTAACCCCAATCGCCCTGGCGGCAAGGATATAGTCCGTCTCCTTGATGCTCAGCGCCTGCGATCTTATCGTGCGAGCAGCGCCCGGCACGAAAACCGCTGCAAGTGCGATGATAACGTTCACGATAGACGCTCCCATCACCGCCATGATGGACAGCGCCAGAATCAACGCGGGAAAGGCCATCACGGCGTCCATCAGCCGTTGTACTACCAGGTCCACGCCCCCGCCGAAATAACCGCTTACCAGGCCCACAGCGAGACCAATGGTCACACCGAAGAGCACGCTCAAAATACCAACCAGGAGGGAGATGCGGGTGCCATACACCAGTCGGCTGAACACGTCGCGCCCGATCTGATCCCCGCCGAGAAGCATTTCCGAACTGGGTTCCGCCAGCACCGCCCGGTAGTCAGTCAATTCCGGGTCGTGGGTAGCAACAAGCGGAGCCGCGAACGCCAGGACAATCAGGACTATTGCAACCGTCCCGCCGAAAGCGCCCAGCGGCTTGTCCTTGACGAACTTGACCAGATTCTGCCAGAAGGTAGGCTTGGTGCGCATACCCGCAGGCACGCCCAAGGCATCTACCCTCTCGTCTGTGCGGAAAACTGCCACGTATCCACCTCCAGGTGGCGGCCGAGTCGGTTAGGCGTAACGGATTCGCGGGTCCAGCCAGCCGTACATCAGGTCAACTATCAAGTTGAGTAGCAGAACCATCGTCGCGACCAGCATCACGATGGCCTGTATCATCGTGAAGTCCCGGGCAAAAATGCTGTCGATCAGCAGTTTACCCATGCCGGGAACGAGGAAAATCTGCTCGATTACCACAGTTCCAGCCAGCAAACGGCCTATCTGCCATCCAGAGATGGTCAGCACCGGCAGCGAGGCGTTTTTCAGCGCGTGACGGATGATGACCACGCGCTCGTTCAGGCCCTTGGACCGGGCCGTCCTGATGTAGTCCTCACGGAAGACTTCCAGCATGGCGCTGCGGGTGACACGGGCAATCAAGGCCATGTTATAGAACCCCAGCGCGATAGCAGGAAATATAAGCTGTTGCAGGTTGTTCAGCGGGTCTTCCCATAAGTCGCTGTACCCCAACGGAGCCAGCCAGCCAAAGACATTCACCAGAACGATGATTATCAAAATCGCCAGCCAGAAATTTGGTATGGCGACGCCGGAGATGGCGATGATTCTCGATGCGTAATCCGCTGGCGAGTCCTGCATCACCGCCGAAATCACCCCCAGCGGAACGGCTATGACCGTAGCAAGGGCCAGGGACAGTAACGTCAACTCTATCGTTATCGGGAGCCGGTCCTTTATGTCGTCAATGATCGGCGTGTCGTAGATCATGGACAGACCCAGGTCGCCGCGCAGCATATCCCATACCCAGAAGACGTACTGCTGGACCAGCGGCTTGTCGGTGCCCAGCTGCGCCTGTAGTGCTTCCAGCTGCTCTTGGGTGAACTCCGCGTCCCCATCGGTGCCGATGAGGCGCAGGTAGGCCGGGTCTCCCGGAATCAGTCGCATGAGCGAGAAGACTATGATTGTGACCAACAATAACGTAGGTATAAAGAGCAGCAGCCTCTTTAGTACGTACAGGTTCATTCTCTTCTCCGCCTGAACGATAAATCAATTCGTACTAGCTACTCTTAACCGTGAATCCGGGCGTGGGTGGGCGGGTGGTGGGGGTGATGGTGAGTGTGTTGAGCCACAGAAAGGGGGGCGCCCGGGGCGCGCCGACTGGGGGTAACACTGATAGAATCTA
>VXOI01000113.1:0-12260 GCA_009840175.1 Chloroflexota bacterium | reverse complement strand
TACTGTTTCATTATCTTCTCCGCCATAACTAAAAATAAATTCTTACTAGCTACTCTAACCCGTCAACCCGGGCGCCATGCCCGCTTTCGGGGTAATGACGCTCTGAGTGTCCAGCCAATCAAGGGGCGCAGCCGGCTGCGCCCCTTTCAGCTAAACCTTATTCCTCGTACCAGAGGTGTTCCTTGTTGGTATGGTTGGCAAAACCGGAGGCGACGTTGTAGTTCTTGATCCGGTTGTCCACGTAGGGGACCAGCATCGCCCAGGTGGTGATGGCTACGTGGGTATCTTCGTTGGCCAGGTAATCCCCCATTTCCAGGACCAACTGGCGCCGCTTTTCCGTATCAGTCTCCACGATCTGTGCGTCGTACAGCTCGCGGATCTTCTCCGGTTCCCAGCCACTGTAGTTTCGGGTGGCCTTGCTCAAATAGCTCCCTGCAATGAGCTGGTCGGGATCCATGACCAGTATCCCGTTCCCGTGGAAGCCTAGGCTCCAGTCGCCGGCCTCATAGCGGACGTATCCGGCCGCTGGCTCCTCCGGCTGCACCGTAGCCTTGATGCCCAGCCACCTTTCCATCTGGTCGGCGGCCACCTGAGCCATATCGGGGAACGACAGGAAATTGGCCGCCAGGATGGTGGTCTCAAACCCCTCGGGGTATCCCGCTTCGGCCATCAGTCTCTGGGCTTCGGCAATGTCATCCGGGTGCTTCTGGCCGTCGTCCGTCTGCCTCAGACCGGGCCAGTCCAGCCATTCCTCGGTGGTTCGGCCGAACCACTGGTCGGGGGGCAGCGGAGAGCCAATCAGGTACTCGCCGGCGCCAAAGATTTCGTTAAAGGCCTGGCGATGCAGGATGAGGTTTAGAGCCCGCCGCACCCGTACGTCGTTGAACGGTTCCTTCTCTGTGTTGATCAGCATACCGTGCCAGAGAGTCGGCCCGGCGAAGAACACCCGGCCCTTGCCTTCCCGGTCCTCCTGTAGTTCTTGACCAGCCCTGACGTTCATGTTGCTGTTCAAGTATACCGTCATCAACACCTGTTCGGCCTTATATGCCGCCAGGATGCGGCTGGAGTCGTTGATGATGAAGTAATTCATCCCGTCAAAATACGGCAGGCCCTCCTTGAAGTAGTCCTCGTTCTTCTCCCACCGGTAGACCGAGTCCTTTTCATGCTCCACCATCTTGAAGGGCCCGGAGCCAAGGATGTTCTCCTCCAGCCTCATGTTCTTCTGGGTGTCCGGGTCGTCGCCCACGTGGTGCTTGGGCCACATCTTCATGAAGTCGGTGGCCAGGAAAGCCAGGAAGGCCGACGAAGGGAAGTTCAGATCGATCTGCACCTGGTAGGGGCCGATGGCCTCCGTGCTCGCCACGTAGGGCCGGATCTGCCCAGAGCGGGGGCGCGGCACGTCCGTGCGCAGCATCTCGTTGATGCTGAAGACAACGTCGTCCGACGTTATGGCGACTCCATCGTGCCATCGGGCATCTTCCGGCAGGTCGAACAGGTAGCGCGTGCCGCCCTCGGTCACCGTCCATCCGGTTGCCAGGTCGCCGCGGATGTCCAGCGGTTCCGGCGTCTCGCCGTTGTAGTGGACCAAGCCGTTGGAGAAAGGCGACGTGGGAGACATACAGGTACCGCCGGAGCCGCACTCCATGATGTTCCAGTGGGCCACGTTGCCGGCGACGTGCATATCTATAACGCCGCCGTACTTGCCTTCGGGCTTGGCCATTGCCTGAGCCGTAGTGGAGGCTTCCCCTGTCTCTTCCGGAACGGGCGTAGCCGTTGGGTCGGGCGCGGCCGTGGACATCGCTATGGCCGTCGAAGCCGGCTGAGGCACAGGGGTTGGAGTATTTGCTGCCGCGGTTGTGGCCTGAGGCTGTCCGCCCGGAGACGCTGCCGTAGCCGCGGGCGCGGCTGTTGCCGCTGGCGCCGCCGTAGCGACAGGAGCTGCCGTTGGCGCTGCTTCGTCTTCAGCCGCCCCGCCGCATGAGACGATGGCAACCAGTGCCAGCGCCAGCATGAGCGGAATTATCGCCTTGACATACCTGACTCTTTTGAAACCCACGGCTGAACCTCCCGAATCAGCTTACATACCGATGATCGAATCGCGCCATAACCGTTGCGAGATTCGTAGAAAGATTGGCAATAATATCAGTGAATCACTGTCAGTGGTAAATATATTGCCGTGCTGTAATTCGTATCTGCTTCTTACTGTTCGCAAGTTGGACGGGATATTAGCATCGGGTATAGGGGGTGTCAACGCCAAACCCCGTCAGCCATCAAGAAAAGGCGGGCTTGAACCCGCCCTTTCGCCAATGGCTTCCTGAAAGGAACAGCAGGGCTGGGCGCTAAATCTGCCGCAGGCGCGGGTCCAGCCTGTCGCGCAACCAGTCGCCGAAGAGGTTGAGAGACATTACGGTGAGCAGAATGGCGATCCCCGGCACGGTGGCAATCCACCAGGCGTCGGTCAGCCGGTCGCGCCCGTCGGCCACCATGGACCCCCAGGCCGGTTCCGGTGGAGGTACCCCCGCGCCAAGGAAGCTGAGGGTGGCCTCCACTAGGATGACGATGCCGACTTGCAGGGTGGCGACTACGATGAGAGTGTTGATTGTTCCTGGAAAGAGATGCTTCAGAAGTATTCGCGTGGTGGAAGCCCCGGCAACCCGGGCCAGCGCCACGTAGTCCATGGTCTTGAGCTGAAGCACTTCCCCTCTCACCATCCTGGCGAAGCGGGGCCAGATCCACAGCGCCAGCACCACTACGATGATTTCCAGCGATTGCCCGACGGCCACCACCAGAACCAGCGCGACTAAGATCAGCGGCAGCGACAGAATGATGTCTACCAGCCGCATTAGGAATTCATCAGTCCAGCCCCCGTACCATCCTGCCATCAACCCCAGAATTACGCCCAAGATGCCGCCTACGCCCAGGGTCACCAGCGCCACTATCAAGGAGATGCGGGCGCCGTGTATTACCCGGCTCAACAGGTCCCTTCCCAGGTGGTCGGTTCCCAGCAGAAATTCGGAGCTGCCTTCCGCCCGGGTTATCACGTCCACCGTGTCCCCAACGGCGGCGTTGGGGTCTATCTCCTGCGCTTCGTCCAGCGGAACTTGCAGGTGACGCTTGCCGGTCTCCGGCTGCTCCACCACCAGCTTGGAGGTTGTGGTTGGGCCTCCCCAGAAGGGCGGCAGGTTCCGGTTTGCCAGGTCGCCGTTCTCGGGATCGTGCGGGGCGATGAGGTCGGCCCCCGCCCCGGCCACCACCCCCAGCAACAGTAGCGCTACTGAGACTATGGGCAAGCGCCGCCATCTCTGGGCGATTCCCGTTATCCAGCCCGCAATCGAGCGTGGCACTACGGCTATATTCCCGGTGATGTCCGCGACTGCCATTTCCAGTTGCGCCCCTAATATACTTTATCTGCAAACGCGGGGGAAAATCGTAAGGGGTTCTTGGAACCCGAAAGCCAGCCTGGCAACCCCTCAGGTGTACCGAATCCTGGGGTCAATGTAGGCGTACAGCACGTCCACCAAGAAAGCGGCGCCCACGTACAGCACTGTGTATGTGATGACGACGCCCTGAAGCACCGGGTAGTCGGAGGCCAGCATGGCGTTTACTGCCAACCGTCCCAGCCCAGGCCAAGCGAACACTACCTCGGTGGTAAGAGAACCGGCCACCAGGCTGCCCATGGTCACCCCGGCGAAGGTCAGCGGTGGAATCAGGGCGTTACGCAGGGCGTGCTTCCAGATAATCATCTTGGACGAAACGCCCTTGGCCCGGGCCAGCTTGACATATTCCGAGTCCAAAACGTCCAGCATGGCCGATCGCACCAGCCGCATATTGGCCGCAACGAAGAACCAGCCCAGAGTGACCGCCGGCAGGATGATGCCCTTCCAGTCCTCGCGGCCCGACGGAGGCACCCAGCCCAGTTGCACCGCGAAGAAGAATATCAGCATTATGCCGATCCAGAAGGGCGGGGCGGACTGGCCGATAAGGGCCACCACCTTGCCGATGTTGTCCAGGATTCCGCCCCGGTTGACCGACGACAGAATGCCCAAAGGGATCCCGACAATCAGGGAGAAGGCGAAGGCAGCCATCCCCAACTGGAAGGTAGCTACCAGTCGTTCCCAGATGATGTCCGCCGCCTCGCGGTTCTCCTTGATGGACTTGCCGAAGTTGCCCGTCAGCATATCCCGCAGGAAAATTCCGTATTGCTCGTAGTAGGGCTTGTTCAAGCCCAGCTTTTCTCCTAGTTCCTCCCACTGGTCCACGTCGCCGGTGGACAGTTCGCTGAGCATCAGTGTCCGGGGGTCTCCCGACGCCCGGGCCATGATGAAGATGATCAGGGACACAGCCAAGAGGGTGATGAAGGTGATGATGAGCCGTCTAACGAGGAACCTTTGCATATTGAAGCGCCTGCTTACCTCGGGTTTGCCTTATTCATAGGTGAGGGAAGAGGAGTGAGATAGATTGAGAGACCGGAGCAACCTCTTCATTCTCACTCCTCAGCCATTGGTTTACTTGCGGCGGGGAGCGAACTCTAGGGCGCTGAGCCGCCGTGGGTCTCCGGTTTCCAGATGATCTTCCCAACTGTCAATCTTCGGCCCCAGCGGGTAGATGTTGTTCACCGAGTAGAGACCGATATCGAAGGAGTTGTCCCAGATCCAGTGGGCCATCTCCAGTTGCAGCGCCCATCGCTCATCCGTGTCGAAAGTCACGCTGGCCTGGTGCAGCCGCTCGGTGAGGTACGGGTGATCGTTGCCCGCGCTCCAACTGCCGATGGGGTCATACATGAACCCGTACAGCACCAGCGGCTCCACCAGGGGCTGCGCGGCGTGGCAGGTGATGCCCGTGTTGGTGCGGGCGAACTGGCCCTCCACCAGCGTATTGAAGGGTATGCGTTGCAGCCGGGCGTTGATGCCCACGTCCTGCCACATATCGGCCACCGCCTCGCAGGCTTCCACCTCGGCCGGGGCCCCGCGGATGGAAGGCGTTATCTCCACATCGAACCCGTCGGGGTATCCCGCTTCCGCCAGAAGCTGCTTGGCCCGCTCCGGGTCGTAGTCCCACACCCAGTCCGGGTCGGCCCGGTGGTCGAAGGACGCCCAGCCCCACATGGACAGCGGCGCACCCTCACCCCGAAGCAATTCTCTCACTAACTTCTCCCGGTCAATGGCGATGCCCATGGCCTCGCGCACCTTGCGGGCCCGCTCCCATTCCTCTGTAGTCGTGTCCGCGGTGGGCGAGATGTAGGGAGCTTCCGGGTCCCAACCCTCCCTTTCTTTGTCGGTTCCTACATATTCGTGCCACATCCCGTAGATGCCCAAGTGGGACTCCGAGCTACCAGCCTGGCTCATGAACCTGGTTTCCGGAATTTCGGCCAGGGTAGGGATGGAGTCAGGGGAGGCGGCGAAGATGTCTATATTGCCGGTCTGGAAGTTGGCTATCCGCGTGGCTTCCTCCGGGATTACCCGGAAGTACAGTTCCGAGAATTCGGGAGGCTTGCGCCAGTGGTCCGCTAGGCCCTCAAAGTGCCAGAAATCGTCAGTGACGTTATCCACCATACGCCAGGGCCCGGTGCCGGCGGCTCTGACGTTGGCTTCATCGGGCCCCAGTTCCTCCACCTGCTTCTTGCTGATGACCCAGGTGCCGGAGGCCGCCGGGCTGTTTATCCAGGTCAACATATCCCAACCCGGAACGCCGGTGTTCACCTCAATGGTGTACTTGTCCAGCGCCCTGACGTGGCCTTCCGGGTTGAGCCAGAGCCGCCTGATCTGGGCCACCCCGCCGGAGAAGGAACCCTCGGCGGCGAATTCCTGCACCGACCAGATGGCGTCATCCGCGGTCATCTCTCCCCAGTCGTCGTGGAACTGCACACCCTCTTCGAGCTTGAAGGTCCAGGTGAGCTGGTCATCGTCCACGCTCCAGCTCTCGACCAGCTTGGGCCAGAATGTCCCTTCGGAGTCGCGCCCAAACAGCCCCTCGAAGGCGGCCAACTGCACCACGCCATACTGTGGCCAACTGGTCTTGCTGGGGTGGCCGGTGTATGGGCCGATTTCCTTGAACCCGATGTTCAGTGTTCCCGTCGGACCACTTCCAGTGGTGACGCGCGGTGGCCTGGTGGCTGCGGGGGCGGCGATGGGGGTGGCCGTGGTCGACGCCGCCGTTGCCTGGGGCGCGGTGGTGGCCGATGCGGGCGCTTCGGTTGCCGCGGCGGGCGGCGAAGTGGCTGCGGGCGCAGGCGTGGCTTCAGGGGCGGTGGTCGCTTCCGGCACCGGGGTGTCGGAAGTCCCACAGGCCACTCCCAGCACCAGCAGCGAAGCAAGCAGAATCAAGAGATACAAACCGGGTTTCGACCAAGATGCCCCAGACATAACTGCGCCTCCGCAGGGAAGTCTGCGCCAAAATCTCCGGAGATGTTCTCTGAGTGAAGTGTCCGCTGTCTCACCTCAGGCAGGCGATCACTGTGCGATTGCGATCTAGAGTACCCACTATGCTCTTATATGTCAATATAGTATAAATAATTGTCTGAAATGTATATGTAATACATATATAAAATCCGAAAATAAGTCACCATATCGTATATGAGAACGAAAATGGATTGGCCCGACCTTCAAAGGCTGGCAGAGCCAAAGGAAAAAAGGCAACCACAAGGGGTTGCCCTTCCAGAAAATCGAAAGCCCCAAGCCTACTCCCCCGGCCGCACCGCCTGCGACCCGAGCTGCGGCCAGGCCGCAGGGGCCCCGGCCCGCTCGATGCGCTCCTCCAGCGGGAGTGATTCGTCCCAGTAATAGCCGATGAATCGCATCCCGTTTATGCCGTCAGACGCCTCCGACGCCAGCCACACCACCGGCGCGCGCATCACGTCGGGCTGGATCATTCTCTCGCGTCGGTGCGCGGCGTCGTCGGGAATCAGGTTGGTGTTGGACATCCCGCCCGGCACCAGCACGTTGACCGTGACGCCCGTTCCCTCCAGCTCCCGCGACGCCATGGCGATGAACGCCTCGTGCGCCGCCTTGGAGGGGCCGTAGGGCGTGCCGCCGGGGTTGTACATCGTGTTCATGCTGGTGGTCACGCCGATGATGCGCCCCCACCCCTGCGCCAGGAAGTGGGGAACCACCGCCCGCGTCATATAGAACGGCCCGCCCGCGTTCACCGCCATCACCCGGTCCCACTCCGCCGCTGACACTTCCCAGAAGTTGTTGCGGGTGTCGCCCCCCAGCAGCATATTGCGCGGCGCGATGCCCGCGTTGTTCACCAAGATGTGCAGCCCGCCCATCTCCGCGATGGTCCGCGCCACCGCCTCCTCCGCTTCCTGCACCGATGTGACATCCACCACCTGCGTCATCACGCAGTCGTCCCCGCCGATCTCTCGCAGGTCGTTGGACGACTGCCCCAGCCACTCCGGGTTCACGTCCATCATCGAAACCCGCGCCCCGGCCCGCACTAGGGCCTCGGTCATATTCCGTCCCAGCCCCATGGGGCTGGCCGCTCCGGTGACTATGGCAATCTTGCCGTCAAGGGGCCGTTCCTGCATAACTCGCTCCTTCAGGGGAAATGCGCCGGGCGCCTTGGCCCGGCATGGCAATGCTAAAATGAAACCATCGCGCCGCAGGAGGATGCCAGCGATGGCCGACCATGTCCCAATAGACTACACCGGCATTATCACCGTCGAACCCGGCAAGCGCTACGGAAAGCACTTCGTCCGAGACCTCCCGGTGACCGTGGGGGATGTTTTGGGGCAACTGGCTGCCGGTATCTCCGAGGAAGAGATATTGAATCACTTCCCCGATTTGACCGGGAAAGACATCAAAGCCTGCCTGTCCTTTGCCGCCGCCCGCGAGCGCCGCAGCGTGACGGCGCCGCCGGATATGCCCGCGGTCAACGACTAC
The DNA here is from genome assembly GCA_009840175.1 of Chloroflexota bacterium. GTDB lineage: Bacteria > Chloroflexota > Dehalococcoidia > Lucifugimonadales > UBA3495 > VXOI01. The sequence goes on along the minus strand of VXOI01000113.1, from coordinate 4,380 downwards.
TCCCACATCATCACTATCGAGCCGGGCAAGCGATTCGGCCGGCCCTGCATCCGGGGAATGCGCATCACCGTCTACGACGTCCTGGAGTGGCTGGCCGGCGGCATGGCTTACGAAGAGATACTGGACGAATTCCCTGAACTTACTATCGAGGACATCCTCGCCAGCATCGCCTTTGTGGCCGACCCAAAGCGCCGGTTCCAGTTGGTGCCCCAAGGCGCAGTCGCCTGGACGAAAGAGGCGTTTGACGTGGTTAGCGAGCCGTAGCCCCAGGTGTCCGAGTGAAGTTGCTGTTTGACCATAATCTTTCCAGATTGTCTGAACTGTGATTCATATGATTAGTGGATTAGCATGATTTCCCAATCATGGCAATCCCGAAATCAAAGAAATCACAGTTCAGACGAATAATCGAAAGACCCTGCAACTCCCAAAGTCATCCTGATACGTCCCGGCAATACTTCGAATGCAGTAGTCGAAGCCCTCCTACGAGACAACTACGACCTGATTCTCGCGTTTGAGCAGGACCCCGCCCGCGGCATAATCGAGCTTGGCTGACGGGCGCGCAAATCGCCACCCCCTACTGCGCCGTTGCCCCGCCGTCAATCACCAGCTCCGCGCCGGTTACGAAAGACGACTCGTCCGACGCCAGGTACAGCACCCCGTAGGCCACCTCGATGGGATGCGCCGTGCGGCCCAGCGGCGAACGCTCGTCGGCCTCCCGTTGCAGCTCCGGGTTGTTCAGCCGCTCCCCGGCCATCGGCGTGTCTATGGGACCGGGATGCACCGAGTTGACCCGTATGTTCTCGCTGGCGTACTGGATGGCCGCCGACTTGGTGAAGATGCGCACCGCGCCCTTGGATGCGTTGTACACCGGCTGGATGTAGCTCTGTCCCACCATTCCCGACATAGACGATATGTTGATGATGGAGCCGCCCCCGACCTTCCGCATTTCGGGAATGGCGGACTTGGTGCCGAGGAAAACGCCCTTGGCGTTCACGTCCATCACCCGGTCCCAGTCCTCTGCGCTGGTGTCCTCCAGCACTCCGCGCAACACTATGCCGGCGTTGTTGACCACTATATCCAGCTTCCCGAAGCGCGACACCGCCGTAGCCACCGCGTCGGCCCATGAGTCCTCGCTGGTCACGTCCAGCCGCACGAACACGCACTCGCCCCCGGCCTCGGTGACCTCCGCCTCCACCTGCCGCCCCTCGTCCTCCAGCACGTCGCCGATGACTACCTTGGCGCCCTCCCGGGCGAACAGGCGCGCTTCCTCGGCCCCCATGCCGCGAGCGCCGCCGCTGATGATGGCAACCTTTCCTTCCAGCCGCATTTCAACCCTCCGGTTTCTGTCTGCGCCCGTCATTATAGACGATAGGATGTGCTTGAGAGTACGGCTGGAGTTTTCGGCAGTTCCTCATCTTGGCACGTGAGTAGAAACGGTAAGCCCGGTCAAATGCTTCTGCTCCAATTGACACCGGGCGGTTGGGCGTATAGGATTGCGAAACTAAACCGAACAATAGTTCACATAATGTACTATGGAAAAGACAGGAGCGAAGGTATGCCCCTGGAAACGGTCGTCTACGAAGCAGCGGCTACGGCTCGGCCTGTGTCTCTCCCGTCTCTGGTCCTGGAATCTGACCACTTCTACCGCAACAGTCTGCCTCTTGGCTTCGAGAAAACTTGCGATTGCAAGCCTAATCACCTCAATTGTCTGACAGCCAAAGAATGGATCAAAGACCAGTTGGGAGTTTGGCAGTTCAATTATGAACGGCGTGACATACGAGACAAGAAGATCCACCCGGCTACGTTTCCCATATCCTTGGCCCGCCGGGTAATCGAGCTCTTCACTCACGAGGGCGAACTCGTGCTAGACCCGTTCGTTGGAAGCGGAACCACTTTAGTCGCCGCACAGGACACCAATCGCAACGCCGTCGGTTTCGATCTACAGGACAGCTATGTCCGGCTATCCGCTGAAAGACTCGGTTTACCTAGGGATGCTGCTCAGGTTTCGGTACAGGATGACGCCAGGGCGATCCCATGCTATCTAGTGCCCGGCACAGTTGCTCTTAGCATAACCTCACCGCCCTATGCCAACTTGCTCAACCGTAAACGACAGAACAAGTCCCGCCGCAATCGGGATAATGGTCAGTTGGGTGAGATTGAGCAGTACTCTCAGGACGCTCGCGACCTAGGCACTATGCCCTTGGAAGAATACTCCCGTGCGATGGGAGAGATTTACGCTGGGTTGCTGCCGTTGCTTCGCCCCGGCGGACACTGTGTCATCAATGTCCCTGACATGTGGTGGGAAGACGAACGCATAACCATTCACTTGTCTTTGATTGATGCTCTGCGCCGCGTCGGCTATGAGTTCCGCAACACAATCATCTGGGACCGCACGAACATAGTGAACAAGGTCGGGATATTCGGTTGGCCCAGCAACTACATCACTATGGGTACCACATTCGAGTACATACTCGATTTCCGGCGCCCAAAGTGAAGTAGAGAACGCCAATGGCAACTCCGCGTCTAACCAGAGACGATATGATAGTGCGGTTAGGTGAAATCGCCCGCGAAGGGTGGACTCCCAGCCTGCGCCCACTTAATTCTGGCGGCATAGGCAACACCATAGACGCTAGGCTTGGAATCGCGGAAAACAACCTGGCTATTGCTGACACGGCCCAATGGGAGATTAAATCCCATCGCGTAGGCAGCGCGTCGCTGTTGACCTTATTTCACACTGAGCCGGAGCCGCGGGCGGCAAGGGTGGTTCCCCAGTTATTGTTGCCTATGTATGGTTGGCCTCACCAGCGTCCGCGGGTGCCCGGCGAACTGAGCTTTAGACAAACATTAAGGGCTACTCAACTTACAGACCGCGGGTTTGGATTGGAAATTGATGCTGACGGAGCCCAAGTCAGGGTCAATTTTGACGCGGAATCGGTAGACACCCGCCACCGGAATTGGCTGCAAAGCGTTGAAAGACGTGTGGGTCTCGGCCCGCTTGACCCTCAACCCTACTGGCCGATACAAACCCTGTTCCTCACCGCGCAAACGAAAATGCTCAACACTTTCTACGTAGAGGCATACACGAGGCGGCAGAGAGGCGAAGAGTTCTTCGCCATTGAGAGGGTTACGGTTTTGCAAGGGTTCGAGTTGGACAGGTTTGCCAATGCGTTAAGGCAGGGCAACGCACAAGTAGACTTTGACGCTCGTACTACCCACAACCACGGAACTAAGTTTCGGATTCGGCAAAATATCGTCCCCCAGCTTTACCGTTACGCCGAAATCGCCATTGGGCCTTTCCAGCGGCCGGGATAAAATGGTCGGGGCGGGCAGATTTGAACTGCCGACCTCCTGGTCCCAAACCAGGCGCCCTGCCGCTGGGCCACGCCCCGGATACTGCGCGAGAGAAGGGTAGTAGAGGAAGGGGTTGGGTGGTACCCCTAAGAGTACCGTAATGCGAACTTTCCGGTGGGAGGTCTCCCTCTAAACTAACGAGGGATGCTGAGCTGGCTGCGCCGCGAAGGTAACCCAACTCCTTCGGTGTGTCCGGGGGCCGAAGAAACGCCCCCTGGCGCGCCACCACCGCCAATTCACATCCACATTATCCACCCACGCCGCGCCGGTGGCAAGCCCCGGAACGGGCCTCCAGGCCCTCGTGATGTATTCATGCCATCGACGCGGGCGCATCCATATCTCCTTCAATGGCCTCTTCGTCTGCGTGCCTCTGCCATAACCATTTTCCATCACCAACCAACAGGTTTGCAAAATAGATGCGCTTTGTAACCTCCACAGCATAGCTATCAAGCTGTTCCTGCTCCTTCCGGAAGAGTCTTAGCATTTTCGCTTGTGCTACATACGTGCCGTCCGTCGTATCAAACACTTCTTTACTATATGGTCGAACCAAATCTTTGTCCTGCATGGCTTCCAGGTACGTGCAGTAGATGGGATGCACGTGCAATGGGGCACGTCTTAACTGTCCCAGTACGGGTACGCGTCCACCATCTCGCACAAAGGCAATGGGTCGTTCCTCCGAAGTCCACCGCTCAGAATAGTCAACGTAGATGGTACTAATCGAACTGGTCCCCACGCCCCATACTATGTCCCGTTCTGCCTGGGTGAGATTGTTCCAACTAACACGCCTTCGCCATTTGGTGACTAACCAAAGCAGACCACGGAGCAACACACCCATAGCAACCAGGCTAGTAGCCAACGCAGTGATTGCTTGCCAAATGGTGCTGTCTATGCCAATTATAGACCCTTCACTCACATTTCCCCCGGGGTCAGCAGGTACAGCAACGCCTTCTTTTCCTTCATGCAGGGCACAGCCCGTGTCGAACTCCCCGAAGGCGAACCAGATGATGTTGCACCACGGCGTGAACTCCG
>VXOI01000088.1 GCA_009840175.1 Chloroflexota bacterium | reverse complement strand
ATCTACCCTGTAATTCAATGGGTGAGACGTCGTCGAGGTACCGGCAGTCAAAATCCGGATCGTACTTGTACCTGGTTATCCTTTCTGTATTGCTCATCGCTTTCTTTCACCCTACTTGCGCTGACTGCCGTCTGGATGGGCAGTTACCACCAGATGGATTTCCGCATTTGCTCTTACGACAACTTTGAGATAATTCCCGCTTCCGATTTCTGGAAACCACTTCCAATAAAGCGTCACGTTCCGACTTTCAGCTACTTGGATGTCCGGTTGGCTAATAGTGTTCCTGATTCGTTCTACTGTTACTTGCCCAATTCTTACAGGGTAGTTGCGCCAAATGTGCGAGCTAATTCGGTAGACGATGCCGTCAAGGGTGAATGTTAGAGAGCCATCTTCCATTGTAATCTGTAATCTGTTCGCAGAGAAAATGCGGGCCTAACCGCCCGCACGGATCTGTCGCAGTGCGGGCGGTTGACGCTGTCTGTGCTGGGCCTGCCTGAGGAACGACGCTCTCCCTACCGCAGAGCGCGAAAGTGGTTGCGCATATCCTCCACCAGCAGTTCCGGCTCCTCCAGGGCGGCGAAGTGACCGCCGCTGGGCATCACCGTCCACTGGGTCACATTGTAGGAACGCTCGGCCCACTCGCGGGGCGGGCGGCTGATTTCGGCGGGGAACACCGCCACGCCGACCGGCACGTTGATACGCTCGCCCTGGGCGAAGTCCCATGGCTTGCGCAGCGTTTCGTAGTACAGGCGGGTGGACGAATTGATGCTCTGCGTGACCCAGTAGATGGTGACTGTGGTCAGCAGCTCGTCCTTGGTGTAGCTGGACTCCACGTCGCCGCCGCAGTCGCTCCAGGTACGGTACTTCTCCACGATCCAAGCGCACAGCCCGGCGGGGGAGTCGTTAAGACCGTAGCCCAGCGTCTGCGGCTTGGTGCCCTGGATGTGGGAGTAACCGCCCTCGGCGGCGAGCCATTCCTCGCGCTGACGCAACAGGCCCTGTTCAGCCTCGGTCAGCGGCGCGGAACCCGGCCCCATGTAGGGCGTGGGACGCGTGGTGGAGGTGGTGTGGATGGCGATGCAGTGGTCCGAGTGCGAGTGGCCCAACCTGGCGGTGACGCTGGCTCCCCAGTCGCCGCCCTGCGCCACGTAGCGGTCGTAGCCGAGCTGCTCGGTCATCAGCTTCGCCATAACGTCGCCCACAGCCAGCACGTCCAGCCCCCGCTCCTGCGCGGCGTCGGAGAAGCCATAGCCCGGCATCGAGGGGGCGACCACGTCGAAGGCGTCGGCCGGGTCGCCGCCGTGAGCCGCAGGGTCAGACAGCATCGGGATGACCTTGTGCATCTCGAAGAAGGTGCCGGGCCAGCCGTGGGTGATTATCAGCGGCAGCGGATTCGGCCCCTTACCCTTCTCGTGGATGAAGTGGACCTGTCGTCCATCCACCGGCGTCTTGAAGTGGGAGAAGCTGTTAATCAGCGCCTCCTGCTTGCGCCAGTCGAAATCGTTCTTCCAGTATTCCACCAGCTCCTTGATATAGTCCATGTTCGAGCCGTATTCCCAGCCCACGCCCGGCAGCTCGTCGGGCCACCGCGTGCGCTCCAGTCGCGCCCTCAGGTCGTCCAGCACGGAATCTGGGATTTCTATCTTGAAGGGTTCTGCGGGCATGACTTCTTCTCCTTTTTACTTATTCCCTCTCCCTTGAGGGAGAGGGTTAGGGTGAGGGTGAAATCCTCGCTAAGTGACTTCTTGCAGTGCCAGAAGAATCGCATCCTGCACCGCATCGGTCTCTTCCAGCACTTGGTTGTTCCAGAAGCGAATCACTCTGAATCCCTGTGATTCCAACCACCGAGTGCGCTCGGCATCGTAATCGGTTTGCTCCTGATGTTGCCCGCCGTCAAGCTCGACAATCAGATTCCGCTCAAGGCAGGCAAAGTCGGTAATGTACCTGCCAACAGGAACCTGCCGACGAAACTTGTATCCGAGCAGTTGCCGACCACGAATAAGATTCCACAGGGCAATTTCGGCGTCGGCGGAATCTTTTCTCAAGCGACGGGCTTTCGTTGTAACATCAGGTGCTATTCGGCGCAACTTTCACCCTCACCCTCACCCTAACCCTCTCCCTCAAGGGAGAGGGGATTTTCTTTGTGGTGACTCTTGCTCTACCCCGGCAACAGGGGTTCGGTGCGGTTGGAGGGCAGGTCCGGGTCGAAGGCGTTGATTACGAAGGCCAGGAAGCTGTAGTTGCCGATAACCAGCGTCAGTTCGATGAGGCCCTGCTTGCCGAACTGCTCCAGCGCGTCCTGGAAAGCGCCACGTCCCACCTTGCGGTCGTTGAAGAACTCGCGGGCGTAGTTGATTACGGTGCGCTCCAGGTCGCTGAGGGCGGGCAACTCCTGTCCGTCGCGGATGGCGTCCACCACGCCGTCCTGCACCCCGGCGGCGCGGGCGGCCCCGGCGTGGGCGTTCCAGATGTGCTGGCAATCGTACTCCCGCGCCGCCAGCAGCATCGCCAGTTCTAGAGCGGCGTCAGGGAGTGATGATTCATTGCGGAGGTAGTTGTTGAGGGCGGTGGCGGCCTGATGGGCCTTGGGCACGTGAATCATCACCGAGCCGGGGCCGTAGGGCGGAACGCCGCCCAGGTTCTGCACCATCTGGTCGAATTCGGCAACCTGGTCCTGCGGGACGTTTTCCCGGGTGGCGGCAGGGATTCTTGCCATGACGAACCTCCTTTGCGTTGGGAACGGAACGAGACAACCCTACGCGCCGCCCTTTGCCTTGTCAATCAACGAGGCCGGCTGCCGCGGAATTCGTCGCCGCCCTGCCCCTCCCCTTCAGTGCGGGGGGATTTTTCTTGTTGCTCAGAGTATCATCGAATGAGCGAGTTCCCTCGAAAGCGGGAATATCGAGGGCAGGGAGAACGATGGCGGCAGATGTTTAGCGCGTGGACTCTTACCGTCTTTTTCGCCTACTTCGCGGCGCTGATTGGCATTGCGGTGGTGGGCGCCCGGCGGATGCGGGAGATGTCGGACTACGTGCTGGGAGGGCGGCAGGTTGGCAGCTTGACGTCGGCCCTCAGTTCCGCGTCGTCCAGCACCAGTGGGTGGACCATGCTGGTGTTCCCCGCCCTGGCTTTTAGCAACGGAATGATGGAAATCTGGTCGGTGATTTCCATCGTTATCGGCCTGTGGCTGGGGTGGACGGTGATGGCGAAACGGCTGCGCCGCTTCACCATAGCTGCGGATGACACATTGACCCTGCCGGAGTTCTACGCCGCCCGCTTCGGCGACAGGACGGGGACGCTGCGGACTCTCTCGGCCCTGATTACGCTTTTCTTTCTGACTTTCTACGTCAGCTCGGGCCTGATAGCCGGTTCCAAGCTGTTGGAGTCGGAGTTCGGCCTGAACGAGACAGCGGGTATCGTGGTGACGCTGGTAGCCGTGGCCGCCTATACTTTTATCGGCGGCTTTCTGGCAGTGTCCAGGACGGACGTGTTTCAATCCCTGGTCATGCTGGCCGGTTTTACCATAATCCCCATCGCCCTTGTCTTCATTTCTGGCAATCCCTTGCGGGGGATGGACGGGCTGGCCCCGGGTTTCTGGAATCCCTTTACCGACATCAGCGAAAATCCCGTCAGCCTGGCCGTGATTCTCACCGCCTCGGGGTGGGGACTCGGCACCTTCGGCTCCCAGCGCATATTGCAGCGTTTCATGGCAGTGGCCAGCGAGGCCAGGATAGCCCCCAGCCGCGACCTCGCCACGCTGTGGACGACGCTGATATTCTTCTTCGGGCTGTTCCTGGGGATGGCCGCTTTCCCCGCCCTTGCCGATGCGGGAATGCTGGACGCGGTGGATGACCCGGAACGCCTGTACTTCGTGGTTTCGGAAGTGTTCTTCCCGCCAATAGTGACCGGGCTGCTGCTCACCGGGGTAATCGCGGCCATAATGAGCACCGCTGACTCGCAACTGCTGCTGGCTTCGGCCATCGCCGCCGGCGACCTGCCGCTGGTGAGCAGGCTGGCGCAGGCCATAAACGCCGGGGCGCGGGTGTGGCTGGGGCGTCTCCTGCTGGTGACCGTGGGCATCCTCGCCGCCGCCCTGGCGATTTTCAGCCAGGAGTCGGTATTTGCCCTGGTGTCCTATGCCTGGGGAGGCATGGGAGCGGCCTTTGGTCCGGCGACGATACTGGCCCTCTACTGGCGCAGGTTCAACTTCTGGGGCGCATTGGCGTCAATAGTCGTCGGCACGGCCGTTTCATCCCTTTGGATACCTCTTTCGGGAGGGCCCTGGGGGATGCTGGACGCCGAGCCGGCCACCCCCGGCTTCGTAGCCGCTACGCTGGCGGCGGTGGCGGCCACGCTCGTCACGCCACCGCCGTCCGAAGAGGCGGTGGCGTTGTTCGACAGGGTTAATCCGAAAGATTCCTGCTCTCTACCCCGGCGTTCTCGGACGCCGCGTCGCGCGGCAGGAATACACCGCATATCAGCAAGGACCAGCTTGCCACGGCGCAAATGATGAAGCCGGGGTAATAGGAGTTGAAGTTGTCATATAGCCAACCTACCAAGATAGGGAATATGAACATCCCCAGCCCTGAGAAGGTCATGTAAGAACCCCAGACGGCCGCAACTCGCTCAGGAGTTGCCCCGGACAGCCGCATGGGAATGGTCAACAGGGCTGGCACATAGAACCACGAGCCTATGCCCAGCACCACAACAGCAATGTAAATGCCCGCCTGGGTATCCAAAAGAAATGCTCCCAAGCCTCCAAGGATTGCCAGTATCCCGGAAAAGGCGAGGATTCCCCGATAGGAGAACAGGAAATCTCCGAGTCCGCCAAAGATCGCCAGCTTGGCGCGGAAGGACTCGAACAATAGGGGGATGGCTCCGCCAGCCAGGACGGCAAATATCCCGACAAAGGGCAGAATGCTGGTTATGATTCCGGCTTCCTGCGCCGAAATGCCTCTTTCTTCAGCATAGAAGGTAGGCAGCCATGTAGTCAGAGCCGTGTACTGAATGAAGATCCCGGCATCTGCGGCAACTAGCAGGGCTACCGCCCGGCCTCGCAGCACTGAAAATACTTCGCGCACAGAAATGCCGGTTCGCCGTTCTGCGCCGGTGTCCCGGTCCCTGGGAGCAAAGGGCCAGAGGATGGTCCCCACGATCCCGATACCGGAGAATACCGTCAGGGTCATCTTCCAGCCGAGCAACTCGGCAAGAGGGACAGCCCCCGCCAGAGAAGCCGCTACGCCCCCACTCAGGATGGCAGTGTTGAGAGAGTTGACGACCAGCATTTCCCGAGGCTTGAACCATTGCATGACCAGCGGCCCGGTTGCGACCACCATGAGCGCCAGTCCCACCCCATAGGCTAGTCGCAGGAACAGAAGCACATAGAAGTTGGGCACAATGGGAGCGATGGCCAGCAACGCCATGCACACCCAGGCCCACATATATGCCCGCTTCACGCCCACGCGGGCGATGAGGATGCCGCCGGGGATGCCGATGGCGGCGCCGACGAGCATGGGGAGAGACACCAGCAGCCCGGCCGCCCAGTGGCTGATACCGTACTCCTCAATGGCAAGAGGCAGCAGCGGGGAGAGGGCGAAGAGGTTCAGTCCAGCCGCGAGATGGGCGGCCAGCGTCATCCCTGCCATAAAGAGGCGGGCGCGATTGGTGACGGGAGCGGATGCTTCTACTGCTAACTGAACAGCCGCACCTCTTGGGGGGAGGCGGCCGGAGCGACGCAGCCGGGGCCGTCGTTGCGGACGTTGTTCACCATCGGCGACACTTCGCGGGCGTCCAACGAATCCGCCGGTGCGGGTATGAGCAGCGGCTCCAGCGTGTCCGGGGTTTCGGTGAGCGGGTCCAGCCACAGCGGTTCGGTTTCGCCGGAGAGAATTACCGGCATCCGATGGTATGTCGAGGCTATAAATTCGTTGGCGGTGGTGGTCAGGACGGCGCAAGAGCGCACCCACTCGCCTTCGGGCGACTGCCAGCTTTCCCACAGCCCGGCAAAGGCCATCGGCTCGCCCGACTTATGGAAGAAATACATAGGCACGCGCTGCTTGCCCTCGCGCCGCCACTCGTAGAACCCGTCGGCCAGCACCAGGCAGCGCCGACGCCGGAAGGCGCTTCGGAACGAGGGCTTGGTGGCGGCGGTCTCGCTGACGGCGTTGATCATGCGACTGCCAATCTTGATGTCCTTGGCCCACGAAGGAACCAGGCCCCAGCGCATCATTTCGCCCTTCCGCACACCGTCATTGACCACTGCCAAGACCTGTTCCGTTGGCGCGATGTTGTAACGTGGCTCCGGGGCCGGCGAGTCCATCACGAACCCGAACCGCCCCTGCAACTCGCTGATGCTGGATATTAACGTATACCTGCTGCACACGATAGGTTCCTCGAAGAGGACGAGAGTGTCGCTACCCCACCACCTCGCGGAACTGCTGGATGGCGTTGATGTGGTCCTGTGGCGAAGTGTAGCCGGCGCGCATGGTGTTGATGGAGATGTGGGTTGCGCCCAGCCCGGCCCATGTCTCGGTCTGCGCCTGCCAGAACTCCGGGTCGCCGTCGGCGGAGTTTATGCGCGGCTCCATCTCGATGGCGGATGGGTCGCGCCCTGCGGCTTCCGCGAAACCGGCCAGCCTTCCCAGCACTGCCGGGGCATCGTCGGGGCCGACCTGCGGGAACCAGCCGTCGGCCAGCCGGGCCACACGCCGCAGCACCGGGTCAGGAGGCGAGGGGTTGGCCCGCGCACCGGCGCCCAGCCAGATGGGGATGGGTCGCTGGATGGGAAGGGGGTTGATGCCCGCGTTGGTGATGTCGTGGTACTTGCCGTGGAAGTCAATGACGTCGTTGGTCCAGAGCTGCCGCAGCACCTCTATCTGCTCGGCTTGCCGCGCCCCGCGATTGCTGAAGTCTTCGCCCAGAGCCTCGTACTCCACGTGGTTCCAGCCGACGCCCACGCCGAGGCGCAGACGACCTCCGCTGAGCACGTCGCACTGGGCCGCCTGCTTGGCCACCAAGGCCGTCTGCCGCTGCCCGAGAATCAGCACCGCCGTCACCAGTTCGATGGACGTGGTGATGCCAGCCAGGTAACCGAACAGCACGAAAGGCTCGTGGAACATACTCTCCAGCACATAGCCGCCCTGCCAGTTGGCGTGCTTGGTGGTGTCGGCCCCCAGCACGTGGTCATAGACAATCAGGTGCGAGAAGCCCATCCCTTCGGCAGCCTGAACGTAGTCGCGCACCGCCGCCGGGTCTGCTCCGATCTCGGTCTGCGGGAAAACAACCCCTGCTTTCATGTTCCAGCTCCTAAGCGGACTTCTCTTTCGACTTGAAGTGGGGGATGACGTGCTTGCCGAACATACGCAGCGTGTTCATCGTCTCTTCGTGGCTGGCCGGGCCGATGGCGCTAAGACAGAAAATCTGCTCAATGCCCAAAGCCTCGTAGTTTTCCACGAAGCGGATGCAGTCGTCCGGGGTGCCGACGCAGAAGTTTGCGCCGTGCTTGACCACCTCATCGGGGGTGGGGTCGCCCTCGTGCGGCCCGGCGGCAAGGCGCATATCCCGCTCGTAGTAGCCTTGATAGTCGGACGGAACCGTTGCTGGGTCAACACCCCGCCAGACCAGCCGCGCCCTCTCCCGCTGTTGTTCCAGATACCAACTGACCAGCTCTGTGCCGCGCTCAACCGCGACTTTGGGGTCTTCGTGGCAGAACCCGGCGGTCATCAGCGCGTTCTGGCTGTTGACCGTCGCGCCATGCGCTCCGTTCAGGCTCTTGTAATACAGTTCCAGTGTCCCTGCGACCCGGTCCATGCCGCCCTCGCTGCCCACCAGCGCGCCCAGGCCCAGCTCACCGGCGCGGCGGGTGGTCTCCTCGCTGGCGCAGGCCGACCATAGGGGCGGATGGGGCTTCTGCAACGGCTTGGGCAGCACGTTGCGGGGCGGAATATGGAAATACTCGCCGTCGTGGCTCACTTCCTCTTCAGTCCAGATACGGGGCAGCACTTCGGCGAACTCCTCCCACATCCCGCGGGTATGCTCCAGGTCGGTTCCATAAGGCGTTAGCTGGTAGGGATAGCCGGTGCGGCCCAGCCCCACGTCCACGCGCCCCTTGCTGAGAATGTCCAGCGTGGCCATCCGCGCCGCCGTGTGCAGCGGGTGGTGGATGGGAGCCAACACCACGCCGATGCCCATGCGTATCCGCGAGGTGCGCTGCGTAACCGCCGCCAGCGTCAGGTCGGGGGCGCTGTTGTGCGACCACACCGGGCGGAAATGGTGCTCCGAAAACCAGACGCTGTCGTAGCCCATCTCCTCGGCGAAGGCAATCTGATCCAACGCCTCCCAGATGCGCCGGGCCTCGCTCTCCTCGTCCCAGGGCTTGGGCACCTGAATCTGATAAAAGAGTCCGAATTTCATAGCTATCTCCCTACCGTATTGCTGCCATTATAGCAGGGTATTTCCTTTCTCCCTCTCCTTGGCGGATAGGGCAGAGCAATCGCAATTGAAGAAAAATTCCCTCCCCCTTGAGGGGGAGGGTTAGGGTGGAGGTGAAATCCTTCGCACCAGCCAGCATTGCAATGAGGTCACTCCCCAGCCCGCTCTCGACGCCGCCGCAGCCACACCAGCCCGTAAATCGCCGCCGCCACCGCCAGTATCACCGGGATGAACACGCCCACCCACAGCAGCGCCGTCACTATGCCGTAGCCCACCGCCGACAGGGCGCGAACCGCCGAGCGTCCCGCGTCGGCCAGGCTCCAGCCGGAGATTACCAGGCTCTCCGACTCCCGCACGTGCACACCCAGGTATCCGGCGGTTTCCACGCTGCCGGCTTCGCTTTCGGCGGTGACCATCAGCGTGACGATGTACTCATTGGGCCGATGGTTGGGGTAGACGTGGGATACCGTCACCTGCGTCTCGCCATCGGGCGGGACGCCCTCCACGGCGGGCGAGCCGTCGCCAAAGTCCCAGCGGTAGCGGAAATCGCGCAGGCCCTCCGGACGGGTGAAGGAGCCGCTGAACTTTACTATTTCGTCTTCCTCAGCCACTTGGGATTCCCCGGCGAAAACGGCGATTTCCGGCCTCTTAATTACGGTGGCTATGAAAGTGTCCTCACCCTCGGCCAGCCCCGCCTCGCCGGTGCCGGTCAGCTTGAACTCGACGATGTAGGGCGAATCTCGCTCGTCGTTGTAGGTGTGGGTGACCGTGGCTGTGATGCGCTCGCCGGTGTTGGTGGTGGGCGCCGAAGCCGACCCATCCACCGGACGGGAGCCGTCGCCAAAGTCCCATCGCCAAGAGAAGCTGTCTATGCCCGGCGGGGGTTGGAAGGTGGCGCGGAAGCGGGCCGTCGCGCCCACGGCAAAGGTCTTGTCCGGCCCAGCATCCACCGGCAGGGCCAGCGGAGACGCTTGCAGATAGATGTTTATGAGGGAATAGGCCGAGGTCTGTTCCAGATACTTGATGCGCCCCTCTATCTGCTCAATGCGGGTTTGCAGGTTGGACAACTCCAACTGGACGTTCAGGGCGTCCTCCACTTTATCGGCCCGCTGCATAATCTCCAGCAGCCGGTCTTCGGTGGCCCGTAGCCCCTTGAGGCGCGACTGGATGTCCACGTACTCGTCGGTGACGTCCTGGCTGGTGGAAATCTCGGACTCCACCTCCAGGGCCAGTTCCCGCAGCCGCACGATGGCGGAGTCCAGCGAACCGGCCGGCACGCGGATAGAGATATATCCCCCGTGCCTGGCGCTGCGGTCGGAGCTGACCACCCAGCCCCCCGACCGCCCGGCCAGGGCCGCCACCTGGTCTACCGCCGCCGCCACGTCGGAAACCGTCAACTGCATATCCACGGTGCGGATGATGATGCGCTGCTGGGCGGGCAGAGACGCCACAACGTCGGCCCCGCCGGACTGTGTTGCCGCCTCCTCGGATTCCACCTCTACCAGCCTGATTACTTCCGCTTGTTGGGAAGCTGGCCGGGCCATTGGAGTCGGCGCCGGAGCAGCGGTGGGTTGGGCGGCAGCAGCGCGAGGTGCCATTGTCGCCGCTGGAGCTGCGGTAGCGGCGGGCGCGGCCATTCCCCCTCTGCCATCTGTCTGTTCCGATACCACCCGTTCAACCTCAACATCTTCCCTGACCTCTACCTCCGAAGCGTTCCCACAAGCCAGCAGCGTCGCCGCCAACAGGAGGCAAATCACGGCCAGAACCCGCAATATCAGCGTCATATCCGTACCTCCTGCCCTTTCCGGCGTCGCGGAGGGCGTAATTCCAGAGGGGCTGTACCAGATAATACGCCGAAAACGGGGGATTCGTTCCATGAATGCGGGCCGGAGAAAGCAAAAACCGCCTCATCGGAAAGGCGGAGAGGGAAGAATGGAGCCGGTGAGGGGATTCGAACCCTTGACCTGCGGTTTACGAAACCGCTGCTCTGCCACTGAGCTACACCGGCTTCAGCTACGGATTGAGGCGCTTTCAGTCCCGTGAATCTAGAATTGCCATTCCCATTGGCCCACTCGGACTCAAATCACCTCGCTGCTTCTACCTGCACTGACAGTAACACGTGGAAGTACAAATTACCAGCTATCGCTATGGAACTGTGCCCCAACTCTCTGACACTATCTTGACAGGATAGGATTCGTCCTTAACTGCGCGTGGCTTGCCGTGATGAGGATGTTTTCCGCAAATTCCAGCTTTGTAATCGTCCTAGGGAGGAGGCTCTAACCTCCCTTCTTGCGGCCGCAGGCGGGGCAAATGTGCGACTGTCTCCAGCGCTTGCCACAGTGGAAGCAAGGAAGCCCGAGTATGCGGACGGACATCGGTGTAGCCCTTGACCAAGTCTGCCAGCCGCACCGGCAGACGTAATGGTGTCTATCGGGGCCGGCCAGCAGGTAGATTTCACTATTCTCAATACGCTTCTGCCAGCATACTGCGCACAACGCCCTCACTGATTGAGTGTCGGCTTCAGGCGTGAGTGTGCTCCGGGACTGACGGCAGTCGGGACAAGTTACCCGGTAAAGCCCGCTTTCCCGCTCTGCGATTCTCTCGCCGTCCGGTGCCTGCGCCATGTCCAAGCCTCCTCTGCTCCGGCCCGCTGCATCTGATCATCGCGGTTGTCCTCAATTGAGTTTACTGCCGTAAAAGTCTTTACTGGGTTGGGCGAGCTATGGCTATATTACAGGAGACACTGTTTGCAGACACTATGCGGTCCCATTTGCAGAAATGTCCCCGGTAAGGCGCTAACGAGGTTTGATGGCTTCTTCTAGGGCTGTCCAGGGTAGCAGGGCGCACTTGATGCGGACAGGGTATTGGCGAACTACGCCGAGGGCGTTCAGGTCGCCCAACGTGGAGTCTTCCCCGGCTCCCTCGCCAGCCCGGTCTCGCAGGAAGGCCCTGAAGCGTCCGGAGAGGTCCGCTATCTCGGCGGCGTTCTTACCCTTTACGGCCTCTGACATCATTGATGAGGATGCCTGGATGATGGAGCAACCCTCGCTGTTTGCGTATACCAGATGGACTGCGCCACGCTCGTCCAGTTGTAGCTGAAGGTCAATCAGGTCGCCGCAAAAGGGGTTAAGCTCGTAGGCCTTCAGGGTTGGATCAGGCAGGGGGTCGCGATTCCGCGGAGTGCGGTAGTGATCCATGATCATTTGCCCGTAGAGGCCATCGAAGGCCGGGCCGGACTGTAGGGTCATATCACTCGCGACTGGAATCGCGCCGAACTAGCTGAGGCGAGTTTAGCAGAAATAAGAGATAACTTGAGCTATCTACTCGGTGGTCACCGTTTGCCCGTCGTCATTCAGCGCGGAGCGCATGGTGTGCCAGGCCAGGACGGCGCACTTGATGCGGGTGGGATACTCGTTCACGCCGGACAGGGTTTCCAGATCGCCGAGGGTGTCGTAGTCGGGCTCTTCATGGGGGTGGGTGATCATATTGTGGAAGGCGTCAAAGATGACGTGGGCATCGTCAAGGCTCCTGCCCTTGATGCTCTGGGTCATCATGGAGGCGGAAGCGCGGGAGATGGCGCAGCCGACGCCCTGAAAGCCCACATCCTCCACCACGTTGTCTACGACCTTGAGGTAAAGGGTTATCTGGTCGCCGCACAGGGGGTTGTAGCCCTCGGCGGTGGCGCTGGCGTCTTCCACTTTGCGGAAGTTGCGGGGCTTGCTGTTGTGCTCCAGCAGGATTTCCTGGTAAAGGTCGCTGAGTCCCGACATTAACTGAACACCTCGATAACCCGGTCAATGCCTCGAACCAGGGCGTCTATGTCTTCCTTCGTATTGTACATCGCTAGGGAAGCCCGCGCCGTGGCCGGAATCTGGAAGCGCTGCATCACGGGCTGGGCGCAGTGGTGGCCGGTGCGGACGGCGATGCCCTCGGCGTCGAGGATGGTGCCGATGTCGTGGGGGTGGATGTCTTCCATCACGAACGACAGTATGCCGGCCTTACGGGGCGACGTGCCAATGATGCGCACGCCTCCGATCTGCTCCAGGGCCCTGGCGCCGTACTCCAGCAACTCCTCCTCGTGGGCGGCGAAGGTTTCGTAGCCGATGGACTGCACGTAGTCCACCGCCGCTCCCAGGCCGACCGCCCCGGCGATATTGGGGGTGCCAGCCTCGAACTTGTAAGGCAGGTCGTTGTAAATGGTCTTCTCGAAGGTCACCGATTTGATCATCTCTCCGCCACCCTGCACCGGAGGCATGGCATCCAGCAGCTCCGCCTTGCCGTAGAGTACCCCGGTTCCAGTGGGGCCGAATAGCTTGTGGCCGGAAAAGACGTAAAAGTCGCAGTCCAGCTTGCGTACGTCAACCGCCATGTGCGGCACGGCCTGGGCGCCGTCCAGCATCACCGGAACGCCCTGCGCGTGGGCCAGTTCGATAACCTGCTCCACCGGCAGAATGGTGCCCAGCGCGTTGGAGACGTGGGTGATGGACACCAGCTTGGTGCGCGGCGACAGCATCCGCTCATATTCGTCCATCAGCAGCTCGCCGGCGTCGTCAATGGGAACCACGCGCAGCACTGCGCCCTTTTCCTCGCAGAGCATCTGCCAGGGGACGATGTTGGAGTGATGCTCCATGTTGGAGACGATAATCTCGTCCCCTTCGCCGATGTTCTGGCGCCCATAGGACTGGGCGACGATGTTGATGCTCTGGGTGGTGCCGCTGGTGTAGATAATCTCGTGGTCGTCGGCGGCGTTGAGCAGCCCGCGCAACTTGGCCCGCGCGTTCTCGTAGTCCTCGGTGGCGTTTTGGCTGAGGGTGTGGACGCCCCGATGGACGTTGGCATTCTCGGTAGTGTAGTAGCGGACAATCTCGTCTATGACCGCCTGCGGCTTCTGGGAAGTCGCGCCATTATCGAGGTAGACCAGCGGCTTTCCATTGACCAACTGCTGCAGTACGGGGAAGTCTGCCCGAATTTTTTCCGCATCGAAACCAGAGGGCATCTGAACTTTCTCCTGAACCTTCCGACCTGACTCTAAACGAAGGCCACCGGAAGGCTTTTCACGGCGATGGAACGGTCGAACAAGGACTCGAGGTAGTTGCGCAGTGTTTCGGGCTTGACGGCATCCACGATTTCGCGGGCGAAAGCCTGCACCAGCATTCGGCTGGCGGTCTCCAAGTCAAGGCCCCGGCTGCGCAGGTAAAACAGGGTCTGGGCGTCTATCTGCCCGGCGGTAGCCCCATGGCTGCACTGCACGTCGTCGGCGTAAATCATCAGGCTGGGCTTGCTGTCCACCTCGGCATCCTCCGAGAGCAGCAGGTTCTTGTCGGACTGCTGGGCGTCGCTCTTCTGGGCATTGCGGCGGACCATCACCTCGCCGCCAAAGACGGCACGGGAGTCGCCATCGAGAATGCCCTTGTAGTTAAGGCGGCTGGTGCAGTGGGGCTGGGCGTGGTCAATGCTGATGAGGTTGTCAATATGCTGGCCCTGCCCGGTGTAGTACAGACCGTTGAGGGAGCAGAACGCGCCGGGGCCGTCCAGCTTGACCGCGAAGTCGTTGCGGGCCAGCGCCGTGCCGAGGGCGAAGGAAGCCGAAGAAAAGCTGCTGTCGCGCTCTTGGCGTACCCGCGTTGTCCCTACGTGATAAGCGCCGGGGCTTTCGTTCAGCAGCCGGTAGTGGTCAACCTGGGCTCCCTCGCATACCACGATTTCGGTGACGGCGTTGGTGAAGTAGCGCGGCCCGGCCGGGCCGGTGTAGGTTTCGACCACGGTGAGGTTGGCGTTGCGCCCGGCGAGGATTAGCGTGCGGGGATGCCGGGCGTACCGTTGCTCGCCGTCCATGTCGCTGAGGCCGCGGTGGTTGACGCAGACTGCGACCGGGGCGTCGCTGTTGTCAGGAACGCGGACTATGGCTACGTCGCGGAGGAACGCGGTGTTCAACGCGGTAAAACCGTCGTCGTCGAGGGGTGCGAGACTGCCGAGATTCTGGCGTATCTTATCCTCGTCACCATTGAACGCCGAGAGTGCAGAGACCGTCGAGAAACCAAAATCAATCTCTGTGTTCTCCGCGCTCTCTGTGGTTAAAAACGGGTAAGCGAAGTTGACCCGCGCAATGGGGGCGACGGCCGTGTACTTCCAGCGCTCGTTGCCACGCCGGGCCGTGGGGAAGCCGATTTCGTTAAACCGCTCCCAGCCTGCGGCGCGCAGGTCGTTGAGCCACGCCGGGCCGGTGCTGGCGGCAGCGAGAGCAAGGTGGTCTTCGTAGTAGCGGGGATGGCGGATGGTCTGTGTGCTCATAAGACTATGCACCTGACCCCACTTCTTCGCGAATCCAGTCGTAACCCTTTTCTTCAAGCTCCAGGGCAAGCTCCGGCCCGCCGGAGCGCACAATACGGCCGTCCAAAAGCACGTGGACATGGTCGGGGCGTACGTAGTCGAGCATTCGCTGGTAGTGGGTCACCAGCACCATGGCGTTGTCTTCGGAGCGCAGCTTGTTCACGCCGTCGGAAACGATGCGCAGTGCGTCAATGTCGAGGCCGGAGTCCGTCTCGTCGAGCAGCGCTAGGCGGGGTTCGAGGACGGCCATCTGCAAAATCTCGTTGCGCTTCTTTTCGCCGCCGGAGAAGCCCTCGTTGACAGCGCGGCGGACGAGTTCGGGGTCTATTTCGACCTGCTTCACCTTGGCGTCCAGCAGGCGCTGGAACTCGCGGGCGGAGAGTTCTTCCTCCCCATTGTGCTGGCGGCGGGCGTCCACTCCGGCCTTGAGGAACTGCCAGGCTCGCACGCCGGGGAGCTCGACGGGATACTGGAAGGCGAGGAACACGCCCATGCGGGCGCGAATTTCCGGCTCCAGCGACAGCAGGTCCTCGCCATCGTAGACGGCCTCGCCAGCGGTTACGGCGTAGTCGGGACGACCGGCGAGGACGTTGGCGAGGGTGCTCTTGCCCGAGCCGTTGGGGCCCATAATGGCGTGTACTTCGCCAGCGTGGACTTCGAGGTCAACGCCGTTCAGGATTTCAAGGTCGCCCGCCGAGGCGCAGAGGCCGCGGACGGAGAGGAGGGGTTGGTTGTTGGTCATTGTCGCATCCGGTTCTGGTTTAGGATACCCATTGTGGCGTCGAGGAGACGGTTGAATACTTCGGGCTTCAAGATGCCTACTTTCCTGGTAATCAGTTCCTCACTGCCAGTGAACAGCTTGTTGGGCCTGAAGTAGCTAATTTCTAGGAGAGAACCTTCGGACAAGCTGTCGTTGGTCAATTCGATCGCCAGATCGTCAACCTCTGCGTTGGTAGTGAGTTGTCCAAAGAGCCAGTCCTGGCGGCCGGCGTAAGCCAAGACGAGGGTAGGGCGGTTCACCGCTCGAGACAGATTGGTATATGGGAACCGGGCTATAACGATGGCAGATCTTTCAATGCCTGCGCCCAATACTCGTCCTCAGCCTCTTCGATTCTTTGGCGTTCCTCGTCATATCTAATTTCGCCGGCCGGGCCCATCAACGGAAGTAGCTGGTGCTTTTCGAGAACAGTTACCAGGACCTCACGCCCAACAGGTAGGTCAATCTGCTCCCACAGACGGATGGTACCGTCCTCATTTACTTTGCCACGGTATGTACGCAACATAACTCCGCTCCTTTCCCTGCTTCCCGCCTAACCCACCGTGCCTTCGAGGCTCACCTTGAGCAACTGCGACGCTTCCATGGCAAACTCGAAGGGCAGTTCCTGGAAGATGCCTCGGCAGAATCCGTTGACGATCATGAAATTGGCATCCTCGGCCGACATGCCGCGCTGCAAGCAGTAGAAGAGCTGGTCGTCGCTGACCTTGCTGGTGGTGGCTTCGTGCTCGAGCTGCGCCGTGGGGTTCTTGACCTCGATATACGGGACGGTGTGGGCGCCGCACTGGTCGCCGATGAGCAGCGAATCGCACTGGGTGAAGTTCCGGGCGCCATCGGCGGTGGGCATCATCTTGACCAAGCCCCGGTAGGTGGCGTTGCCCTTGCCGGCGGAAATGCCCTTGGCGACGATGGTGCTCTTGGTGTTCTTGCCCTGGTGAATCATCTTGGTGCCGGTGTCGGCCTGCTGGTAGCGGTTGACCAGCGCCACCGAGTAGAACTCGCCGGTGGAGTTGTCGCCTTGCAGGATGACGCTGGGGTACTTCCAGGTGATGGCCGAGCCGGTCTCCACCTGGGTCCAGGAGATTTTCGAGTTGCGCCCCCCGGCCAGCCCGCGCTTGGTTACGAAGTTGTAGACTCCGCCCTGGCCGTCCTTGTCGCCGGGGAACCAGTTTTGCAACGTCGAATACTTGATTTCGGCGTCGTCCAGGGCCACCAGCTCGACCACGGCGGCGTGGAGCTGGTGGGCCTTGCGCGCCGGGGCGGTGCAGCCCTCGAGGTAGCTGACGTATGCGCCCTCCTCGCAGACGATGAGGGTGCGCTCGAACTGGCCGGAGTCGGCCTGGTTGATGCGGAAGTAGGTCATCAGCTCCATGGGACAGCGGACGCCCTTGGGAATGTAGGCAAAGGAGCCGTCGCTGAACACCGCCGAGTTGAGGGTGGCGAAGAAGTTGTCGGTGTAGGGCACCACCGAGCCGAGATACTTCTGCACCAGCTCGGGGTGGTTCTGCACCGCCTCGCTCATGGAGCAGAAGATGACGCCCGCCTTCTCCAGCGTCTCCTGGTAGGTGGTGGCTACGGATACGCTGTCCAGCACTGCGTCCACGGCCACGCCGGCCAGCCGCTCCCGCTCCTGGAGGGGGATGCCCAGCTTGTCGAAGGCTTCCAGCACCTCCGGGTCAACCTCGTCAAGGCTCTTGGGGGCGTCGCCGCCGGACGGGGCGGCGTAGTAGTAGATGTCCTGATAGTCGATGGGGTCGTGGTGGATGTTGGCCCAGGCCGGCTCCTGGTATTGGAGCCGCTCCCAGTGTCGGAAGGCCTTGAGCCGCCATTCCAGCAACCACTCGGGCTCTTCCTTCTTGGCCGAGATGAGACGGACGACGTCCTCGCTGAGCCCCTTGGGGGCCAGGTCGGAGTCAATGTCTATGGTGAAGCCCCACTTGTAGTCGGAGTCCAACTCGGTGGACGTAGTGTCGCGGGAAATGACCCTGGGGGTGGTCATCGGACTCTCCTCCCGGTGCGGGAATAGCGCGCGGGAACCGCCCCGGCGCGTATAGACGGTCACGCAGCCGCCGCGCCTTTGGCGGCCAGCGGATAGGTTAACATTCTTGACCTAACAGGTCAACAATTATGGTAGCAGCGGCAAGAGGGGGGTGTCAACGAGATTCGTACTGGAGTTGAGGAGCCGGGATTGCCTCGGACACTCTAGCTGGAGGTGCCATACCCGGTCAAGAAATCATTTCTCATTTGACAATTGAATTGTCCGTGCTCGGTAACTTTGTTGAATAGCGTCTCATCAGTCGTAACAAGCAGGTCGGCGTTGGCGGCAACGTAGGCCTCGATGAGGTAGACGTCTTCTTCCGGTGCCCAATCGTAGGTCCCTTCCGGCGTCACCGGAATGTCGTCAAGGTTCACAATGATGCACCGACGAGAGTCCCTCAAAAGCCTATGAAACAATTGGCTGAGCGGCCTCAATTCGGGCATGGTCGAATTCATTAGCTGATATGCCTTGCCCCTCCATCGCCGTTCGTATGGCATAACAATCCAGTCATCGGAGTGGAACAGTTTCTTCAAGAAATCTGCCGTTGTCTCGTGTGCCTCCCGGCCATTTTCGCCGAGCAAATCATGGAAAATCCACTCGTTGATTACCAAATTCACGTCTGTCTGCCCTACTCGCTGGAGAGACCAAGGAAGTCCACGAGGTCCTTTGCCCCTGACGCCATGAACGCGCGCAGGCCACCTTCTATCTGGCCGCTGCGGTTGGCCTTCTGTGGATCTAGCACGGTGCTGCCGTTGGGGTTTTCTGCCAGTACGAAGGATACATCGTCAATGCTGATCTTCCCTGCGGCGATCTGGGAGAGGAGGGCGACGACGAAAGTCTCACTGTGGGTGGAAACGATGAGCCTGCGATCCTTTTCAACCGCTATCTCTGCTAATGCGATTGCGAGCTCACGGACCATCGACGGGTGTAGGTGGATTTCAGGTTCCTCTATGGCGACGATTTTGTAGCGGGAGTACAGGCAGATGGTCAGCATGTAAACGAGCTGGTTGATGCCGAAACCCTCATTGACAATTGATGCAGGCACTTCCTTGCCGGTCGGTATCGAATCTATGGAGAAAGTAGATGTGCCAATCTGCCCTTGTGTCTGAATTCTCCTGTTTGCTACTTTTTCGACAAATCTGCTGATTTCGTATTGTCCAAATCTCTCGGGGTATGATGCTAACAAGGAAGCGACTTCGTCCTCGCTATTGAGGGTGGGCGTGACATTGGCGAGATTATATGTAGGCTTAGAAAACCCGCGACGCAATGGCACGAACCCTGTTCGCCTCGCCAACTCCAATGGCAGGTTGGCTCTCTCGTTGATGTGAGCGACATCATCGGAATATGCAGCAGGGTTCGAAGTTACACGCGCTGAGAGCGTTATCCCATTCCAGTGTAGGGTGCCGGATACAGGTTCATGGTCAATATCTGTTTCTCCTTCCTCGGAGTGAGCGGGAAGCCGGGGAGTTAGCTCGAAAACATCATCCATCTGTTGGATTCCTTCGTAAGGGACAGCGATATCCATACTGAGAGAAAGGGGCCATCCCGCGATTTTAGCGTCTTTTACAAGACTGGCTTTGTTGAATGACAAATCTACCATTCCGCCGGATTCGCGTAGAGTAAAGGTGAACTTGGATGAAAGTTTCTGAACATTTGAGACGCCTATTGAAAGGGCAATACTTTTGTCAGGAAAATGGCGATGCACAACCTCGTTGCGACCGCCGAGAGAAATGGAAGGGTAAGAAAAGAGGCTCGGAACGTTCTGGTTGGGATTGGTAAGAAAATTCCGCAGCGTCAGCAGCCCGTAAATCAGCGACGATTTGCCCGAACCATTCGGGCCGTAGACCACCGTCAACGGCGCTACTTCTACCGTTGCGTCTTCGATCGACCGAAAGTTTTTCAAGCCAAGCGTGTAGGTGTCCGGCATTTCGCTTCCTCTTGCCTGCCAAGCCAGCGTTGCCAAGTTGACCGCATTCCCATTACGTAGATATGATTCTAGCATTAGCCGTTGGCGTCAGGGAGTTTTGCCATGACCGAGCCGCTTTTGTTTGGCGACTGCCACACCCACCTTGACCAGTACGACGCGGCAGAACTGCCGGGGCTGGTGGAACGGGCCGCGGAGGTGGGCGTTACGTCGGTGATACTGGCGGGGACTACGTTGGAGTCTGCGCGCGAGTGCATCGGATTGGCGGCGCAGTTTGACGCCTTCTTTGCTGGTGTTGGAATACACCCCTGTCAGGCTTATGAGCGGGTGGATGATGCAAAGTATGCGGAGCTGGAAGTTCTGGCGCGGGCGCCGAAGGTGGTGTGCATCAGCGAGGTGGGGCTGGACTACCTGCCGGAGTCGCCGGACCGCGGGGTGCAGGACCAGGTGTTCCGGGAGCATATCCGGCTCGCCAAGAGCCTCAACCTGCCCATCATCTTCCACTCGCGGGAGGCGCACTCCGCCTGCTTCCAGGTGCTGCGGGAGGAACACGCGGGCGACGTGGGCGGTGCGATGCACTACTTCCAGGCGGACGAGGCCACGGCGCGGGAGGCCATTGACTGCGGCTTCTACATCTCGCTGGCCCGCCCCCTGACCCGGCTGCCGGAGGTGCAGGAGGCGGCCCGCGCAATTCCGCTGGAAAACATCGTGCTGGAGACCGACGCCTATCCGCAGCCGTTCAAGAAGTACCGCCACAACTGGACCGAGCCGCGCCACGTGGCCGAGGTCGCCCGCTGCCTGGCCGAGGTCAAGGGCGTGTCGGTCGAGGAAGTGGCGGCAGTCACCACCGCCAATTTCAGAAAGATGGTGAACCGGAGGCAGACCGTTATATGACCGCCGAACACGAACACCCGCCGCACCATGAAGCGCCGGAACAGATAGTCCCGCAAAGCCTGAACGACTACCTGGAAGTTATGACCAAGGCCGTGTTCCAGAGCGGCCTGTCGTGGCAGGTGGTGACCGGCAAGTGGCCGGGCTTCCAGGCAGGGTTCCAAGGCTTCGATGTGGCCGCCGTCGCCGCCATGGGCGAGCCGGAGGTTGACGCGCTGGCCGCCGATACTGCCATAGTCCGCAACCGCCGCAAGATTGCCGCCACGGTACACAACGCCCAACGGCTCATCGAGCTGGACGAGGAGTACGGCGGGATACGGAACTACATGAGGTCGCACGCCGACTTCTACGCCGCGCTCAAGGACGTGCGCAAGCAGTTCAAGTACATGGGCGACACCGGCACGTACTACTGGTTCTACGTCGTCGGTGAAGACGTGCCGGACTATGGGGAGTTCTGCAACCGGGGCAAGTAATCACGTCTTGCAGGTGTGGTACCATCTCCTACCAAGAGATATGTAAAGTGATGCGGACTTGGGGAGAATAGAGCAATGAGCGTTCCCGACAAGTGCCAGATGGCCCTGAAGGAATGGGCCATTACCTGCGAAGCCATCGGCAATGGCGAGCAGATACTGCTGCTGCGGAAGGGCGGCATCCACGAGGACGGCAAGGACTTTCGGGTGATTCACCGGGAGTTTCTGCTGTATCCGACCTTCGAGCACCAGAAGGCTGACCTGCTGCGGCCGGAGCACCAGCCGGCGCTGGAGGCGCTGCTGGCGCACACGCAGGACCAGAAGCAGATCAGATTCACCCACTTCGCCAAGGCCGAAGAGGTGTTGGAGGTGGAGGAACAGCGGCTGGTGGACGACCTGGCGCCGCACTATATCTGGACCACCGATTACGCCCAGTCGCGGCTGCGGTGGAAGCCGATGCTGCCGCTGTCGGTAATGCTGCTGCGGGCCTACCGCCTGGAAGCGCCGGCGACGGTGCCCTGGATTAAGGAGTACAGCGGGTGCACGTCGTGGGTTGAGGTGCTGACGGACGTGCCGTTGGGCAGGATGGAGCCGGTATTGACCGACGCCGAGTTCCAGGCGCAGGTGGACGCCATCAAGGGCAGCATGGGGCTGGCAGTGGCGGCCGTGTAGATAGAACTCACTACGGCTATCACCCGGAACGCCGGAGGATTGGATATGACCAGCCTGCTTTCTTTGCTTGCGCGCGAGAGCCGCGAGCGCGGTTTCCTGACCGAAGGCGAATCGCTGACGGCGCAACGGGCTTTTGCGCTGGTGCGCGATATGCCCTACCGGAGGGCCAGTTCGCGGAAGCCGGAGGCGATCGTCGAGGAGTGGCGCGGCACGTGCTCGGGCAAGCACTACCTCCTGGCGGACATATTCCGGGAGCTGGGGCTGGAATCGCGGGTGATAATGTGCACCCACCGTTTCACTGCGGAGAATACCGGGCACTTCCCGCCTGAGCTTCGGGAACTGGTGGCGGAAGGGCCCGTCCCGGACGTTCACACGTATCTGCGGGTCAAGACGGCTCAGGGCTGGATGGTGGTTGACGCCACGTGGCCGACCAGCGCCGGGCAGCTGGGGATGACTGTCAACCGGGAGTTTGCGCCCGGCGGCGACATGACCATCGCCTGCGATCCCATCGAGACGCTGCCGGTGCCGGAGGGGCAGGACCCGCAGGAATTCAAGGAGCAGGTGATCCGCGAGTTCTGCGGGGAGAGCAGCGCGGCCAGGGACGAGTTCATCGAAGGCATGGGGCGCTGGTTGGGCGAATCAACGTAAGGAAGCAGTCGCTATGAAATTCCGACAACTGCCGCGAACCGATCTTGTCCTGTCCGAAGTGGGTTTCGGGGTTTGGACCGTTGCCACGAACTGGTGGGGGCGGCTGGAGGATGCCGAGCGGGCCGCGCTGCTGGAGAACGCGGTGGAGCTGGGCATCAACTTCTTCGACACCGCCGATACCTATGGTGACGGCTTTGGCGAGGAGATCCTGGCCAGGGTGCTGGGGCACAAGCGCAACGACATCATCATAGCCACCAAGTTCGGGTACGACATCTATGACCCGACGCCGCGGGACGGGCACCGGGAGCGGCCGCAGAAGTTCGACCGGGAGTTCGTCAAGTTCGCCTGCGAGCAGAGTTTGCGGCGGCTGGATACCGACTACATAGACCTGTACCAGATACACAACCCCCGGGTGGATGCGCTGGAACGGGACGAGCTGTTCGAGACGCTGGAGCAGTTGCAGTTCGAGGGCAAGATACGGCACTACGGCGTGGCCCTGGGGCCGGACATCGGCTGGTTCGAGGAAGGCGAGATGTCCATGCGGGAGCGGCAGGTGGAAAGCCTGCAAATCATATACAGCATCCTGGAGATGGAGCCGGCCATCGACTTCTTCCCAATAGCTGAGGAGTGCGAGGTGGGGCTGCTCTCGCGGGTGCCCCACGCATCGAACACGCTGACCGGGGAGTTCACCGAGGTGCCGGAGTTCGACCCGTCGGACCACCGGGCCTTCCGCCGCGCCGAGTGGATGCGGGAGGCGCTGGCCAAGGTGGAGCGGGTCAGGTTCCTGGCGCAGGAGGACTCGCGGACGATGGCGCAGTCGGCGTTGCAGTTCGTGCTGAAGAAGCATCAAATAGTGTCGGTGCTGCCCAACTTCACGAAGATGGAGGAGCTGCGAGAGTACACGGCGGCGGTGGATACACCTGCGTTGACCGACGACGAGCAGGCGTACCTGGATGAGCTGTGGCAGAACAAGTTCTACCTTGAGGACGTGGAGCCGGCGTTCCGGGAGATTTAGGAACTGTCTCAATATACACGGTCGCTTTCACGAAGGTCTTTCTACACTACCTTTTCACCCCCTCCCAAACCCCAGTGTGTTTTTAACATATCCGAGCCCACGAGACGTAGAGGGATGGGGGGTGGGGGGGGGGGGGGGGTAAAAA
>VXOI01000003.1 GCA_009840175.1 Chloroflexota bacterium | reverse complement strand
CCACCGAGACGCCTACGCCACAGACAACATTCACGCCGGTTCCCACGGCAACGGCAACACCCACTTTTACGCCCACGCCCACGCCGGTTCCTACGGCAACGCCCACTCCCGCGCCAACCCGGCCTCCTACCGCAACACCCACGCCGACTCTTGCCCCCACGCCAACCTCCACGCCGACACCGACACCTCCGCCTCTGCCGCCCGTGCAGGAGGTTACGTTCAAACACGGAAACGCCACGCACAAGTACGCCATGCGGCAGGGCGGAAGCTGGGCACTGGCCGATGCGCCCTCCGCCGGGGGACGGCCTTATATCAACGTTGAGGTCGTGGATGTCGAGGCCGAGGAGGAGAGATGGGATTTCTTTGAGCGTTATAGAAGACAGAGGTTAGCCAGGGCCTGGACGTATGCTCACTATGAGTCGCTTCCCGGAGGCGGCAGGGGCCACTACATCCATGGGGAATATATCTGGCAGCCACGGGCCGAGGACTGCCGGTATCACGTGGTGGAACACGCCCACCCCTCATGGAATGCCCCGGACGATTACGGTTTCGTCATCTCTATGGGCATCTGCGAGGCTGAGCGGCCCGTGTACGACATTCAGAGGGAAGCTATCTTGAGCAGCTTCAAGGAAGTCGAGTAACTTCCAGGAAACGGCGCATTGATACGGGAACCAAATAGTTAACGGCCCCGATATTCGAGGCCGTTCCTCATTTCGGTCCTGCCGCTCGGCCTGAGCTTGCCGAAGGGCGTCGTTCCGGTCTAGCCGGGGTTGTGGCGGGTCACCAGCTCGGCCACGCGGGGGTCTATGTTGCCGATTTCGACGCCGCCGTCAAGCCGGGCTACGCCCAGATGGGCATCCCGCTGGATTTCCTCCCAGTCGGGTTCAAGCTCATACTCGTCGCGCAACTCGTCGAATAGACTATCGAGGGATTCTTTATCAAACATGGCGGTCTTGCAGCCTCCTCCTTTTCCGAAACTTGCGCCTGTGGATGTGTCTGCGCGCCTTTCACTGTGCATCCTAAAGGCGGCGCGGCGCGGCTCTCTGCGGGGGCAAGCCGCTTGGATAGCGGGGATTAGTCTACCCAATTACCCGTCTGCTGACAAGTACGATTCCAACTCCAACGGGCTTTGTTTCCGTGTCACAGGGTTCCGCCCCGGCGCTGCTGGTAGTAGTAGAACAGCCCAATGGCGAGCGGGATGGCGATAACGATGGCCCCCATCGCTCCCACCATCGTCCACGGCCCCAGGCCGAGGATTTCGTCCATCCGGTCCTTGAGCCAGTGAATCAACTCCGGGTCGGCGGCGTCGCCCTGGTGGAGCAGGAGCAGGCGGAATGCCTGAACGGCGTCAGGCATCGGTCACCCATACCGTGCGGGGCTGCTGGTAGCGGGCCGAGTATTTCTTCTCGCGGATGCTGAAGGCCGCGATTGCGGCCAACCCCAGCAACGAGCCGATGATGGAGAAAGGCAGGGTGTAGGAGCCCGTCACGTCATAGAGCCAGCCGGCCAGCATCACACTGCAAAAGCCGCCTATCTGGTGGAACATGAAGGTGATGCCGGAAATGGTGCCCATCGCCCTCAGTCCGTAGACCTCGGCAGTCAACGATGACGTAAGCGGCAGCGTGGCAATCCAGGAGAACCCGGCGATGCAGGCGAATATCCACAGCCCTGCGATGGACATTCCCGATATGAGGGGAGTTACCAGCATTATCAGGTAGGCCAGCCCCCGCATGACGTAGACCAGCGTCAGCCAGTTCTTGGTGCCGCCGACCTTGTCGGACAGATACCCCGCCGAGGTCGCGCCAACGATGTTCAGGCCGTTCATCACCGCGAAGATCAGCGCGGCCATGCCGGGGCTTGCACCCCGGTCCTCGGCGTATGGGATGAAGTGGGCCGACAGAATGAAGGTGGTCGCGCCGCAGACGAAGTAAGCCCCGGACATCTGCCAGAAGGGGGCCGACCGCAGGGACTGGCGCCACGAGGTCGCTTCCAGCGGCCCCGGGGTGCGCTCTCGCTGCCCTGAGCCTGTCGAAGGGTCGTCCGGCTCCTCGTCGCCGTCGGGCCGCAGGTTCATCTGGGCCGGATTCTCCCGTATGAACATCAGCCCCACGGGCAGGGAGAGCAGCACAACGATGCCCAGGCCGACCCAGGCGATGCGCCAGTTTCCGGTGGCTTCCATCAGGTACACGGCAAGGGGCACGAGAATCAGGCCGCCCAGCGACAGCGCGGTGGAGTTGATGCCGATTACCGTGCCTCGCAGCCGCTGGAACCAGCGGGAAAGCAGCGCGGAGGTGTTGGTCAGCGAAAGCCCGCTCTGGGCCAGGGACGCCAGCACGCCGAAGACGAAGATAAAGAACAGGACGTGCATGGTCAGGGCCGTTGCCATGGTGACGACGCCCAGCACCAGAACCGAAATCAGCACCAGCTTTCGCCCGCCCGTCCGGTCGAACACCTGCCCCATGAAAGGCTGGATGATTCCGTTGAGCAGAATCCCCAGCGCGAAGGCCGTGGAAATGGTGACCCGGTTCCAGCCGAACTCATCGCTCATCGGGTTGACGAATGCGCCGAACCCGTTGCGGGCTCCCACCGCCGCAAACCCGATGAACACAGAAGCCGCGACGACGTACCATCCGAAAAACACCGGGCGCCGGGAGGGGTTGTTCGCACTCATACGCAATCACCGTTGGGGCGGTTCAGTGACGCCTGCCGGGGAATGAGTTTCCATCATACCACCGCCGGGAATGGGCGTCGCCCGCGTTGACCGTTGGGACGAGCCTTTCGATTATTGTCTGAATCAGGATTTTCAGGATTAAAGGATGAACAGGATTGGAGTTACGCAACTTGGAGAGGACGCCCTCACCCTAACCCTCTCCCTGAGGGAGAGGGAACGGCTTTCAACTGCGTAAGTCCTGTCCTGATTCACAGGATTAAAGGATGAGCAGGATATGGGGCCTATCAGCGAAATCTTGAAATCAAGCGAATCATAGTTCAGACAATGACTTTGCAAAGGCCCTTCTTGTCGTCCTGAGCGAAGCGAAGGGCTCTTGTGCCGGGGATAGGATTCTGAGCGAAGCGAAGAATGACAGGGCCACGACAGCAACTTTGAAAAGGCCCTGCTTGGTGACAGCGGCGCGTTGACAGGTCTTGTGGCGTGTGGATAGACTCGATTGCAAGTTGAAACAAGGCTGGCCGTTCATCCTTCGACAGGCTCAGGATGAGGGATAAGTGGGTTCAGGATGAGGGGTAAGTGAGACCAGGATGAGAGCCAGGTAGAAGGCGAGCGGCCGGGCATCGAAGAACTTTGAGGGACGCACCCTGATGGGCGCGTCCTTTTTGTTTGCCGCGTCCGGCAGGGGTTGGAGGAAGCGATGCAGTCGTATTCGGAGACAAGGGCGACGGTGGTGAAGTGGAACGCGGTCGGGGTGACAACGGGAGTGGGCACCGACAAAGCCGCCGGGCCGGTGACGTTCGTGCTGTCCACCGACGAGGTGGATCGCCACGGCGATGTGGTGTCGGCGGACGGGTGGCGTCTGGAGGCGTACCGGGAGAACCCGGTGCTGCTGTGGGCGCACGACTACCAGCACCCGGCCATCGGGCGGGCGGTGTCGGTGTGGACGGAACCGCACCGGCTGCTGGCGAAGGTGGAATTCGCTCCGAGCGTCTTCGCCCAGGAGGTGGCGACGCTGTACGCCGCCGGGTTCCAGTGGGGCGTGTCGGTGGGCTTCCGGCCCATCCGCTGGGAGGAAAGGCGGGACTCGCGCACCGGGGCGCTGGTGGGGCTGCGCTACCTGGAGCAGGAGCTGCTGGAGGTGAGCGCAGTGCCGGTGCCCGCCAACCGCAGCGCGTTGAGGCGGGGGGTGGGGGACGCCCTCACCCTAACCCTCTCCCAGAGGGAGAGGGAATTTTCGGAGGCGCTGCTGGCAGAACTGAGGAAGCATTGTCTGAACTGTGATTCGTCTGATTAAAGGATTTCGCTGATTTTTTTGGATGCCCATACGGCGACAACTCCAAGTCATGTAAATCACCAAATCACAAAAATCACAGTTCAGACAAATAGTAAGGAGGAACCATGACCACTGACAACGGAGCTTTTTCCACGGCGAGTTTGGAGCTGGTGAAGCGGGAACTGGGCGGCATCCGCGAGTTCTACGAGTCGCGGATGAACGCCGAGATTCCCCCGCTGCGGGAGGAGGTGGAGCGCATCGGCTCGCAACTGACGAAATTGCAGGACGCCCGGCGGCAGGGCGAGAAGCAGTCCCTGCTGTTGCAGTACGGCGGCGACCGGTCGCGGGTGATGTTCGGCAAGTACGCCGGGATGGACCACCTGGACCTGGCCTGCGCCCGCTCCCTGCTGTCGGCGCAGTTGCGGGAGCCGTCGGGGGCCAGCCCCCGGATGCTGGAGGACTGGCAGTCGAACCTCAAGGCGGCGATGGACTCCACCACCGCCGGACAGGGCGACGAGCTGGTGGACACCCAGGAGGCGCGGGCGCTGTGGGACGACGTGAACCTGGAAACCGCCGTCGCTCCCCTGTTCAACGCGGTGCAGATGCCCAGCAATCCCTTCCAGATTCCGCTGCAACTGGGCGATGTCAACTGGTATCCGGGCACGGAGAACACGGCGGTCACCAGCAGCGCCCCGGCCACGGCGCGGCAGACGATGACGGCGCACGAGCTGGTGGCGGAGGTGCCGTGGTCGTATGACCTGGACGAGGACGCGGTCATCGCCATGATGGACGAGCTGCGCCGCAGCCTGCTGCGCAACGCCCACGAGGTGATTGACGACGTGATTCTCAACGGCGACACCACGGCGCAGAACAACATCAACGCCGACGGCGCGGCCATCACCGCCAACACCGCCGGGTCGGGCCACTTCCTCATCGGGTTCGACGGGCTGCTGCACCTGCCGCTGGTGGACAACGACGCCATGGCCAACAACCACAACGCGGCGGTCAGCGCCGATATGTTCAACGAGATTCGCGGCAAGCTGGGCAAGTACGGCGTGCGCCCGTCGGATTTGGCCTACATCACCGACGTCGGCACCTTCATCAAGGCCCTGACCGTGGACAGCTTCCGCACGCTGGACAAGTTCGGGCCGCAGGCGACGGTGCTGACCGGGCAGCTCGGCGCAGTGGAGGGCATCCCGGTGATCGTGTCGGAGCAGATGCGGCTGGCCGACGCCGACGGCAAGGTGACCAGCGGGGGCAACGCCAACACGAAGGGCCGCCTGCTCATCGTCAACCGCTCGCAGTGGCGGGTGGGCTTCAAGCGCGAACTGACCATCGAGACGGTGCGCGACGCCCAGAAGCGGCAGAACATCATGGTGGTCAGCTTCCGCATCGCGTTGCAGGAACGCAGCGGCTCCCGCGCCACCGCCACCCACACCGCGTTGCAATACAACATCACCGGCGTCTAACCAAAGATTAACCACAGAGGGCACAGAGAACACAGAGGACTTACTAATTTTCTCTGTGCCCTCTGTGTTCTCTGTGGTGATTCCTTTAAGGAGGTACAAAGTGATTCAACCGAAAGACGGGCGGGAAGGGCGTTTCTCGCGGGCGTGGGCGGTGGTGGCGGGCCTCGGCATCGTGGCGGTGGCCGGCATCGAGACGTATGCGCTGTCGCAGGGCATCAACGGTTCGGCGCTGACCGCGTCGCTGGCCGCCATCGCCGGGCTGGGCGGCGCGGGCATCGGGCGGTTGCTGCGATGACCACCAGGCGCAACCGCAGGGTCCAGCCCCGGCCCCGGGTGTATGAGCCGCTGCTGCAAGCCTACGATTCCAATACCTCCAACGCCCGCGAGACGCTGGTGACGCCCAGCAAGGGCAAGCGGCTGCGGATTCTGCGCGTGCGGGTGATACAGGAGACAGCCGACGGACGGCGGCTGTACGAAGTCTACTTCGGCGGCGGGGCAACCATGGCCGCCGAGCCGGACAAGGCGGTGGATACGCTGGACGTGCCGGAGCTGGGCGAGGACTCGACGCGAGTGTTTCCCCGCGACGAAGGCCCGCGCGGGCTGCGTGACGAACCCCTCAGCGGGCGGTGGAGCGGGGAAGCGCCGTCCACCGTCCACAAGATCATGGTCGAGTACACCGAGGAAAGCTAGGAGCATCGCATGACCACCCGCGCATCCCACAAGTCTCCACTGCGGCGCCGTCCCTTCACGCTGAGGGCCGTCGAGGTCACGCCCAGCAACCGCCGGGGCCGCCATACCATCCTGGCGCCGACGAAGGGATACCGCATACGGCTGGCGCGGGTGAAGGTGGTCCAGCCGGAAGCGGATGGGCGGCACCTGTGCGAAATCTACTTCGGCACGGCGGGGAACCTGATCACCGAGCCGTCGCGGGCGGTGGACATCCTGGCGGTGCCGGACCGGGGCACGGCCTCCACCCGCGCCTACCCCAGGGACCAGGGGCCGCGAGGGAAGCGCGGCGAGCCGCTCAGCCTGCGCTGGCGGGGGCGCCGGCCTTCCACCGTCCACAAGGTCATCATCGAGTACACCGAGGAGAGCTGATCCGGGTTGTGTTACGGGAAAGATGGCTTGCCCAGACCTTTTCACCCCCTCCCTAACCCTCCCCTTGAGGGGGAGGGAACTATTGTTAAGGAGTAATCATGGGACGCGAAGCGTACCGCTCCCTTTACGGCGACCTGACCAAGCTGAAGGACGACAGCGTGCTGAAGGACCCGGCGGCCGGGCCGGACGATGACGATGAGCTGTTCGAGCTGCTGCTGGCGGTCTCGGACTGGATTGACCACTACTGCAACCGGCACTTCTACCCCCGCGCCGAGACGCTTCTGTTCGACGGCTCCGGCGGCGACCGGCTGCTGACGCCGGACCTGATTTCCGTCGCGGAGCTGGCGGAGAGCGACGCCAGCGGACGGGACTTCGAGAAGGCCTGGGAGGCCGGGGCATACCGCCTGCTGCCGTACAACGCCGCTCCGCTGCGTCCGTGGGGCCATCCATACGGGGCTATCCTGAGCCTGCTGAAGGGCGGGGCGCACGCCGGACGCGGCGACGGGTTCGCAGCCGGGCAGGCCAACTTCCGCGTGACCGGCGTGTGGGGCTACCGCCTGTTCGCCGAGGCGTCGGGGGCAGCGCTGGCCGCGCCGGTTGCGGCTGACGATGCCGCGATGACCGTCAGCGACAGCTCGCAGTTCCATGTGGGGCAGACCGTGCTGCTGGGAGCCAGCGGCAAGGACGCCGCACCGGCGGAGCAGGCGCTGGTCACCGCGGTTGACAGTCATGAGCTGAAGGTGTCGCGGGGTCTGAACGGCAGCGCCGCCACAGCCCACGCTTCCGGCGAGGCGGTGGGCATCCTGCGCTGGCCAGCGTCGGTGGAGCGGGCGGCGCTGATCCAGGCGGCCCGCATCTGGACGCGGGCAGCGGATTTCGAGCCGTTCTACGTGGACGCCGACGTTGATACCGACGTGCGCCTGCTGCTGGAGCCCTACCGCCGGACGCCGAGCTGACGGGCGCGACGGTGAATTGCCGGGTAGCGTTCCTTTTCAGGCGGTTCAATCAATTGAAGACGGGGGTTTGGATTCCCGCTTTCGCGGGAATGACGGGTTGCCTGGCGAAAAACCACCTAAATTGTAACGTTATCAAATTGCCGGAGGTCATTGAGATTTCCGGCCTTTTTCGTATTCCAACTTGTCTCATTTGACTGTTGACCCCTGCCGAAAGGGTTTCTACAATTGCGTCAACTGACGGCCTCTGGAGGGTATATGTCCGACTTCACCATGAAGGTGGGTGGCGTTGAGATTGTCGCCCTCTCCGATATGAACCTGCCCTTTCCCATGCCGCTGACGCAACTGTTCCCCGCCGCTCCGGCGGAGGCTTGGGAGCCGTACAAGCAGCTCTACCCCGACGCCTTCGAGCAGGACCATATGCTCATCGAAATCGGGTGCTACCTGGTGCGCTCCGAGGGGCAGACCATCCTTATAGATACGGGCTATGGCGAAGGGCCTATCGAGGCCATCGGCGGGCGGAAGGGCGAGCTGATGGACGACCTGACCGCCAAGGGCATCAGCCCCGAAGAGGTCAACACCGTGTTCCTGTCCCATCTGCATTCCGACCATGTGGGCTGGAACGTGGTGGAGCGGGACGGCAGGCTGGAAGCGGCCTTCCCCAACGCGCGGTACGTGGCGCACAAGGCCGACCTGGACCACTTCCGCAGGCCGGACATACAGGCGGCCTCGACCTTCCCCTTCATGGACCGCTGCATGGAGTCCATCGCCGGGATGGGACTGCTGGACACGCTGACGGCGGACACCGACCTGACCGGCGAGGTCCGGGCGCTGCACACTCCGGGCCATACGCCCGGCCACATGAGCATCCTGGTGTCGTCGCAGGGGCAGGAGGCGCTGATACAGGGCGACGTGCTGGTGCACCCGGCCCAGGTGACCGAGGACGACTGGAACTGCCACTTCGACCACGACTGGCCGGTGTCCACCGATACCCGCCGCAAGATGCTGGAAGACGCGGAAGCCAAGGGG
The DNA here is from genome assembly GCA_009840175.1 of Chloroflexota bacterium. Taxonomy (GTDB): domain Bacteria; phylum Chloroflexota; class Dehalococcoidia; order Lucifugimonadales; family UBA3495; genus VXOI01. The sequence continues at coordinate 15,095 of VXOI01000003.1, read as the reverse complement.
ACGGCGGTAGTCTCCTGCCACTTCCCCGCGCCGGGCTTCGGCACCGTGGTGCGCCGCGAGGGCAGGCGCTACTGGCAGGTGGGATTGGGTAAGTGACGCCCTCACCCTGACCCTCTCCCAGAGGGAGAGGGAATTTGGGGAACTTTCGAGGTGAGAAGTGGCGACAGACTTGGCACAGAGCATACTGGACAGCGTTGACCGCGAGGAGATGCTGCGCTTGGCCCAGGAGCTCATCAGGATACCGAGCTTCAAGACGGAAGAGAGCGACGTGGCCCGATTCCTGGGGGAGTACCTGGGACAGCGGGGCTACGAGGTGCAGTTGCAGGAAGTGGAGCCGGGCCGCTTCCAGACCGTCGCCACGCTCAGGGGAAGCGGCGGCGGGAAGTCGCTGATGCTGAACGGCCACATAGACATTGATCCCCTGGCCATGGGCTGGAAGCGTGACCCGTGGACGCCCAGCATCGAGGGCGACTTAATCTTCGGGGCGGGCATCCGCAACATGAAGAGCGGCGTGTCGTCGCTGATCACGGCGGCGGAGGCCGTGCGCAAGTCGGGCGTGAAGCTGAAGGGTGACCTGGTTCTGGCCTGCGTGGTGGGGGAGTTGCAGGGGGGCGTGGGCACCACCTACCTCACCCGCAACGGGCCGCTGACCGATATGGCAGTGGTGCCGGAACCCTTCGGCGCTCAGAACATCCTCACCGTCCACGCCGGGGTGCTGGAAATGGCCGTGCACGTTCTGGGCAACTCGCGGCATATCAGCCGCAAGGAAGAGGCCGTGGACGCCATCGCCAAGATGTGCAAGGCCGTCCCGGCCATTGACGGGGTGGAGTTCACCTACACGCCCCGCGAAGACCTGCCCGGCCTGCCGCGCATCAACGTGGGCGCAATCATCGGCGGGCGGGGCCGGGACTACGATATGCGGGGGCCTAACTTCGTCTCCGACTTCTGCACCGTGCTGGTGGATGTGCGTTTCCTGCCCGGCATGACCTCGGCATCGGTCAAGGCTGACATCGAGCGCGCCCTCGACGCCGTCAAGGCAGACGACCCGGACTTCCACTACGAAATCGAAATGCCGCCCGACCCGAAATACCGGGTGTTCACCGTGGTGATGGAACCCTTCGACCTGCCGAAGGACGAGTACATCCTGGACTGTGTGCTGCGCCAGTACCGCGCGGTGGCCGGGCGCGAGCCGGACGGCGTGGGAACGGTGCTGCCGGGTTCCTACACCGGCGACGACACCTGCCACCTGTGGGCCGCGGGCGTGCCGTGCCTGCTCTACGGCCCCGGCGGCGGCTCGGAATCGGCGGACATTCCCGACGAGTTCAGCCGCATCAGCGACATGGAGCAGGTAGCCAAAGTGCTGGCCCTAACCGCGCTGGAAGTATGCAGTCTGCCGAAGTAAGAGGGTGTGTGACATATCGGGCAAGGACGCGACAAACCTGCTTGAGCCATTGTCAGTTATTCTTGTGTGAACCGGGGGACCGCCCTCACCCTAACCCTCTCCCGTGGGGAGAGGGGATTTGTCACACACCTTCTAAGAGACTGGCAGGGATTCATAATTTGTCGTCACAGCAGCAGCGACATCCGTAGCCGCTCGCCGCGCTTGTTCCTAGACCTGTGACTGATACTGTCACTGCTGACGGCAAAATCGGAAGGCGCCGCAACGGCGGCAGGAAATTGCCCGCGCGAAAGGGTTGACTAGCAGGTATGTAAGCCTTAGTATCCTGCGGTTTGATGGGACAATTGCAGCCGCGTGTCCCGCCAGTTGCTTATGCTGGCAAGGCGGTCTGCCACACTGAACAGGCTGCGGCGATAATGCAGGCCGGGCCCGCGAGGAGGAGAAGGGAAGATAATGGAGATACACAAACTTTTGAGCATACGGCTGCTACTGCCGCTGGCGGTCATGGCGGTGCTGGTCGTCGGCATTGCCTGCGGTTCCGCTGAAGAACCGACTGCCACCAGCGCGCCTGCGCCGGCAGCTACCGAGGCTCCCGCAGCTGCGGCTACCGAAGCGCCTGCACCCGCGGCCACCGAGGCCCCGGCCCCGGCAGCCACCAGCGCCCCGGCTCCCACTGCCGTACCCGGCGCCACCACCAGGCCGACCAACACCCCGGCGCCGACGGCGACCCAGGTGGTCGCGCGGCCCACGCCCACGCCTGCGGGCGGCCCCCAGTACGGCGGCATCGTGAATATGTCGGCCTACGCCGACAGCCGCGACTGGGACCCCAAGGGTTCCTCGTCTCTCTCCAGCATCCAGGCGGTCAGCCAGTTGTACAACCAGATCGTCCAGTACGATACGGTTGACACTAGCCTGATTGTCTGCGACCTGTGCGATAGCTGGGAAGCGTCCAACAATGGTCAGACCATCACCTTCCACCTGCGGGACGATGTCTCGTGGCTGGACGGCGAGAAGCTCGACGCCGACGACGTTCACAACTCCATGCTTCGCTACGGCGACCTGGACTCCAAGATGGGCCGCTCCGGTCTCTGGCGCCAGTACACCCTGGAAGCCAAGAACGGCGGCGTCAACCTGATTGACGACAACACCGTCGAGTTCAACCTGAAGTTCGCCTCCGGCGCCTTCATCAAGTTCCTGGCGGTGGACTACGTCAAGGTGCTGCCCAAGCACATCCTGGACCAGGGCGTTGACCTCAACCTGGCCGAGAGCGTCATTGAGCATCAGTCCGGCTCCGGCCCCTTCGTGCTGGATGAATACCAGAGGGGCAGCTTCTACAAGGTTTCCAAGAACGAGAATTACTTCAAGGACGGCAAGCCTTACTTCGACGGCATTGACCACACCATCATCGTTGACCCCAGCGTGCTGATCGCCCAGTTGAAGGGCGGCCAGATAGACATGTCCAACGGCGGTTTCACCAACATGACCCCGACCCAGGTGTTTGAGCTGGAGCGGGACACCGACGGCCAGTACCGCGGCGTGGCGGTGCAGCCGACGGCTGACTGGGGCTTGATGCTCAACGTCAAGAAAGAGCCTTTCAACGACGCCCGCGTGCGCCAGGCCATCGCGCTGGCCATTGATTACCAGCAGTGGAACGACCTGGTCTTCGACAACACTTCCGGCGTGGGATGCCCGCTCATGGGTCTGGCCCACAGCTTCGAGGAGTGTGAGACCTGGCCCGGCCTGCGGCCCAAGGACACCCCCGAAGGACAAGCTGACCTGGCCAGGGCCAAGGAGCTGATGGCCGAGGCAGGGCTTGCCGACGGCTTCGAGACCCGCATGGACGTGCGGCAGGTGGGCACTTACCCCGAGCAGTGCTCGGTGGTGAAGGACCAGCTTGAGAATGCGCTGAACATCGTGGTAACCGATTTCCAGACCTACCCCAGTGCCGCCGGTTACGACCTCTTCGCCACCTCCCGCCCCGCTGACCAGGTGGGCGACTGGGAGCTGGCCTGCCAGGGTGAGGGCCAGGTGGTGCTGGACGTGGACGGCATCATGGGCGGCGTATACCTGAAGGGCGCCACCCGCAACTACACCGACTGGGAGAACGACTGGGTCAACCAGAAGTTCGAGGAACAGAAGGTGGAGCTGGATCCGGAGAAGCGCCGGGAGATCAACAAGGAACTGGAAGCCTTCCTGTTCACCCAGGACGACAACCACTGGATCACCCTCGGCTGGGGCGTGCTGCAGTGGGTCATCGGCGAGCAGATCAAGAACTTCAACGCTCCACAGACTGTACAGACTCACTTCAAGCACGAAGACATCTGGCTGGAGCGCTAGGCGCGTAGTACACTCCGTAGGGGCGGGTTTGAAACCCGCCCCTACGCGCTATCTACCATCGCGACAGAATCAACTCCCTATTCTGCCCTGGTACGGGACTGGGTAGATGAGACAATACATAATCAAGCGAGTTGGGCTCTTCATCCCGACGATAATTCTCATCACCATAATCGTGTTTGTGGTGATGCGCCTTATTCCGGGAGACGTATGCCTCGCTATTCTCAGCGACGGCGAGGCCACCTTTACGCAGGAAGAGCTCATAGATTGCCGCATTGAACTCGACCTGGACAAGCCGCTGGTGAACCAGTACTTCGACTGGATCGGCGGCGTCGTGCAGGGAGATTTCGGGAATTCCTACTGGTTCAAGGCCCCGGTGATGGAAGAACTGGCCGACCGAATTCCGGTGACGGTCGAGTTGACCATCATGGCCATGCTTATCTCGGTCGTCGTGGCAGTGCCGCTGGGGATAGTTTCCGCGCTGCGCCCGGAAAGCCCGCTGGACTATGCGGCGCGGGTCTTCACCATGACCGGCATAGCCATGCCCACCTTCCTCATCGCCATCCTGCTGCTGCTGTTGCTGGTGCACGTGGGAGGGCTGGCGCCGCTGAACTACGCACACCTGTGGGATGACCCGCTGGTCAACCTGCACCAGATGATCTGGCCCGCGCTGGCCCTGGGCTTCTACGAAATGGGCTTCGTGGCCCGCGTGACCCGCTCCGCGATGATGGAAATCATCCGCGAAGACTATATGCGCACCGCCCGTTCGAAGGGCCTGAGCGAGAACTCGGTGGTGTACGGCCACGGCCTGAAGAACGCCCTGCTGCCAGTGCTCACCACCTCCGGCTGGATTTTCGCCCGCCTGTTCGGCGGCACGGTAATCATCGAGACCATTTTCCTGGTTCCCGGCATGGGCCGGATTCTCATCGAGTCCATCTTCCAGCGGGACTACACGATGATCCAGGCGGTGATTGTGATAGCCGCCTTGTTCATCGTGAGCATCAATCTCGTGGTGGACCTGCTGTACGGCTGGCTGGACCCCCGCATCAGATACGCCTAGCACGAGGGGTATGGCCTCATCTCCCTCCCCCTTGAGGGGGTTGGGGTGGGGGTGAAATCGTGCCCTTCAGCGGTTTGGTATGCAAAGAGGGAACGCCCTCACCCTAACCCTCTCCCAGAGGGAGAGGGAATAACTAAAAGACCCTCCTCCCCGAGGTGAGGGGAAAATCTTGCAGATAAAACCCTAAAGGCAGGGATAGATATGGCCGTGTTTCGCACGGATGAGGTACAGGATGCGGATTTAGAAGTCGCATCCCTGGAACAGGCGAGTTCCGCATCCGGGAGTACCCTCACCTTTTTCAGCGCCACTGTTGCCATCTTTATGGTCAGCTACGTTATCAGCCACTTCGGCACGGTATCGTGGCTGGACACGGTGATTCGCTACATAGCGATGATCAGCCTGCCTGTAATGCTGGTTCTCGCCGCTGGCCTGAAGCCGGTCCGTTCCACCATCCTCAGATTCTGGCGGCGCAAACCTCTGGCCGCCATTGGCATGATAGTCATCGTTCTGGCGGTGGCTACTGACGTCTACGCCGATTACGTCGCGCCCCACGACCCCGAGGGTGTGGGCGTCGCCAAGTGCGAGTCCGGCGACAAGACAACGAGGAAGTTCTGCGGGCCGGGGACGGCAGGCGCACCCCTGGGCACGGACAACATAGGCCGCGACGTGCTCAGCCGCCTGATCCATGGCGCGCGCATCTCGATGTACGTGGGGCTGATGACCGTCCTCATCGGAATTACCATCGGCACGGTTATCGGAATTGGCAGCGCCTACTCGGGCGGCGTCTTCGATATTGTCGTGCAAAGGCTGGTGGACGCCCTGATGGGGTTCCCGCCGATCATACTCGCCCTGGGGCTTATGGCGGCCCTGGGAGCGTCCATCAACAACGTGGTCATAGCGCTGGTGGTTATCCTGGTGCCCGGCGCCACGCGGGTTATCCGCTCCGAAGCCCTGCGAATCAAGGAGCTGGATTACATCCTGGCGTCGCGCTCCATTGGCGCGAATCCGGTGCGGATAATGATCCAGCATATCCTGCCCAACGTAATCGCGACGTACATTGTGCTGATGACGATTACCCTGGGGTTCGCCATCGTGGTGGAGGCGTCTCTGAGCTTCCTGGGGGTGGGCGTGCCCGAGGGCGTGCCCACCTGGGGCAGTATGCTGGAGATTGGCCGCGCTCACATTGACGAGCAGGGCTGGCTGGTGGTCTTCCCCGGCATCGCTATCGCCGCCGTGGTGTTCGCCGTCAACTTCCTCGGCGACGGCCTGCGCGACGTGCTGGACCCGAGGCTGCGGGGGCGGTAGCGCCTCTCCTCTGCTGAACCGAGAAACAGGGGCGTGATTGAATCACGCCCCTGTTTTGCTGTTTCTTGACAAATACGCGCAACTAATCAGCCTCTAGCGTATGGCGAGAGAAGGCGTGTTGTGGTTATACTCTCTGGTGAATGGCCCGGAGCCAGACTCAGGGGCATGGGATTCTATTACGGAGGCGAGGAAACAGCTTTGAAAACAAAAGCATTTATCTCATTGGCAATACTGTCGGCGATGTTGCTCCTGCTGGTGGCAGCCTGCGCTGGCGAAACGGTTGAGGTCGAAGTCACCCGTATCGTAGAAGTCACGCCCGAAGGCGGCATGATGATGGAGGAGGAGGAAAATCGCCTCCAGACCGTCAAGGACCGAGGCACTCTCATCTGCGCCAGCCGCAACGACGTGCCGGGCTACGGCTTCCTCGACGCCGGCGGCAACAACATCGGCTTCGACATTGACCTCTGCCGCGCCGTGGCTACGGCTGTGCTGGGTAACCCCAACGCCATCGAGATCCGCCTGATTACCGCCGCCGAGCGCGGGCCGACAATCCAGTCGGGCGAGGTCGATCTGCTGGTGCGCACCGTAACCTGGACCACCTCCCGCGACGCGGGCTGGGGCAACTACGTCCAGACCATGTTCTACGACGGCCAGGGCTTCATGGTGCCCAACGACCTGGGCGTCAGCAGCGCCTATGAACTGGCCGACGCCAGCGTCTGCGTGACCCAGGGCACCACCACGGAGCTGAACCTTCAGGACTTCTCCAACCAGAACAACCTGAACCTTGATGTGCTTACATTTGAGGACACCGACGCCGTGGTGGCGGCCTACGACCAGGGTCAGTGCGACTCTTTCACCAACGACAACTCGCAGTTGGCTGCCTTGCGGACTGCCCTGTCGAACCCGGCCGACCACACGATTCTGCCGAACACCATCTCCGAAGAGCCTCTGGGCCCGGTGGTTCCCCACGGCGATGACCAGTGGTTCGACATCGTGAAGACCGTAATGGGCATCCTCATCTACGGCGAAGCCTTCAACGTGACTTCCGGCAGCATCCCCGGCGCAGCCAGCGGCGACACCAAGGTGGACCGGCTGCTCGGATTCGAAGGCTCCTTCGGGCAGGAGGACCTGGGCCTGAGCAACACCGTGGCGCAGGACGTGCTGCGAGCCGTGGGCAACTACGGCGAGATCTACGAGCGCAACCTCGGCCCGCTGGGACTGGACCGTGAAGGCGGACGCAACGCCCTCTGGGCCGACGCCCCCTGCACGGACTGCCCCAAGGGCGGGCAGATCTACGCCGCGCCGCTGCGCTAAACCCTCTGGCATCCACCGGATTTCCAGCCGGGCGGATTTCCAACCGGGGCGGGTGTTGAATCCCGCCCCGGTATTTTGTTTCAATGGCGACTGCTGCCTTAATCCGGCAAGGAAAGGAAGAGACTGGGAATGATGCGCCGAGCGTTTATGACGATGGCAATGCTGGTAGCGGTTCTGCTGCTTTTGGCGGCCTGCTCCTCTGAGCCGGAGGCCACCTATGAGCCGCAAATCGTGGAAGTCACCCGCATCGTCACCGTGGAAGCTCCGGCCAGACCCAGGGAGATCAGCCGCCTGGACATCGTTAGAGAGCGAGGCAACCTGGTCTGCGCCAGCAGCCGGACGGCGGCCGGATTCGGTTTCCTGGACAACGAAGGCAACACCACGGGGTTCGACATAGACCTCTGCCGGGCCGTGGCGGCAGCCGTTCTGGGCGACGCCAACGCCGTGGAGTTCCGGCTTACCTCGGTCGCCGAGCGGGGGCCGGCCCTCCAGTCGGGTGAAGTGGACGTCTTGTCCCTCAACACTACCTGGACTTCCTCGCGCGACGCCCAGTGGGGTAACTTCGCGCAAACAATGTTCTACGACGGGCAGGGGTTTATGGTTAGGAAAGACCTGGGAGTGAGCGACATGATGGAACTGGCCGGAGCCAGGGTATGCGTGCAGCAAGGCACCACCAGCGAGCTGAATCTCCAGGATTTCAACAATCAGAACAAGCTGAACCTGGAAGTGATTACCTTCGAGACCAGCACTCCGACCAGCGCCGCCTATGAGGCGAAGCAGTGCGACGCCATGACCACCGACCGCTCCGGTCTGGTCAGCACCCGCACCGGGCTGGCCGACCCCTCGGCCCACGTCATCCTGCCCGGCACCATCTCCGAAGAGCCTTTAGGGCCGGTAGTGCCTCACGGCGATGAGCAATGGTATGACATAGTGAAGACGGTTATGGCGATACTCATCTACGCCGAAGCCTATGGCGTGACCTCGACTACCGTGCCGGATGCCGTTACCGGCGACAGCGCGGTTGACCGGCTGTTCGGGCTGGAAGGCTCCTACGGCCAGGACAGCCTGGGCCTTAGCGATACGGTAGCGCAGGACATCATCCGCGCCGTGGGCAACTACGGCGAGATTTACGACCGCAACCTGACGCCGCTCGGACTGAAACGCGAGGGCAGCCGCAATGCCCTGTGGGCCGCCGCCCCGTGCCAGGAGTGCCCCAAAGGCGGACAGGTCTATGCCGCGCCGCTGCGGTGAGGCGTCCGGGGCGCGGGGCAGGAACGTCGGCTAGGACTGGCGGGCTGGAGCGTCCTGGGGCGCTGGCCCAGTTGCCGGAACGGGTCTCGCCGGGCGCCGTATCAGCAGCATCAGGGCCGCCGACAGGGCAAGGAAACCGGACGAGAACAGGATCAGCAATGTGTAGCTGCCCGTGAAGTCGTAGATGAGAGGCCCCACAAGCTGGCCCAGGCCAAGTCCGCCAGCCTCGAAAGGGCGCATCGTTCCGGCAATGGCACCATAGGAGTCGCGGCCAAAGTAGTCGGCCAGCAGGATGTATCTCAGGACTTCCAGGCCGCTGTGGAACAGGCCCCACAGCACCCCGAAGGCATAGGCCGCCAGGAGTGTATCCACCCTCAGCAGCGCCAGGGCCGCCGCCGCGGACAGGGCCAGCGCCACCACTATGCACCACTTGGCCGTCAGCCGTGCCGCCAACTGCCCCCAGACCAGGCTGCTCAGGGCCAGGAAGGTGCTGATGCTGAGCACCCCGGCGGCCTGCGGAGTGGTGAGTCCAGCGAAGTCGCGCAGGTGGGGCACGAGGCTGAACCCCAGGCCGGAAGTGGCGGCAACCTCAATGAGAGTGACGGCTGCCATCACCCAGAAGGCTTGGGTCCGCAGCGCTTCTCTCGCGGTCGAGCTGACGGTCCCCTGTCCTTGCTGGGAAGGATTGGCTCCGGGGCCACTCCCCCTGCCTGCGGATGCCGGCCCGGCGGCGGACGGCTCTGCGCCGTCGGGCAGCAGGCCGATGTCCTCGGGACGCCGACGCATGATGATTATCATCGGGACAGCGAGGGCCAGGCTGAAGATTCCGAGGTATCGAAAGGCCGCCCGCCAGTCGGCGAAGACGGCAATGACCGAAAATGCCTGAATGATCAACGCGCCGCTGATGGGGCGGTAGATGCCGGTGAGGGCGAGGGCGATGTTCCGGCGGCGGTTGAAGAAGTTGACGGCCATGGTCCGGGGAACCACGCCGATGAGGAAGGGCTGGCTGATGGCCCGCCCGATGACCGACGCGATGAAGAACTGCCAGGCGGCGTGCGCTCCGCCGATGGCAAACATGGAAAGCCCCAGAACAATCACGCCGACGGGCATCAGCCAACGGGGGCCGTAGCGGTCGGCCATCCTTCCGGCGAAGGGTGCAAAGAGGCCTGACATCCAGACCCCGCAACTGGCGGCCAGGCCGATGCTGGTGCGGGACCAGTTGGTGTCTTCCAGGATGTAGGACTGCACTCCGCCCAGCACCACGCCCGCAATTGCGGTCGCCGCGAACGCCCCGGCCCCGGACAGTCCCAGGACCAGCCAGCCATAGTAAAAGGGCGTGTACGGACGCCAGTTCAGAAGGGTGGAAAGAGCGGAAGCCATAGGACTGACTTTTATATCAGACGGGCTATATTCGTTCAACTGCGGGTGGAGCAAGGCAGGGTCATTCGATTATCCGGATAGCAGTCAAGGAACGACACCGGAATGTTTCCTCAATCGGCGTCCACTCGTCCTTCGACAAGCTCAGGATGAGTGGACTACCTTGTCATTGAGCAATAATCGAATGACCCTGGGCTGGCACCCGCGCTCTGCGCCAACGCCCGCGTACCGTGCTACACTGGCCGGGCAGACATCCCCGCACACCCCCCACAAGGACACTACCTATGCAGCAGCCGCTGGAAGAGAGGCTAGCCTCCCTTGAGACGGCCGCCGAGCGACACGAGCAGAGACACGAGCAGACCATCGCCCGTCTGGTCTCCATCGCCGAGAACCAGGACCGACTCCTGGACCGCCTCCTGGCCAACCAGGAGGCCACCGCACAACTCCTGGAAGAGGTCATCCATGACGCGGCCACCACCCGCCGCCTCTGGCTCCGCCTGGCCCAGCGCTACGGCTGGCTGGACGACGAGCAGAATGGCGCTCAGCCGGACACGCCCGCATAACTGTCAGAAACTGACGCCACAACGCTCCGGCCCCCCGACAACCGGGGCCGCGACTCAGCCTTGTAATCTCACCCGAACTATCTGCCGGAACCTCAACGCGATACCGTGCAGATGTAGGGAAGACAATAGCGGAATACCCCGGGAACCCACCCCATTCAGCCCTGTGACCACCTCGGAACTAAAGGGGAGCGCGAGTCAATGCCTACGGAAAGACCCTGGCACGGTTGGCAAGGATGTTTAACAAGCTGGCCGGGATGTGTTAGATTTGTGGGCGGTTACTTGGTCTGCTACTGCGGGGTTGTATGGCTCAATTGAGGGGAATGCTGACCTACCAGGGCGTTGAGGTCTGGCGGCACACCAAGGTCATTCAGTGGACCTTGCAGATCGTGTCGGGCATATTGGTAGTGGCCCTGGTGGCATGGTTCTTCACCAACATCGCCAACGCAGTGCAGGACCGGGAGATTCCCCACGGGTGGAGCTTCCTCGACCGGGCCTACCAGACCCCCATCGGTCATCACTTCCTGCCCTACGAATCGTCGGACTCCTACGGCTATGCTGTGGGTGTGGCGGTGGTCAACACCCTCGTTGTGTCCATCGTGGGGGTGGTCCTCGCGACGGCACTGGGCATCTTCGTCGGCGTGGCGCGACTGTCCAGCAACTGGCTGGTCTCCAAGCTGGCGACGGTATACATCGAATTCTTCCGCAACGTGCCGCTGCTGATACAGTTGTTCTTCTGGTTCTACATTGTGCTGGCCCTGCCTCCGGTACGGGAGGGCTACGTTATCGGGGGCGGACTGTACATCAACAACGCGGCCTTCTCCATGCCTTTCCCCAACGCTTCCGGGGTCGCAGGGGCTTTGGTCTGGTCGTTGCTGGCGGCGGGAGCGCTGGCCGCCGGGTATGCCGCCTTCCGTTTACTTACGGCCCGCGAGTTGCGGACCGGGCAGACGTCCTATCCTCTGTACGCGGGAGTAGCGACGGCGGTGGTCATCGGGGCGATAGCCTGGATCGTAATCAGCCTGGCCGCCGGGGATGCGCCTTTCTTCATCTCATCGCCGGAGCCGCAGGGCCGGTTCGGGCGCATCGCCGAAGGGTTCACGGCCCCGGCGGCCCTGGTGGCGCTGCTGGTGGGGCTGGTGACCTACACCGCATCATTCATCGCCGAGATTGTGCGTGCGGGCATCCAGTCGGTGCGGCGAGGGCAGATAGAGGCGTCCAGGGCCTTGGGGCTGTCGCCCATGGAGACCCTGCGCTACGTTACCTTTCCCCAGGCGCTGCGGGTCATCATTCCTCCCCTCATCAGCCAGTTCCTGAACCTGACCAAGAACAGCAGCCTGGCCGGGGCCATCGGCTACGCTGACCTGACTGCCGTGGCCAAGACCATGACCCAGCTTGCCCCGGCGGTGTCCATCTACCTGCTGATAATGGTGGCCTACCTGGCGATGAGCCTGACCTACTCGCTGATTGGCAACCTGTACAACCGGCACATCCGGTTTACGGGAGGATAGAGCATGGCAGAAGCGGCTCCACCCCGCCCCAACCCTCACCCTCAAGGTGAGGGAGTAACCCGGTTGCCGCCGCCACGGACGGAGGTTGGGGTTATCGGGTGGCTGCGGGCCAACCTGTTCAGTTCGCGCTTCGACAGCGCGTTGACGGTCGTTTCGCTGGCCGCGATAGTGGCTGCCCTGTGGTTTGGACTGCGATGGATATTCATCACTGCCGACTGGACGATCATCAGCGCGCTGGGCGGACTGCTGGCAATCGGACCATACAACACCGAGCAGGCTTGCCCCGGTCAAAACTGTTTCTGGAGACCCCAGGTCGTTCTGCTGATGGTTACGGCGCTGCTGGGCATGGCGTGGGGTCTGGCTGGCGGAGGCACGGCGCGGCGCATCGCCATCGGCGCGGCGGTAATCGTAACACTGTTCGCCTTCCTTCCCTACGGCTTCGAGCGTATGGGGATGGATGTGCGCCTGTTGCTGGCCGCCAACATCCTGACGACGCTGGCCGGATGGGCCATCGCACGTTACACCGGTATGTCGGCCCGGACCATTGCCTTCTGCGCCGTGGCCGCCTTCATCATTACGCTGGTGCTGTTTCGGGGAGTGTCCGGGGTTCCCGGGCTTCAGCCGGTGAGCACGCTTCACTGGGGCGGGCTGATGCTGAACCTGCTGCTGGCGGTGGTCGGCATCGTAATCAGCTTCCCAATCGGCATTGCCCTGGCCTTGGGGCGGCGCAGCAACCTTAGTGTTCCCTTGGGCGATTTGTTGGTTCATGTTCTGGAGCGGAGTACCGGAATGCGATTGCATCCCCGCTTGGCATGGGTGTTGCGCCTCCTGAACATATCGATGGTCAAGCTGTTTTGCGTGGTGTTCATCGAGGTTTTTCGGGGTGTCCCGCTGATTACGCTGCTGTTTATGTCCCAGGTATTGGTGCCGCTGGCGTTCCCGGAAGACTTCCAGACCAACTCGCTGCTCCGGGCCAGCATAATCATAACGCTGTTCAGCTCAGTCTATATGGCGGAGAATATCCGCGGCGGTTTGCAGGCACTCCACCCGGGTCAGGCAGAGGCAGCGCGGGCGCTGGGGCTTCCGGCGTGGCAGACCACCCTGTTCATTTCGCTGCCCCAGGCCATCCGCAACGTGATTCCCGCCATAGTGGGGCAGTTCATCGCGCTGTTCAAGGACACTACCCTGGTCTACATCATTGGTATGCTGGACGTGCTGGAATTCGGCCGGGCGTTCATTCAGGGCAACGCGGAATACCTGGCCAACCAGAAGGAGCTGTTCATCTTCCTGGCGGTGGTGTTCTGGGTATTCTGCTACACCATGTCCTACGTCAGCCAAAGGGTGGAGGAGCACATGGGCGTAGGACGGAGGTAAAATTCCCTCTCCTCCTGGGAGAGGGAGCTAAACTAAAGCCAAGGTGAGATGTACATTTCTGTGTGACGCAGTCAGGGGGGGATAGACAGGAGGCGCAACTCCGATGCAGAAAGGACGCTCAGGGGACGCCCTCACCCTAACCCTCTCCCTCCGGGAGAGGGAACTGCGCATTTCACCTTGGCTTTAGTTTAGTGGGACGGAGGTAATCGGACATGGCTGAGGAAATACAGGAAGGACAAGCATACGACGGGCCGATGATAGTGGCCCGGGACGTGCACAAGTGGTTCGGCAGCTTCCACGTATTGCGGGGCGTCACGACTTCGGTTGACCGGGGACAGAAGGTGGTGATTGTCGGGCCGTCGGGGTCGGGGAAGTCCACCTTCATCCGCACCATCAACCGCCTGGAGGAACACCAGCGGGGAGACATCATCGTTGACGGCGTGCCGATGACGCAGGACGTGCGCAACATAGACGCCATCCGCCGCGACGTGGGGATGGTGTTCCAGCAGTTCAACCTGTTCCCTCACCTGTCGGTGATGCAGAACATCGCCCTGGCGCCCATCAAGGTGCGGAAGTGGAAGCGGGACGAGGCGGAAGAAGTGGCGATGGAGCTGCTGGAGCGGGTGGGCATACCGGAGCAGGCGGCCAAGTACCCCGGCGAGTTGTCGGGCGGCCAGCAGCAGCGGGTGGCGATAGCCAGGGCGCTGGCCATGCGGCCCAACATCATGCTGTTCGACGAGCCGACCTCGGCCCTAGACCCGGAGATGATCCGGGAGGTGCTGGACGTGATGCGGGACCTGGCGGAGTCGGGCATGACGATGATGATTGTCACCCACGAAATCGGCTTCGCCACGGAGGTAGCGGACCGAATCGTGATGTTCGACGAAGGGGTAATTATCGAGGACGCGCCGCCCCAGGAGTTCTTCAACAACCCGCAGCAGGAGCGGACGAAAACGTTCCTGAGCCAGATACTTTCCTGAGCGGGAAGGGGACGCCCTCACCCTAACCCTATCCCAGAGGGAGAGGGGATTCGGAGGATGGGCTTCTACAATACGGTGCCGAGGAGGTCGAGGGCGGCCTGGGCAGCCCCATGCTTGGTGGCGTCGCGGTCGCCGTCAATGTGGACCTCGATGGCGGTGTCTTCGCCGTCCTTGACGGAGAGGCCAACCCAGAAGGTGCCGATGGGCAGGCCGGATCGCCCGGCGGCGGGGCCGGTAACGCCGGTGGTGGAGATGGCGTAGTCGGTGCCGGTGAGTTCGCGGACGCCGCGGGCCATGCCGACGGCCATTTCGCGGCTGACGGTGCCGTGGGCGGGAGCAACTTCGTCAGGCACGCCCAGAACGGACTCCTTCAGTCCGCCGGTGTAGGCAATGACGCCGCCGGGGAAGTAGCGCGAGCTGCCCGGCACGGTGCCCAGCATATAGCCCACCAAGCCACAGGTGCAGGCTTCGGCGACGGATACGGTCTTGCCAGCTTCGGTCAGCTTGGCGGCGATTTCTTCAACTTGCATTGCTCGGTCCATGATTTCCTAATTTGGTGAGCGTCGGGCAACTATTAGTAAGAGTTCAGAGTTGAGGGGAAACGAGGAGTTGTCGGCAGGCGGAAAGGGA
>VXOI01000004.1 GCA_009840175.1 Chloroflexota bacterium | reverse complement strand
ACCCTAGCCCTCCCCGCTGGGGGAGGGGAATCTGCTATCCCCCGGCCAGTTCCAGGGCCCGGGCGGAGGCCCAGGCATCGGCTTCCAGGACTTCGCCCGCGTCCTCCCCGGGCAGCGGGTCGTGTTCCGCAAGAATCCGCTCCACCAGTCGGTGGATGCCGCCGTAGCTGATCCTCCCGTCGAGGAACGCCTGCACCGCCACCTCGTCGGCGGCGCTGAGGACGGCAGGATAGGTGCCGCCTTTCCTCCCGGCTTCGACGGCCAATGAGAAACATGGGTAACGGACGGATTCCAGCGGGTCGAAGGTGAGGGAGTGGGAAACGGTGATGTCCAGCCGCGGAATCATGGAGTTGGGCAGCCGCTGGGGATAGAAGAGGGCGTACTGGATGGGAAGACGCATATCGGGCGGCCCCATCTGCGCCTTGACCGAGCCGTCGGCGAACTCCACCATGGAGTGTATGGTGCTTTGCGGATGCACCACCACCTCGATGCGCTCCCACGGCACGCCGAACAGCCAGTGCGACTCGATGACCTCGAAAGCCTTGTTCATCAGGGTCGCGGAGTCTATGGTGATCTTCTGGCCCATCCGCCAGGTGGGGTGCCGCAACGCCTGCTCGGGTGTGACGCTTTCCATATCCTCCAAGGGGGTGGTGCGGAAAGGGCCGCCGGATGCTGTAATCAGCAGGCGCAGGATTTCGTTGTCCTCTCCCTGGAGGCATTGCCAGATGGCGCTGGGTTCGCTGTCCACCGGCAGCACCCGCCCTCCGTAGCGGGCCTCATAGTCCTTTATCAGCTTGCCAGCCATCACTATGGGTTCCTTGTTGGACAGCGCCACCGATTTGCCTGCGGCCAGAGCGGTCAGGGTTGGGGTGAGGCCGACGCTGCCCATCAGGGCCACCATCACCTGGTCCACCCGGTTTAGCGCGACCATCTGCTCCATGGGAGTGAAGGACACACTAGGGAAATCGTCGGAGCCGACGGCTGCGCTCCAGACGTGGCGCGGACTGAATTCCTCCACCTGCCGCTTCAACAGTTCGGTGTTGTTGCCCGCCGACAGGCCCACGACCTCAAACTCGTCGGGAAAGGCGCGCACGATGTCCAGCGTCTGCCGCCCGATGGAGCCGGTGGAGCCGAGAATCACGATCCTTCTCATAGCCGCAACCCCACTGCCAGTAACATATAGAAAACGGCGGGCAGGGCGAACAGTATGCTGTCCATCCGGTCCAGAATGCCGCCGTGTCCGGGCATTATACTACCAGAATCCTTGACGTTGGCCGCGCGTTTCAAGGCTGACTCGAACAGGTCTCCAACCTGCGCCGCCACGCTGGCCACCGCGCCAATCAGCGCCTGCTGCCAGACCGGCAAGGCCAGATCGAAGACCAGGCCAACCAGCAGGGCGGCGCCCATCGAGGCCGCGAGCCCGCCGACCGCTCCCTCCCAGGTCTTGTTGGGACTAATGCGCGGGGCCATCCGGTGGCGTCCCACCAATCTCCCCACGGCAAAAGCCCCCGTGTCGCAGGCGAAGACCACCAGCAGGGTGAACAGCAGCCAGGCCTGCCCCAGGTCTCCATCGCCGCCGGACAGGTCGCGCATCGCCAGTCCGTGGCCTAGCAGAAACCCGATGTACACTGGTCCCAACAGCAGGAACAGGAAGCCCAGCCACGGGCGTTGGCCCCACCCAGCGTCTGCATCAGGGTCGTCGTCCGGCTCGAACTCACCTGAAAACGAATCGTCCCACTCCTCACTGTCGGCCAGCTCATCGTTCGCGTCAAATTCCCATGGCCCTTCGTAAGGCCCGAGTTCGTTCAACTCCGGGCCTGTTCCACGATGGTAGGGGGACGATTCATCGTCCGGCGGAGCATTGTCTTCCGGTGCCGCATCCGCATCCGATGCTTCGAAGAGCGAATCCTCCGTCTGGGCCTGCCCTCCCCGATAACAGGCAATGAACCACAGGAGAGCGGCAAAGGTCCATGCGGCCAGGACTAGACCGGAAGCGAGGTAAAAATCGCGGCCCGACGCTGCCTCGGCTACCAGCAGCAGCGCGGCCACCGCAGCCACGCCCAGAACGACGGGCATCGGGCCCACCCCTGGGGGGGTGAGACGGTAGTATTCGCGGATGGCCAGCCCGCCGCCGGCCAGAGCCAGCAGCGTCAGCCAGGGCGCGCCCAGCCAGATTGCGCCCACCACCACGGCGGCGCCGGTCACCCCCGTAGCCAGCCGGAGACGCAAGGCTAGGCTCCGGGGCCGGCCACCTTGCCGTAACGACGCTGGCGGGCGCGGTAGGCTTCCAGGGCCTGCTCCAATTCGGCTGGGAGAAGGTCAGGCCACAGGGTGGGGGTGTGATAATACTCGCTGTAGGCCGACTGCCACAACAGGAAGTTGCTGATGCGCTGCTCGCCGCCGGTGCGGATGATCAGGTCGGGGTCGGGGCTGTGGGCCGTGAAGAGATAATGCCGGAACGTCTCTTCGTCCAGCGCATCAGGGTCGAGGCCATCGCGGATGATGCGGCGCACCGCCTGCAATATCTCATCCCGGCCTCCATAATCGAAGGCCACGTTGAGCGTGATGCCGGTGTTGGCGGCGGTGAGCCTCTGGGCGTCCTCGACCGCGCCGCGCAGTTCCGGGTCAAGGTTGGCAGTCTTGCCCAAGTGGACAATACGGACATTTCGCTCGTGCAGTTCGCGGGTCTGTTCTTCGACGGCAACGAAGAACAGGCTCATCAGCCCCTCCACTTCATCCTGGGGGCGTCCCCAGTTTTCTGTGGAGAAGGCATAGATGGTAACGTGCTCAACACCCAGGGAGCGCAGCGTCTCCAGAACTACGCGGATGCGCTCCACGCCCTCACGGTGACCTTCCAGGCGTGGCAACCCCCGTTCCACGGCCCAACGTCCGTTGCCGTCCATTATGAAGGCGACGTGCCGGGGAGCCGGGCTTGTTTTGTAAAGAGAGACGGGGGCCTCTTGCTGCGGCCCTGATGCGGCAGACACCGGAGCAGGCTAGACCTGGAGAATCTCCGCCTCTTTGGCGGAGGTGGTCTCGTCTATCAGCTTGGTGTGGCCGTCGGTGACCTTCTGGAGTTGCTCCTGGGCGCGGCGGTTCTGGTCCTGGGAAATGACCTTGTCGCGCTCCATTTTTCGCAGCGTCTCCAGCCCGTCGCGGCGCACGTTGCGCACCGAGACCTTGCCATCCTCAGCCTTCTTGCGAAGCAGCTTCACCATCTCCTGCCGACGCTCGTTGGTCAGCGGGGGAATGGGCACGGTTATGACGTTGCCGTCGTTGGAAGGGTTGAAACCCATCTCGGAGCGTTGCAGGCTTTTCTCTATCTCCCGCAGGGAACCCTTGTCCCACGGCTGCACCATGATGGCGCGGGCGTCGGGAGCGGAAATTGAAGCAATCTGCTTCAGGGGAGTAGCCGAGCCGTAGTAATCAACGGAAAGGTTTTCAATCAGCGAAGGGGTGGCCCGTCCGGTCCGCAACTGGGTCAGATCTCTTTTGAAGGCTTCCAGTGTGCGGTCCATCCGGTAGTCAACGTCGCCAATCACATCTTCGGCAGTTAACTCTGTTTCGCCGTCCTTACCGGGCATAATCAGTCCCTCCCGCCTATGGTCGTTCCAATCTTATCACCCGAAAGTATACATCCCACGTTGCCCGGCTTAAACATATCAAAGACAACGATGGGCAGTTTGTTCTCCCGGCACAGGGTAAGGGCCGTGGAATCCATTACGGCCAGTTCCCGCTCCAGAGCCTCGGTGTAGTCCAGGTCGTCGAACCGCACCGCCGCCGGGTTTATATGAGGGTCGGAGTCGTACACTCCGTCCACATTGAACTTTGCCATCAACAGGACTTCGGCTTCAATCTCCAGGGCTCGCAGGGCAGATGCCGTGTCGGTGGACATATAGGGGTTGCCGGTGCCGGCGGCGAAAATGACAACGCGCCCCTTCTCCAAGTGCCGGACGGCGCGCCGCCGAATGTAAGGCTCGGCCACCGCCTGCATCTGGAGCGCGCTCTGGGTACGGGTATCTATACCATTCTTTTCCAGGGCGTCCTGTAGGGCAAGGGCGTTGATGACGGTGGCCAGCATACC
The DNA here is from genome assembly GCA_009840175.1 of Chloroflexota bacterium. Taxonomy (GTDB): domain Bacteria; phylum Chloroflexota; class Dehalococcoidia; order Lucifugimonadales; family UBA3495; genus VXOI01. The sequence goes on along the minus strand of VXOI01000004.1, from coordinate 19,627 downwards.
GGCGTAATCGGCGGTGGCCCGCTCCATTCCCTGTTTCTCCGCGGCCTCGCCTCTCCAGATATTGCCACCGCCGATGACTATTGCCAACTCCACGCCCAGCGCGTGAGCTTCCCCAACCTGGGCGGCCAGATACTGGACCGCATCGGCGTCAATACCTGAACCGGACGATCCCTTGAGAGACTCGCCGCTCATTTTGAGCAAGGCCCTGCGATATAGAGGCAGGTGAGGAAGCTGGTTCGGAGGTTCTCCCATAGTCGGGAATGTTACTCGCCAACCGCCAGGCGCTGGAAGCGAATGACTCGCACGTTTTCGCCCATTCTGGCGGCCAGCTCCTGCACCAGTTCTCCCACTGACGCGGAGCCGTTCTTGATGAAGGGCTGAGACAGCAGGGCCACCTGGGCCGGAGCGCGTTCGTCGCCCTCCTCAATATCTTCGCTGGAAAGGTATACCGGAGCCATGGCGGCAACCTGCATGGCGATGTCGTGGGCCATCTGCTTGAACTCGTCGGTGCGGGCTACGAAGTCGCTCTCACAGCCCAGTTCGACGATTGACCCAACACGTCCGCCTGTATGCACGTAGGCTTCGATGACCCCTTCATTGGTGGCGCGGCCCACCCGCTTGGCGACGCCGGCCAGTCCCTTGGCCCGCAACGCTTCAGCCGCCTTGTCCAGGTCGCCGCCGCTTCCTTCCAGGGCCTGCTTGCAGTCCATTATCCCCGCGCCGGTCTGGTCGCGCAGGGTACGAATAAGTGCCGTGGTTACCAACTCCCTACTCCTTACGCCTGATGTGTTTGGCTGTACCCAACCTGAGAATGGTCACCTATCGGAGGCCGTTCTCCCCGCCGCAACCCCAACAAATGACCCAAGCGAATGCGGTCCTCTTCATCCTGTATCGTATAGGGACAGGGCGGCGAGTTCCTGATTACGTCCAGTTCGTCCACGAACTGCGCTACAGTGGACAAGGCCCTCTGGATGGCAGGAATATCCCTGATGTTCTCGTAAAAGTTATTGTGCATGGCTTGGGCTTGAGACAGATAATCCAAGAACTGCGCTTCCTGTCCAAACTCCCGGCCGAGTTGCCCTCCAATGTCATAAATGTTGGAGTGATTGCCGTGAATCCAGCCTCTCTGTTCGCCAATGGACTTCAGGGCATGAGCAGCCGCGCCCCAAACCTTTTCCGACGCCTGTATACGGTCGCCTTGGCTCAGATAGACTCCGGCGTGTTCTAGGAAAAGACGGCTCATCTGGGCGTGACCTTCCACGCCTAATTCACCCGGTTCAGGCAACGGCGTCGTCATATCACCCTTCCCGGCGGGGCTACTGCTCGTCGGCGCCGTCGGGTCCGCCGGTGACGCGGGCCCCCATTCCGGCGGCCAGCTCAGCCAAGGTTTCCACATCCAGGGTAACCGCATCGGTCAGGGCTGCGTCCTCGCGTTCCGAGAGACCTTCCGGTTCCTCTTCGCCCGACAGTGATTGCGCTTCCTCCATCTCGGCCTGGAGCGCAGCCTCCCGCTGGGCCAGTCCTTCCAGCACCGCCGACGCCATCCGGTTGGAAACCAAGCGGATGGAGCGCACGGCGTCGTCATTGCCAGGGATGATGTGGTCCACCAGGTCCGGGTTGCAGTCGGAATCCACTATGGCGAACACGTCAATGCCCAACCGCCGCGCCTCGGCGACGCAGATGTTTTCCCGTCCGATGTCGATGACGAAGATGGCTTGGGGCAGGGTGGTCATGTCCCTCATGCCGGTGAAATACTTTTCCAGCCGGTTGAGGGTATCCCGCATCTTAACGCCTTCTTTCTTGGGCAGCAGGCGGAAATAACCCTGATCGCGCTTCTGCTGCAACTCCAGCATATAGTTGATGCGTGTGCGGATGGTCTGGAAATTGGTCAGCGTGCCGCCCAGCCAGCGCTGGTTGACGTACCACATTCCACAACGATCGGCCTCGCTCTGAATCACTTCCTGGGCCTGACGCTTGGTTCCGACGAACAGGACTTTGCCACCGCCTGCGACCAGTTCCACCATATCCTTGTAGGCATCGTTAATCATGCCCAGCGTCTGTTGCAGGTCAATGATGTGGATCCCGTTGCGCTGCGTGAAGATGTAGCGCTTCATGGTGGGGTTCCACCGGCGGGTCTGGTGCCCGAAATGCACCCCAGCCTCCAGAAGCGCCTTCATGTTGATGGGCTCCCGGCCCGTGGGCTGCGGCGGACGCGCGGGCGCAGGCCGGGGGGGGCGCTCCTCCGCTGCTGGGGCAGGCGGTGGCGCTGCAGCGGCGGGTGGCTCGGCCACGGCCACCGCAGTGGCCGCCGGTTCAGGCGCTGCCTCGGCAGGCGCTTCCGCTACGGCCGCGGGTGTTTCCATTGGCGTGCTTTCCGTTCCTACTTCCTGTATGGGCTGTTCCTGGGACTCAACCATCCAATTCCTCTTCTATCCCTTACTGGTCATGCCAGAGATGGGCGACCCGGCCACGGCTCGCCTTGCCAAGCAACGAATTGCAAAGCCAGAAAAGTATAGCACGCTCGCGGAAATCGGAGCAAACCGAGCATAAGCGAACGATGGCTATATTGTCCGCTCGGAATCCTCTGGCCTCCCCAGACCATTCTTCACAAGCAAGTCAATCTCTTCTTCGGTGAGCGGCGGCGGCAACTCAGGCCCGCCGTTATAGGCTTCCATCATCTCCCGCTCTTCATCGTCTAGGTATTGCCCTTCCAAATCGTTGTTGCGTTTGATGAATGCCCTCAGCTCCTCTTCGTTCATCTTAGAGAATTTGAGCTTCTTTACTTCTTCGCTGGTCATCCGTCTAGTATCCATCGCTGTTTGACCTCAAGTATTCTCTGGTGGCCCGTCTGCTGGGGATGATGGTCTTCAGGAACCGTTGATTGCCGGACTCCACGAAAGGAACCCTGTAAGCATATCCGTTGATGTTGACTATGAAAATCTGCTGCCCCGGATAGCGAGCTTGATTTGGATGATCCTGTATGTCCAGCAATCCGCCATTTTCAATGAAATACCGGGCTATTTCGAAAGAGACGCCCCTTTCCCGCATGATTGTTTCGTTCTTTTCATCGTTCCAGTGGTACGTCCATTCGCTCATGCGGCATCCAGTCGCACTCAGTTATCAGACGTTCGCAACAAACTATTGGATAAGGACTACTTCTATCTCATTCTACCACCCCAGCCGGTACACAAGGTTCAGCAGGGCCGCCCCTGCAATCCCCGCTGCGGCGTCGTCGGCCATGATGCCCCAGCCGCCGGGCAGCCGCTCGAAACGGCGTATGGGCCATGGCTTGAGAACGTCCAGCACCCGGAACACTACGAAGGCGGCGGCCAGCCACGGCAGCGTCTTGGGCAGGAAGAGGCAGGTAAGCCACACGCCGGCAACCTCATCCCACACCGCCCGCTTGGGGTCAGGGTCGTCGGCAGTTGTCAGGCTGTTGCAGGCCCACGGCCCGATCGCCAACGAAGCGGCGACCAGAGCGATGAACGCAGGAGAATCGCCGTCCATGGGCAGCGGGTAATAGACTGCTACCGCAACCAGGCTGGCCAGCGTCGCCGGGGCAATGGGAAACAGCCCCAGGCCCAGCGCCGTCCCGAAGAGCCAGCCCAATACACTGCCAGGTTTTGCCAAGCGATTCAGCAAGTACCCGCTATCCGTAGCCCAGTCGGTGCAGGTCTGCCTCGCTCATGCCCAGGTAGTGGCCCACTTCGTGCCACAGCGTCACGCGGATTTCGCGGACGGCGTCGGCGCGGGTCTCGCAGGCTCGCAGTATGGGCTGGCGGTAGATGACGATGCGGTCGGGCAGAGGCGGGCCAATGCCGTCGCGTTCGGTCAGGGGCCAGCCCTGGTAGAGGCCAAACAGCGTGTCGTGGTCTCCCATCAGTTCCGCTTCGTCTGGGCCGGGCCACTCTTCGACCACGATGTCTACGTTCTCCAGCCGCCGCAGCACGTTCTCAGGCAACCGGGCGTAGGCCCGGCGCACCTGGCGCACGAACTCCCGGTAGGTCATCTGTATCACGGAGCCGCACCCACCCGGCTGCGAATAGCCTTCAGGATGTCAACATTCCGCTGGTCAGGGCCGTTGCCCTCAAAACCGGGAACTTCCAACAGGAAGGGAACATCCCGGAAGGCCGGGTGCCCCATGAACACCGCGAACCCATCCTCGCCGATGAAGCCTTCGCCGATGTTGTCGTGGCGGTCCACCCCCGAGCCGCAGACGCGCTTGGAGTCGTTGGCGTGGATGGCGACCACGTTGGCCGAGCCGGGCCCGGCGTCCAGTTGCGCCAGCATATCCTCAATGCCGTGGCCGGTGGTCAGGTCGTATCCGGCAGCAAAGCTGTGCTGAGTGTCGAGGCAGACTTTCAGCCGTTCATCGTCCACCGCGTCGAGAATCGCGCCCAATTCCTCGAAGCGTGCGCCGATGTGCTTGCCCATGCCAGCCATGTTCTCCACCGCCAGGCAGGGGCCTTCGGGAGCGCCATCCAGCACTCGGCGGAGGGACTCAGCGACTTGTGGCAGAATGGCCTCGAACCCGGCCCCGCCGTGGCTTCCTGGATGGAAAATGACGCCTTCGGCCCCGATGCGGGCAGCCAGGTTCAGGTGATCGGACAGCGATTTCACTCCCTTCTCCACAACGTCCGGCTTGCTGGAGCCGAGATTGACCAGGTAAATGGCGTGCATGAAAACCGGCCCCATCCCGGCGTCGGCCATGTTTTGCCGAAAAGCCTCAACCTCGGCGTCTGGAACGTCTCGGAAGGCCCACGACTGGGGCGACGAGCCGAAGATTTGCAGCGCTTCGCAGCCGATTTCCTGCCCACGTACCACCGCCTTGCTGATGCCGCCCGATGTCGATACGTGCGCTCCTATCTTCAATTTAAGTCCCTCCACCTTTCGTCATTCCCGCTTTCGTGGGAATCCAGCATTCTTAACAGCTCCCAGCTGTGCTATCACCCATATGAGTTTGCCGCGAGTAAGCCGATTATATGGGACAGGCCGTTGGCGATGCACTGCTGTCGGCATACAATGGCGAGTAATGCGCGCGCTGATGCTGGAAAACCCTGGCACTCAACCCCGCCTCTCGGTGGTTGATCTGCCCATGCCTCGCCCAGAACCCGGAGAGGTGCTGGTGTGGGTAGCGGCCTGCGGCTTCTGCCACCACGACCGGCTGGTGATGTCCGGCGTACTGCGCCGCGGCGTCCGTCCAGACGTGGTCTTGGGCCATGAAATCGCTGGCGTAGTCGAAGAAGTGGGCAATGACGTAGACCAGGTACGCCCTGGCGATAGGGTAGTGTCGTTGCTCACCAACGCCTGCGGCCACTGTGACCGCTGTCGTATGGGACGCGAGCATCGCTGCCGCAACGGAGAGGGCATCGGCCACGGGCGCAGCGGCGGATTCGCCGAGTACGTTACGGTCTCGCAACACAGCCTGGTAAAGCTGCCCGATGGGTTGGAGCTAACTTCTGCGGCGCTGCTGGCCTGCCCCGCCGGGGTGGCGTTGCAGGCGGTGTCGGCCATCGAGTTGGTGGAGAGCGAAACGGTGGTGGTTGTCGGAGCGGGAGGCGGGCTGGGCATTCACGCGGTGCAGTTGGCGGCAGCCCTGGGCGCCCGGACGCTGGCGGTCACATCCTCGCCACACAAAACGCGAGCTATCGCCCGTTACGGAGCCTATGAGGTAATCGAGGCGGGCGAACTGGACTTCGCCGAAATAGTCATGGCCCTCACCGCTGATGAAGGGGCCGAGGTAGTGATTGACACTGTGGGCACAGCCACCCTTCGCTCATCCGTGCGCAGCCTGGCCCAATACGGGCGGCTGGCGTTGCTGGGGGAAGTGGGCGGAGAGGGCAGCCTGCGGGGCGTCATACCCGAAATCGTGTTCCGCGACGCGCGGGTGATGGGTGTCTCCGGCGTTTCCCGCAACACGTTGGAGCAGGCCTTAGGGCTGGCAGCAGAGCGAAAGTTGAAGCCGGTGTTGCAGGAGGTAATGCCGCTGGAGGAGGCGGAGCGGGCGCTGGATATGGTGGAGTCCCGCGCCGTGCTTGGGCGGGTGGCTCTAACCTCTAGTAATTAGTGCCTCTTATCAAGGGAAGTGATTCGATACCCTCTTGGGAATCCAAATAGTCCGCATCGTAAATCTCCCATAGAGCTTCCAGCCGTCCCTGCCTCCGGCCTTCCTCAATACCTACTACCTGCTTTCCTTGCGCCACCTTTCCCTACGTCTTTCAGTAGCCTCTCTAATCCAGTCAGCTATCTCCGACATTGGTTCCATCGGTGCCGTTGGTAGTTTCTGCTTCTGGCGGTTCTTGATCCCCTCCCCGTCGAAAGCCCGATGGACGCGGCGGCTTACCTTGCTGGGCGTCTTCATAGCCCCGCAGGTAGGCTTCTTCACTTCGCCTTTGCTGGCGCCTTTCGGCAGCGGCCCTGAACCAGTCCGCGATATACATTGTCATCTCCTTGGCTTGTAGCAGTCCCCAAGCAATGAAGCCGGAGGCGACGAAACTGGCGCCGATGCCCAGAATGATGTTTCTCGCTGCTTCGCTGGGCGCGCCGCCAGAGGGGGAATCAAGCTCCAACCATGCCAATTTGATGGAACCGGCTATGCGCCTATCAAGGTGAGCAGTTGAAACCATGGACGGTCTTTCGGGTCTATGCCCCAGATAGATTCGCGGTAAGCGTCGTCGCTGCCCCGACTCAATTATAGCTCCCCGCCCGGCATAAACGTTAGTGTCTACTTGCCGAACAGGTTGAACAGCGACGACGGGGCGGTGGCGGCGGAGCGTCCGAAGCGGCGGATTTCGCCCCGGTCCCACATCACCAGGAATTGGCTGGCTATGAAGATGCTGCTGTACGTCCCCGCCACCGCGCCGATGGCCAGGCACAACAGCAACTCGCGGATGCTGGGGCCGCCTATCAGCAGCATGGCAATCAGCACGAACAGCGTGGTCAAGCTGGTGTTCAGCGAACGGCCCATGCTCTCCATGATGCTCAGGTTCACCAGCCCGCCAAGGTCCCGGTCGGGATGCCGGACGACGTTCTCCCTGATGCGGTCGAACACTACGATGGTGTCGTTGACGCTGTAACCTGCCACTATCAGCAGGCCGACCACGAACATCGAGTTGACCTCGAACCCGATGACACGCCCCAGAATGGAGAACACTCCCAGGATGATCAGCAGGTCATGCACCAGCGCCAGCACCGCGCTCACGCCATATCGGTAGGCTTTGGGCACCCGCCGGAAGGCATACCAGACGTAGAGCAGGATGAATACCGACGCTGCGGCCAGCGCGTAGAAGGCGATGCGCACGGTTTCCGCCGCCACGATGGGCGACACGCTCTCGAATTCCACAAAGTCACGATCCAGGCCGAGGGTTTCATTCAGGTCGCGTTCGATTATCTCCCGCTCGGACAGTCCACCTTCTTGGGCTTCGGCCAGAACACTGGTGCGAATGAAGTAGTTATTGGCTCCCACCTGCTGCACCAGCGCCTCAGGGTGGCCTAGGGCAGTCATTCGCTCCTGGATATCGGTCTCGTCAACTCCCTCTTGCTTGAAAGTGGCGTTGAACACCGAGCCACTGGAGAAGTCAATGCCGGGTGTCAGCCCGGATCCCAGCGACACCCAGCCGGGCGGCAGCAGCATCGAAACGATGCCGGGAATGATGATCAGAGCGGAAAACAGGAAATACCAGGCCCTCTTTCCAACTACGTCCATGATTGCCGCCCCCCTCCCGCGCTTTGGGTCGCCCGTCCCGAGCCTGACGAAGGAGCCGACTCCGGGGTGAACAGGTTAATCCGTCCTCCCAGCCCGGCAAAGGCCAGCAGTTGCAGCAGATTGCGGCTCACCACCACGGCAGTAAACATACTGGCTGCCACGCCGATGAACAGGCTGATGGCCACGCCGGTTACCAGCCCACCGCCCAGCCGGTCGCCGAACCACATCAGCACCAGGCAGGTGATCATTGTCGAGATATTGGAGTCTCGGATGGCCGGCCAGGCCCGGCTGAACCCCACTTCCATCGAAGAGGCCAGCGTTCTTCCGATGCGCACTTCCTCTTTCATACGTTCGAAGATCAGTATGTTGGCGTCCACCGCCATACCAACGGACAGGATGAAGCCGCCAATATGCGCCAGCTCCAGTGTTATGGGAATCAGCTTGAACACGGCCAGCACCATGACGGCATAGAACACCAGGGCGAAGGCCGCCACCACTCCCGCCATGCGGTAGTAGGCGACCATGAATATCAGCACCAGTCCCAGGCCGACAAGCCCGGCCAGCAGGCTGTTGCGCAGTGACTCGGCTCCCAGCAGCGCATCAACATCGCTCTCCTGGATCAGCTTCAGCGGCACCTGTAGGCGGCCCGACTCCAACTGGATCGCCAGCGTCTGGGCTTCCTCGCGCGTGAAGTTCCCGCTGATCTGGGTGTTCCCGTCGCGTATCCAGGCTCGGGACACCGGCGCGATGATTTCCCGGTCGTCCATGAACACCGCTATACGCTTGGTCTCCACCCCGGCGATGCGTCGGGTCAGTTCGGAAAAAATATCCGAGCCGCGTCCGTCGAACTGGAGATTGACCACCCACCCTATGCCCACCGGATCGGCGGCGGCATCTGCCCCGTCCAGGTCGTCACCGGTCAGCATCAGGTCTGCATCAGTGGGGTCGAGACACGCTCCCGTGAAAGGGTCAACGGAGACGCAGGTGCGCTCCTTGAACTCCAGCAGCGCCGTCTGACCGATGAGGGCCTTTGCCTCGTCAATGGCGCTGTTCACCGTAAAGGATTGTACTGGCGCGACGGCCTCAGACACGGCGGCGTTGGCGGCGGACTCCGTCTCGGCGTCAACCGTGCCGGAGATGATGCGGAACCCATACTGATCTACCCGCTCCACCTTAATGTCGCGGTATCCGGCGCCCATCAGCGTGTCGGCCAGCAACGCCACCTGCGCCGGGTCGTCCAACGGCTCTGCGAAGACCAGGTCGGTGGTGGAGCCGCTGGCGCCGGGAAGCTGAACGATTATGCGGTCATCGCCGAATATCTGGATGATCGGCTCTTCCGTGCCGAAGCGGTTGACGCGGCCCGTGATGTTGCTCAGCACCCCTTCCATCTGGTCGGGGGAGGGATCTCTGATGTCGGTTACCTGAAACAGGCTAATCTGCCCCAGGGATTCCTCGATGGCGTCGCGCAGCCCGCTGCGGCGCGGGTCGTCCGGCGCAAGCAGTGGAGTGCGTATCTGGAAGATGCTGGCCACTGGAACCGTGATTAACTCCGGTTCGGGCGGCGCTTCGTCCTGCGGAGGGGCATCTTCGCCTTCTGCCGGTGGAGCTTCGTCCTCGGCGGCTTCCGGTTCCTCGGGAACCGGGGCTGGCGGAACTTCCCGCTGCACCAGGTTCACGTCACGCGGGAATACCTGATAGTCCTCCAGCGGCAACTCGGCGTCGCCGAAGCGGAAACCCTCAAGGGCTGCGGATATGTCTGCCAGGTCTGCCGGTTCCAGCAGGGTCACGTCGAACCGGGATCCCGTGTCGGCCTGGTATACCAGGTGACCGCCGCCGCTCAGGTCCAGGCCCAGCTTCAGCCCCAGAGGCCCGGCCCCTTCACGGTCGAGGACTGGCAGACCGGGGATGTCAATGTGGATAGCCCGGAAGCCCAATGCCGCCAGGGCAAGGCCGAGGATGAGGAGGATAACGAATGTAAGTCGGACGCTTCGGGATCGCATAACTTATACAGAACTGGCACGGGAGTCATCGTCCCGATAGTCGTCGTGAATATCCAGGCCGGAAATATCCCGGTTCTTCAGCATCACAGCCGCCAATTCCAGGGCCTGCTCCTGAGTTTCGATTTCGCCCGCCGAGCGCGCTTCTTCGACGGTTGCCAGCAGTGCCCCTATGTGCGGGCCGGGCGGCAATCCAAAATGCGACATCAGGTCGTGTCCGTTGACCAGGCGCGGCGCGGCAATGGACACCGGCTCACTGGAGCCGGTGTGAAGCACATGGCTAATCATTCTAGCATGATTCAGCCATTCAGGGTGAGACAGTTCCGGCCCTTTTGCGCCCAAATAATCGGCCATGCACAGGTAGAGCGTATCCAGGGCCACGTCGCCAACGTCCCGGAAATAGCGGTGGATGGCCCGCCCGGTGGGCCACTCGCCATCATTGGACATCCCCGCAGGCCGCAGGTGATGCTCCACCATGCGCGACACCATGGACACCCCCCGGGAACTGAGCCGCAGGTAGCGCAGGCGCTCCTCAGCGATTACCGCGCCCTGCTCCGAGTGGCCGAAGAAGCGGGTTCGCCCGTCCGGCTCCAGCGTCTTGGTCTGGGGCTTCGCGATGTCGTGGAACAAGGCCGCCAGCTTGAGCACCGTGCGGCGGGTATGCCCGTCGCTGACGGTCTCGGCGAAATAGGCTTCGCTCTCCGGCGTCCACGGCACGCAGGAAAACACCGGCGAATTCTGATGCCCGCCGGTCACTCCCTCGGCGGCTTCCACCGTATGCAGCGAGTGCCCCCAGACGTCCCAGTAGTGCATCCTAGGCTGTTCCACGCCCTTGGACGCCATCAGCTCAGGGACGATATGCTCCAGCAGCCCGAGCCAGTCCAGCGTCTGGATGCGGCCCCGCGCTCCGTCGGACGCCAGGATTCGCAGGAACTCCTCCCTCACCCGGTCGGGCGCAACCCGTGGCAGCAGGTGGGCGTCGGCTACCAGTTGCCGGACCGTATCCGGCTCCATGCGCAGCCCCAGTTTCCCGGCCAGCCGCACTGCCCTCAGGAGGCGGCCCGGGTCATCCCTGAACACATCGGGACTCAGCGCGCGCAGCGTCTTCCGCATCAGGTCGGCCCGCCCGCCGTAGGGATCAATCACCCGGTCTCCGAAGGGCGCGGAGTCTAAACTTGCGTCATTATCATCCTGAGCCTGTTGAAGGGCAAAAAGGGAAACCGCCATGGCGTTGACGGAAAAGTCGCGCCGCGCCAGGTCGCGTTCGATTCCCTCGGAAAAGCCGGTCAGGTCAATGGTCAGCCCCGCGCCATGTTCGTCGCCGCCACGGTTGGCAAGCACCACCCGCATCATCCCGCGAGGCACGCTCAGGGGCGCCAGCGAACCTCCCAGCTCAACGGCCAACTCCTGCGCGACGGCCACCGCGTCACCGGTCACGGCGATGTCAATGTCTCTTTCTTCAGACGAACGTGACAGCAACCGGTCGCGCACTACACCGCCCACCAGGTAGGCGTCGAGATTGCGGGCGGCAAAAAAAGATGCCAGGCGGTCAATCACGGATTCCGTACTCAGAAGTCCCTTCTCCTTTGAGGGGGAAGGTTAGGATGGGGGTGAAAAAGCAGCAGGGAGATTTCCACTAGGGAGCAGCAGGTCTTTCCCCTTCGCCTGCGCCCCGTTCGTCCAGATTCATATCATGCAGCCGACGGTGCAGGGACTCGAAATCGGGGTTGAGCTGGCCCGGCTCCGGGTGATGCTGGCCCTGCTCATGCTCATGCGGGTGTTCCTGCTCGTCGTCCCTCTCGTGTTCCGCCCCGAATTCGTCGTCCTCGCCAGCTTCCTTGACCGGATAGAGCTTGGTGTGAGCTACGAGGTGGTCCATGTACATTATGCCGTTGAGATGGTCAATCTCGTGTTCCAGCGCCTGGGCCAGTATGTCGTTTTCGGCGTTCACCTTGAGGCGCTTGGAACTCAGGTCCAGGGCGCGCGCCTGCACAACCTCCGACCGGATAACCATCCCCCGGTAGCCTGGCACGCTTAAACACCCCTCTTCCACCTCGCGTTCCCCTTCCCTTTTGACAATCTCCGGGTTCACCAGCACCAGGGCTTCTTCCATCTCCGGCGTCCGTATGACGCAGATGCGTTCCAGCACCCCCACCTGGTTGGCTGCCAGACCCACGCCGTGATGCTCGTCCATGGTTTCAACCATGTCAGAGGCCATCTTCTTGTGCTGCTCGGTAATCTTGGCGACCTTGCGGGCCTTTCGGAAGAGGACAGGGTCAGGCACCAGCCGGATGTTCAGTAAAGCCACCGCAAACCCCTGCTGAGAGGGCATAAAACCCAATATACTGCTAAGGCCAATTATATGTGTACTGGCCGTGTGTTCTCAACATTGAGGCGGCGCACTCACAGAACGATACATCCGCCTGTGTTATCATCCTGCCAAGTACAGGCAGAGGTGAGCGGCATGGTTGGCGTAAGCGAGATTGGCAGCGCCGAACTGACGGCGGCGATCCCCCAACTTTCAGGATCGCTCCGGCTCAAGGAACTGAACGGCAAGGTCGAAGTCTACCGCGACGGTATCGGCATACCCTACGTCCGCGCCGAAAGCGAGCGCGATGCCTTTTTCGCCCAGGGCTTCATAACTGCCCAGGACCGACTATGGCACATGGAGTACGACCGCCTGCGCGGCAGCGGACGATGGGCCGAGGCTGTCGGCGACGGCGCGCTGGAGCAGGACAAGCTCATGCGCCGCTTCCGCCTGACCGCCAGCGCCAAAGCCGACTACAACGCCATGGACGACCACACCCGCATGGTCTTCGACGCCTACGCCGCCGGCGTCAACGCCTTCATCGAAGGCCCCGACCCGTTGCCCGCCGAGTACGCCATCGCAGGAATCCAGCCGGAAGAGTGGCAGCCTTGGCACAGCCTCGTCGTCTACAAGGTGCGCCACATACTCATGGGAGTCTTCGAGTCCAAGATATGGCGGGCCAGGATGGTGCAGGGCATGGGGCCGGAGCAGGCAGGCAAGCTCTTCCCAGGCTACGAACCGGGCCACCTGCTGATACTGCCCCCCGGCGCGACCGCCGGAGGGGCACTGGACACCGGCCTGAAGGAACTGTCCGATGGCGCCGCCGTCCTCAATCACCTGTCCGAAATGGACAGCGGCAGCAACAGTTGGGTGGTCTCCGGCGCTCCCGCCGGGGAACCGGACAGCCCCGGCTGCGGCACCGCCACCGGCAAGCCCATCCTCGCCGGCGATTCCCATCGCGCCCTCGACACCCCTAACGCCTACTACCAGAACCGCATCGCCTGCCCCGAGTTCGACGTCATCGGCCTGTCCTTTCCGGGCGTTCCGGCCTTCCCCCACTTCGGGCACAACCCCTGGGTCTGCTGGAGCGTAACCCACACTGCCGCTGACTACCAGGACCTCTACATCGAGCAGCTCCGCGACGGCGACACCCCGCAGTACCTGTACCAAGACGAATGGCGCGACGCCGAGGTATACGACGAGACTATCCGCAGCAGCACCGGCCGCGAAGAGTCCATCCAGGTCGTTGTCACCAACCACGGCCCCATAATCTCCGGCGGCCCGGAAGAAGGTTCCGGCCTGGCCCTCAAATACACCGCAACGGAGTCGGCCTCCGACTGGACGGCCATCCTCTGGAAGATGCTCCACGCCCGCAACGTAGAGGAGCTTGCGGAGTCCCAGCGAGGCTGGGTTGACCCCTGCAACAACTTCCTGATGGCCGACGTGGACGGCAACATCGGATACCTGTGCCGGGGCCGCATCCCCATCCGTTCCCGCGTCAACGGCTGGTTGCCCGTTCCCGGCTGGACCGGCGAACACGAGTGGCAGGGCGACATCTCCTTCGAGGAACTGCCCAGGTCAATCAACCCGCCCGAAGGCTACATCGCCACCGCGAACAACAAGCCCGTGGGCGACGACTATCCCCACTACATCGCCGTGGACTTCACCCCGGAGTTCCGTGTGCAGGGCGTGACGCAGGGCCTCAAATCCCTGACCAGGCCCGCCGCTGCCGACATGGCGAAGGTCCACGCATATCGCATCTCCCAGCCCGCGCAGGCTTATCTCGCCGTTCTGCCCGGAGTGGAACCGTCAAACGCTCTCGCTGCCATCGCCCGCGAACGCCTGCTGGCCTGGGACGGCTCGATGGACGCCAACCGAGTGCAGCCCGCCATCTATTCCGCCATGCGCGATGCGCTCCTCAAGGAGCTCTTCGAGCGTAACCTGCCGCCAGACCTTGCCTATGACGCCTGGCATCCCGCCGACCGGGGCCTCGGCTCATTTGGAAACCGTCTCAAAGCCCGCATCGTCGAGATGTTGCGTCAAGACGACCGCTCCCTGCTGGCCGAAGAGGACACCTGGCCCGAAGCCATCTCCCGCGCCTTGACCCGGGGCGTGGTAACCCTGTTCGCGCAGCTAGGCGACGACCCCGACGCCTGGGTGTGGGACCGCGTCCACCGAGCCGTCCCGCGCCACACCCTTTCCGCAGCCCACCCGGAGCTGAACAGGCTGCTAGACCCGCCAGCCATCCCCCACAGCGGCGACGGCGACACACCGTTGCAGGGCGGATACTCTCCGGCCACCTTCGCCACCGTCACCAGCCTGTCCGTGGCCCGCTACGCCTACGACACCGCCAACTGGGACGATTCGCTGTGGGTGGTTCCCCTCGGCAGTTCAGGCCACCCGGGCAGCCCTCACTACTACGACCAGTCCGAGACATGGCGAAGGGTAGAAATGGTCCCCATGCGCTGGGACTGGCCCGCCATCATAGCTAACAGCGAGACTACACAAACGCTGGAACCGGGGTAACGCTGGCAGAGCAAATTTCCTCTCCCGGCGGGAGAGGGTTAGGGTGAGCGAGAAATCTCGGGTACATCCAAAGTTGCCATCAAAGGCGCAACCCCGCTATAATAGCTTTAGAGTCGGGGCGTGGCCCAGCCAGGTAGGGCACCTGCATGGGGTGTAGGGGGTCGCCAGTTCAAATCTGGCCGCCCCGACCAAAAATGGGAACTGCTGAACAGACCGCCAATCGCTGGTGGTCTTTTTCTATATTCGTCAGATCTGACTGCCGCTATTCGCTTCATCTGGAGGTAGGCAATGGCCCTCGCCAAACCGGTATCCCAGGAGAAGCTGGCCGAGTATTGTCGCGCTAATGGCATCAAGTGGCTGGCGGCCCATGACGCGGAAATAGTGCAGCGCAACGTCGGCAGACTTGTTGAGCACATTTGCACCCTCAGCCAGCGTGATGTCTATGTTGTTCTATATGCTTTGTTAGCACACGTCTCTCTATAATATGCAAGCGGCCAACGAAAAGCCGGGCCAGTATTCGCGCTGGCCCGGCCTTGTGTTTCCTCGGGTATGTGACTGCGGCTAATCGTCGCTGTGGATCTGCTGGTTCAGGTAGAGGTCAATACCGATGGTGTTGATGATTTCAAGCTGTGTCTCCAGGGTATCTATGTGCTCCTCTTCCTCTCGGATCATTCCTTCCAGGATGCTGCGGGTGGTGTAGTCGCCCACCGAAGCGCAGTGAGTGATGGCCTCGGCAACCGCTTCAACCGCGCCCTTTTCCGCTTCCAGGTTCAGCTCCAGGTCTTCCTTGATAGATTCGCCAACCTGGACCTGGTTCAGCCGTTGCAGGTTGGGCAGCCCTTCCAGGTAGAGGATGTGGCGGATGAGATGCTGCGCGTCTTCCATCTCAGCCATGCTGTTGGCCCGGAACAGCTTGCCAACGCCGGGAAACCCCCAGTTGTTCGCCATCTCGGCGTGGATGAAATACTGGTTGATGGCGGTCAGTTCGATAGTGAGTATGTTGTTCAGGCGTTCAACCACGCCTTCCTTCGCTTTCATGGCTGGGCTCCTTGTCGCGGGAAAGAATAAGCCGCCGGACTGCGAGCCATAGCCCTGCTTCACCGGCGGCCCAACCCTCTTCACTCTCAATTGTACCACTCAGGGGCAGTTTTATCCCGCTTTTACCAGCAGACCTTCCAGCTTCAACTCGATGATCTCCGATATGCGCTCGACGTTGTTCAGGCAACGGCCGCAGGCGTCGCCGTCATCGAAGCCCCAAGTCTCGGTAAGGGCGTCGGGAGAACAGCCTCGCCTCTTGGCCGACTCAACGGCCTCGGAAAGCCTCACTCCCTTGCACACGCAAACGTACACTGTCTTGGCCTCCGCCAGTGTTGCGCTCATTCGCTCAATGCAGGGCAATTTACATTAACATCTCGGTCGTGTCAACCCTTATTCCAGAAAAAGGATATACGAGTTCAACAACGATATGCGTAGTGACGAATTGCGTCTTGCGGGCAACCAAAACCGCCGCAGGCAGTCCTGCGGCGGTGGACGTTGGCGTTCTGCCAGTGATGTCTGGCGCGGCCTACTGCACCAAGTTGGGCGTGACCTCGGCGGGGATGCCGTCGGCCTGCATCTCGCGGGCGCGGGCTTCGACGGCAGGAATCACTGACGCGATGACGTCGTCGTCCAGGTCGGCGGCCACGCCGGGGTAGCCAGCGCGTTCCAGCATCACCCTCAGCTTCTTGCCCTTGAACTGGTCCAGGCACCAGCCCAGCGGGTCGGGCACCAGGGTCTTGTCCCAGTAGATGCGGTGGTTCTTGTTGCGGGGGCCATAGTGGTAGTGCGGGCCGTCCCAGAAGCAGTCGAAGGCCAGCATCTCCGTCTCCTCGGTGAACACCCGGCCGGTGTTGCCCGCCAGGTCGGCCAGCACGTGGATGGCCACGCCGCCGTCGCCCGATCCCAGCTTGCGATTCTCCAGCCCAAAGCGGATGTTGCCCGCCTCAAACACATCGGTGCCGCGGTTGTGCTTCACGGTGTTGCGCTCGGCGGCGAACTTGTAGCGCGCGGTCTCTTCGACCTCGTCCAGGGCCTTATTGATGGCGGCCATGTCCACTGCTCCGGCGGCCTCGGCATACCCGGCCTCGGTCAGCATGATGCCAATGCTGTTGCGCAGCGTCTTCACCGACCAGCCGATGGGGTTGCCGTCCACGGTCTCGTCCATGCGGAACTTGACGTCCTTGCCGTCCGGCCCGTAGACATAGCTCCTCTCGCGGTCGAAGCAGTTGAACCGCAGCGCGGTCGCGTCGCCGACCTCGACCAGGATGGCCACGCCCTGGTCCGAGTGGTCCTGAATGTTGCCGTCCCAAAGCTCATGCTGGACAACGAAGGTTACGTTGCCCGCCTCAACCCGAACACGTCCAGTCTGCATCATAGCGTCCAGTCTCCTCAAACTGTGGTGGTGGTACGGGGAATATAGCCAGCGCGGGGGCGGAGTGTCAACCGGCGAAACGTTCATTCAATCCTTATCGTGCCATTGGAGGTATCCATTGTCAGGCTGGCGCTGCCTTCCCCTATAACCCCCGAGATACGGTCCCCGTCCGTGTTCCCGACGACGGGGACCGGACGGCTCAGGACGATGTCGCCATTGCTGGTGGACGCCTGCACCCGGACGTTGGGCGGTTCTCCGGTAAGCGCGGCGGTGATGTTGCCATTGGAGGACTCGAACCGGTTGTCCGAGCCGAGGGTGAGGTCGCCCTCGAACCGGATGCTTCCGTTGGAAGTGTCCAGGTCGAATTCGCCCCGAGCCGAGGCCACGGTGATATTGCCGTTGGAGCTTTTCAAACGGAAATCTCCGTCGGCTTCCCGCAGGGTGATTTCGCCGTTGCTGGTGGACAAGCTGAATATGCCGTCCATCGAGCTGGCCGCAATGCCCGAGTTGGAAGTGTGGAGAGAGCCGCTGCCCGCTATGTTGTCCACTCTGATGCTGCCGTTGGAGCTGCGCCCTTCCAGAACAGCTTCACGCGGGGCGATGACGCGAATGTTGGCCCCGGCGTCATCGCCCCGCCACGGCAGCCACCCCCAGAAAGAATCGTCGTCGCCTTTCTCCGCCGTCACCCGAACGGTGTTGCCTTCCTGAGCTGCCTGGTAGTTCACCCGTTCCGAGTTGCGGAACTCAGCCTCGACCCTAACCTCTCCAGCATCGCTGCCGGTTATCTCTATGCGTCCGTTGAAGGTATCCACAATCAGCCGGGGCTGCCCGGACACGGCGAAAACGCTTTCGCTGCGGCTCAGAGTTGTGGAATCTCCATCACCACCGCCGCAGGCTGTGATGTTCACACCAGCCAACGCCAGCAAGACGGCAAGGCCCAAGAGTTTCACGGCTTTCACAATGACTCCATAACTTCATAGGAGTTAGGCAGTTGAAGAGGACGCCCTCACCCTAACCCTCTCCCAGAGGGAGAGGGGATAGCTTTGAACTGCGTAAGTCCTACCTCAATGTATCAGAGCCGGGGCCTGGCAGCGGATTTCCTCCACAGTGCAAGGCCAGTAGCCATTATGCCAGCGGTTTTTCCTCTGTGTCGAAGTGGGGCATGACCTCTTCGCCGAACCGCTGCAACTGCTCCAGCATTACCTCCAGCGGCGCGCCCATGCGGTTGCAGCCCACGTGCATATGCTCCAGGCCGGGATAGCGCTCCTCGATGGCCTTGATCTTCTCGGTAACCTGCTCGGCGGTGCCCACCAGCCAGGCCTGCTGCTCCACGATGTCCTCCAGCGTCGGCAGGCCGGCGCCCCGGGCCCGGCGCGGGTCGCCGAGGGCCTCGATCTGCGTTTCCGAGAGGGCGCGGAAGAAGCCCAGGGGGGCGAACATCTTCATGTCCTCTTCCAGGTACTTGCGGCCCTGCTCGATGGCGTCCTGCTCCGAGTCGGCGATGAACGTCGGCAGCCCGATGACCAGCCGTCCGCCCGGCTCCACGTTATGGCCGTGGCGGTTCACCGTCTCCGTCCAGCGCATGATGACGTCGTCGTTGGCGCCGCCGGTCACCGCGCCGCCGCCCATGATGCCCTGGATGTCGTGCTTCGCCATGAAGTCCATCGCCCGCTGGCTGCTCGACACCATCGGCTGCCAGCACTCCACGGGCTGGTACTTGGGGCGCGGCACCAGGGTCAGCTCCTTCAGGGTGTAGCCCCGGTACGGCACTTCCGGCGGAATCTGGTAGTGCTTGCCCTGGTAGGAGAAGGAGTCCTCGTGGAACGCCTTCATTATGACTTCGACCTGTTCCTCGAAAATCTCCCGGTTCATCTCGTTGTCCGAGTTGGTGCTGGGCACGCCGAAGGTGTCCACCTCCCGCGAGTGGTACCCCCGGCCCACGCCGAAGATGACCCGCCCGTCGGTGAGGATGTCGGCGGTGGCGTAGTCCTCGGCCAGCCTCAGGGGGTGCCACATGGGGTTGATGTTGAAGCCGCAGCCGAACTTGAGCTGCTGGGTCATCCTGGCCAGGTGGACGAACAGCATCAGCAGATTGGGGATGACCTCGTTGCCCTCGTGCTGGAAGTGATGCTCCGCCCCCCAGAAGCTGTGATACCCCAACCGGTCCATCAGCTTCGCCATCTGCTCGCAGCGGTCGAAGATGGTGATGAGATGGTCGTTGTCGAACCGCCGGTCGTTGACCGCCGTGGCTTCCAGTCCCAGATCACCCAGGTCCACGTGCCCGGCATACAGGCTGCCGAAGTGCTTGATCATCGCTGCCCTCGCTAAGTCGGATTTCGTGTCTGAAATTGTATCTGCGGGGTTGGTGGGGTTGTCAAACGGGCTAGGGGGTGTTTACAAACTCTTGCAGAAGGGTGATTTGGACATAGGCGCGTTGTTTGATGCCAAGTTTTCACCCTCACCCTCACCCTAACCCTCTCCCTTAAGGGAGAGGGGATTTTTGCCGGTTGTTATCATCATGTTTGAGGTTTGTAAACACGTGCTAGGCCAGGTGGTAGGGTTCTCTGGTTTTTCCTTTGGGATTCAGGGGGTGAATCTCCAGGCTTCAGCATTTTCAGGAAACACGGGGAACGCCCTCACCCTAACCCTCTCCCAGGGGGAGAGGGAATATGGGGCGGGAA
>VXOI01000181.1:717-2531 GCA_009840175.1 Chloroflexota bacterium | reverse complement strand
GGGTCGTCTTCCGTCGATTCCTTCGTCCATTGCCAGTAGGAGTCGAAGAGGGCGTAATGACCGGAGGTCAGCTCGTGGGGTTCTTCCATGAAGGCGGTGGCGGCGCCGGGGCCGCAGGGCTGGGGGTCGGGGTAGGTGTTGTCGGCGTTCTGGGCCAGGGCCGGGCCGGCGGCGAAGTTCACCGCCAGCAGGGTAATCACCAGGGCGGCCATGGCCAGCATGGCCCCGTAGAGTGCGGTGCGTCTGGGTATGTTGGTAAGGGTATTCATAACCGCTTTCTCTGTGTCTCCTCACGTATGTTTTCCGGTTGTGTGGCCTGGGTATAGCGCCGCGGGCGCGTGGGGCATCCTACATTGGTTATTCTCCTGGGCAGCTATCGGTCTGCCTGCTCCCTTCCGACGCCGGACAGACCCAGGGGGGTGTGGCGGCGGGGGGGATGGCTTTTGTTGTGGTGTGTTGGTCGGGGGGCGGGGGGGGGGCCGGGGAGGGGCCACACGGCGGGGGGGGGGGGGCGCTCCTTCTTTTGTTTAATCGCTCGCCCAGATTTGGGCCCGCGTCCCCCTTCGCGCCCCCTGACTTGCCCCTGGGTCTGTCCGGCGTCGGCTTCTCGCTATGCTTGTCTTGTGTGCGTCGCGCGGCTGGCGCTGCCGCGCTGACTTCCTCCCGGCGGGATGGCCTGCGTACACGGATGAATCCGGGGCCGGTATCAGGTCCGCGCTGTAAGTGGTACTTTGTATCAATTTGAGCCATTAATTCACCGCCCCGGAAGGCGGCTCATTGGTGAGATGGTGTATCAGAAACCTGGCAAATGAGTTATGATTGTCCACAACTCGCGGCTACATTACCACAGTTGATGTGAACTATCTGTGAACAATTGCCTTAGGCCTAAGCCAATATCGGCATCAGTTTGGTGACAATTAAGCGGGCAGGTATGATGGAGCACGGCCGGCCCGGTTCCTGGCCGAACCTCTCCGCGGCATCGGCAACCGTGTCGCCACGCCGGACCGCGCCCATCCTCATATCCGACAGGAGCTTGCCAGTGCAGCAACCTAACGCCCGCGATGAAGAAACTCAGACCCTCCGGGACCGCCTGACCCGGCTCAGCGAGGCCAGCCTGCGGGTCAGCGAGAGCCTGGACCTGGACACGGTGCTGCCTGAGGTGCTGGACAGCGCCCGGTCCCTGACCGGCGCCAGCTACGGGGTGATCACGGCGCTGGACGAATCGGGACAGGTCGAGGAGTTCCTGGCCTCCGGTCTCACCGCCCAGGAGACCCAGGGCCTTTGGGACATTTCCGGGGGTCTGAAGTTCTTCGAGTACCTGAGCAGCTTACCCGGGCCGCTGCGGGGCGGCGACTTCGCCGGCCACGCCCGGGCCATGGGCCTCCCCGAGTTCCGGCCCCCGGTCCCGGTCAGCTCCTTCCTCACCGCCCCCATCCGCCACCGGGGGCGGGGCGTGGGCACCATCTACCTGGGCAAAAGCCGGCCCGGCGAGGAGTTCAGCCAGGAGGACGAGGAGACATTGGTCATGTTCGCCGCCCAGGCGGCCCTGGTCATCGCCAACGCCCGCCGCCACCGGGAGGAGCACCGGGCCAAGGCCGACCTGGAGACCCTGGTCAACACCTCGCCGGTGGGCGTGGTGGTCTTCGACGCCCGGACCGGCGCGCCGTTGTACGTCAACCGGGAGTCCCGGAGGATGCTGGAAGACCTGCGGGCGCCGGGGGGCGAACTGGAGGACCTCCTGGGGGTGTTGACCTTCCGGCGGGCCGACGGGCGGGAGGTCTCCCTGCGGGAGTTCCCCATGGCCCTGCTGCTGA
>VXOI01000181.1:0-707 GCA_009840175.1 Chloroflexota bacterium | reverse complement strand
CCCTGGGGGAACTGCCACTGGCCCAGGCGTTGAGCACCGGCGAGACGGTGCGGGCCGAGGAGATCGTGATCTCCGTCCCAGGCGGCCGGTCGGTGACCACCCTGATCAACGCCACGCCCATCCTGTCGGAGGAGGGCGCCATCGAGACCGTGATGGTCACCCTGCAGGACCTGACGCCCCTGGAGAACCTGGAGCGGCTGCGGGCCGATTTCCTGGGCCTGGTGAGCCACGAGCTGCGGGAGCCGCTCACCTCCATCAAGGGTTCGGCGGTCAACCTGCGGGAGTCCCTGGGTTCCCTGGAGCCGGCGGAGACGCTCCAGTTCATCCGCATCATCGAGTCCCAGTCGGACCGGATGCGGGACCTGATCGGCGAACTGCTGGACGTGGCCCGCATCGAGACCGGCCAGCTCTCGGTGACCCCCGAGCCGGCCGATGTGGGTGCCCTGGTGGACGAGGCCAGGAACACCTTCCTGGCCGGCGGCGGGGGCCGGAACGTCACCCTCGACCTGGAGCCGGACCTGCCCTGGGTCATGGCCGACCGGCGCCGCATCGTGCAGGTGCTGGGCAACCTGCTGTCCAACGCGGCCAGGTACTCGGAGGAAGGCTCTCCCATTCGGCTGAGGGGCGCACTGGAGGGCGGCCACGTGGCGCTGACCGTGGCCGATGAGGGGAGGGGGGTGGAGCCGGAGCGGCTGCCCCTCCTGTTC
>VXOI01000116.1 GCA_009840175.1 Chloroflexota bacterium | reverse complement strand
CCGAAGGATCATCCCGCACCTCCCCTGCAGTTGAATCTGAAGACGGGAGACCAAGACCAGCCTCCGCTGCAACGCTCCCCCTGTCGTGAGATAACCCCCTCCGTTCCCACGGACGGAGGAGTGATGGAACCCAACACACCCCCGAAGCCAACCAGGATCGCCAGGGCCTACCTCGGTCTGGTCAGAGACTTCGCACGGGACCACCGGTTCATCACCGTGGGCCTGATCGTCACGGTGGACGCCCACGCGGTCTACGAGATCTGGAACCGGGCCACCCAACCCGGGGAGGCGCCGCTCGTCCTGGGCATCGTGGTAATCATCGGATACGCCGGAGTGATCACCGGAGCCATTGCCGCCTTCGTGATAGAGCAGGGGAAACGCCGGAGCCGCAGACGGCAGGCAAAATCAGGGACCTGACCCCAAATGGGGACCAGGCCTCTGAGGACCTTCCGGGCCGGTAACCGGGAGGTTAGTAGGCCTCGGCCCAAGCATTCAGCCGGGAGACGTACATCCAGCACATGGCCGCGTCCGAAGGCCGGTTCGCGACGTTGTTGGGGTCGAAATAGACGATGATGTTGTTGCTGGAATCCCGGCCGGACTCGAGTCTAGCCTGCGCCCCGCCGGAGCCAAGAAGTCCCCTGGGTACGGTCTGTTGATCAATGATAGCGGACGCACAACTGGCATGGCTGGCACCGACAGCAGGAGTGTAAGTACCACCGCCGCTGCAAGTCGGAGGAGTACCGGCCACAATCGTCTCAGTGCCAGGACATGACGCCTCAGAACCGGCGGTGGAATCCACAGCCTGGGGATTCCAGAGCTCGGAGACACAACTGTCCCTCTGGGCCTGGATCTGCCGGATGACCTCCTGCATCCGCCCCGCAGTCGATGCGCCCCGCTGGAACACCAACTGATTCTTCAGCAACTGATCGCAGTTGTCCCCGACCGCATTCCCAGCGACATTCTCGCCCCCAGCCGGCTCGATGATGAGCCTGCTGATCACCCCCGGCATGACGAAGGCCAGACCGGCGATGGCTAGACCCACCACTGCCCCGATGACGGACATCTTGGCCCGGCTCATGCCCTGGGGGTCGCCCTGAGCGGTCATGTACTGGATACCCGCGAACCCGAACATGACCAACGAGATGCCGCCCGCGAGGGCGGCAACCAGGATGCCCACGTTATTGAAAATCGTGCCGATCTCTTCCAATTCTGTCCTCCTCGGGTGGTCGGTACCTTTGACGGATGAACCGACCGTACCGTCGGAGCCGCAGGCTGGACTTTTAAGACATCGGGAAAAATCCGACCGGGTTCAGACCGTCATACATTGCCCGGGGACGTTGCCACGGGGACGGCGTCCCCAGTGAATTCAGGTTGCGAGCTGACTGAAACGGCCAAGCCGGGAGGAACGATGAATCCACCGGGACCGGCCCGAGGGATAAGTCGTCGCCAACCTGATGGCTCAACCAAACAGCACGGGAACGGGGTCCGCCATTCGCCGGGCCTTTTCACTTCGACGCCAAGCTCTCCGAAGACTGCAAAGCAGGGGATCGCTGACCCGGGGGAAACTGGAAGGGGGAGCCGACGGCACCACGAGGATCATGGAGCGAGGGACGCCGACGGCCCCGATGTAACGGGCAGGGCAGAGACCGTGCAGAACTCCGAATCACATGAAGCCGACCGGACCCTCTCCCTGCAGGAGAGGGCCGAGATCCTGGAGGAGTACCTGTCCCAGGCCGGCCGCAGGGGGTGGCGGGTGGAGGGGAAGGGGGACTACATCGCCTTTCTCGCATCGGGAAGGCCGGTCAATCACAAACTCCACGCCGTCCTGACACTCTTCACCGGAGGGCTGTGGCTCCCGGTGTGGGCAGGAATGTCAATTTTCGGCGGGAAGAAGCGGATGCTGGTCAGAGTGGACGAGCGGGGGAACCTGCACGGACCGCGGGCACAGGGGTAGTCCGCTTGACGCGGAAGTGGCTTATACTGCCGGACGGCAACCAATCCGGAAAAGGAGCCCTCCCCATGCACTGGACCGGAAACGGAAGGATAGAGGTCAGCAGGAACTTCGCCCTGGGAGTGGCTGCGGTCATCATCGCCCTGGCTCTCGCCGCAATGTTCCTCATCGGGATGGTCATAGGCCAGGACGGGGAGGAGGAGCCACAGGCCGAAATCGACCCGACTCCCAGCGTCATGGCCGCAGAGCGGGAGACGGAAACGGCGACGGAGGCCGCCCAGGCCAGCGACCAGCAGGAGGAATCGGAGACGGCGGTGCGACCCCAGGCCGGCACGAAGACCGAGTACTCCACCTGCCTGGTCAGGACCCACAGGTCCCTGCTCCTGGACGTGGAAAGCGCCCGGTTCACTCCATGGCCCGACTACGGCGACAACCGCTCCGTGTGGGACGTGATCAGGTACCGACACGTCGACTACATCAGCGACTACTGCGAGAAACAGGCCCCGGCGCCGCCCGCCACCTACTCCAGTACCTGCATCCCCCGGGAACTTCAGTCCTTTTACCGGAGGCACATCCCAGAGGGCTCGGATAGCGATGACTTCAGGGCCGTTGCCGCCGAGTACGCCCTCACCGTCTGCCAGCCAGCGGCCGACAGGTAAATCCGGCAGCAGACTACAGGTGGACAGGTGGAAAAGGGCATACACTTACCTCGGGTTCGAGAGCTTGGACCGCGGCCGGGAACGGTTCATCGTCTACGGAGCCGCCGCAGCGTTCTGGGTCAACCTGGCAGCGTTGCTCATCACCCGGGACGGGATTTTCCCCGGGATGGACGGCCCCCTGGAATGGCTGGCACTTGCCCTGCTGGCGGCTCCGGGGACGGCCAAGGCAGCGTTTCTGATCGCCCTGGGACCGAACCGTAAAGGGGAGTGGTCGGAGATCTGGAAGAGCCCGGAACCTGAGCCGACAGCAACAAGGCCGCCGTCAGCAACACCAGCACCTGTGGATGCCCCGGTTACCGGCGGGACTCCGGCCTCGAGAAAGTGGTGGAGACTCAGGATGCGGGTACGGAGCGAGTTCACCCGCAGGCGGCGAAGGCTCAGGGGACAGCCGGGAAACACTCGTCCCTGGGTGGCCACACGGTCAAGGCCACAAGCCTCCGGTCAGGTGGCTGCTCCCCTGCCAGTCCCGAGTCGACCACCAACGGCAGCGCCGGCAAGGCCCCACCCCGGAAAGGGCGGCTCAGCCGCCGGAACCGTGGTGAAAATCCTCGCGGTGCTGGCCCTGTTCGCCGTATGCGGCGGGTACTGGGTGACCGGGGGAAACATTGTGTCTCCATCGGACAAGGTGACGGAGCCGCCCAGGCTCAGGAACATGGCGGAAAAACGGCATATGCTGGACCTGATCAACGAGGCCCGCGGCCGCACCGGAGTTCCCCCGGTGTCGATGGGGACCAACAACGTGGCCCAGATTCAGGCCGACCAGCTACTGGAAGACTGTGTTTCCTCCCACTGGGGGACCGACGGACTGAAGCCCTATCAGAGGTACAGCCTCGCCGGCGGGTACCAAGTGAACGGAGAAAATTTTTCGGGAAATGGGGAGTGCGGGCTGGCGGACACCCTGCTCAATTGGAACGACGATCCCCTGGAGATGGTCGCCGATTCGGTGGCAGGGCTGCTGGACAGCCCGGGGCACCGGGAGACCATGCTCAGCCCGGAATACCGGAAGGTGAACATCGGCTTGGCCTGGGACCGGAACGTGTTCAAGGTCGTCCAGCACTTCGAGGGAGACTACGTCGAATTGGACGTCCTCCCGGTCATCGAGGACGGCATGTTGGAACTGGAGGGAAACCTCACTCCTGAAAATGCCTTCACCGGATGGGTCCCCCTGATGGTCCTGATCGTCTACGACCCCGCGCCCCGGCAACTCAGTACGGGGCAACTGGCGAGGACATACTGCTACGGACATGGAGAGGTCATCGGGGCGTTCATACCGCCCTCCCGTCTCCTCAGGGACGAGTTCGTGTTCACTCGCACCCTTGAGGAAGCGGAGTGCGTCGACCCATACGATATCGGAAGAAACGCCGCCGAGCCGGAGTCCCAAGCGGAGAGCATCAGGATGTTCGAGGAATCCAGGGCGAGGTCCGAGCGGACGCGGGAAACCGAACTGACCCTGGTATTCCGGAAGGCCGAGGAACTGACGGCGGAGGGCAGGGAATTCAGCATCCGTGCGGACGTGACCGGGCTGCTGGACGAACACGGACCGGGAGTGTATACGGTGGCACTGATCGCGGAACTGGAGGAGATATCGAGAGGAGAGCCGGACAAGGTGATCTCGGAATACTCGATATTCCACGAGGTGAGGGCGCCGGGAGGCTACGGCGGATGGGACTGATATATCGGGAAACTTCGCCGAAAAGAGCGGAACTCCGACAATCACCCTCACCACGTATTCATCAGACGGAGCAAAACCACCCGTTCAGCTTACGGAGCCGGAGCGCCGCGTCCGGCATCTCCAACTCTACGCGCTCCACTCCCTCAGACCGGAGGCTCCGCAGGTAACCGGACACCGAGAATACCCAGAGTTCCTGAAACTCCGGGGAGTCAACTTTCACCCGGAAGAGAGGGACATTGGGACTCCTCCTGGACTCGAGAGCAAACCAGAATATCAGCAATGGACAGACGGCCCCGGGTTCGACATCTTTGGGAGGCTTCATTCTTTCCAGGACCTTCAGAGTCATCGGGTGCTTCAGCCGCCGACGCCTGGCATCGTAGAGATCATCCCACTGCTCCCGCTTACGCTTCCTCACTTCTGAGGCCGTGCCGCCGAGCGGCAACCGGATGCCGCCAAAGCCATGTGCCGACCAGCTCTTTATCTCCGTCTGGAATACGACCTCAGGCTGTCCGGGCCACTGGGCCCGGATCCACCGGTCCAGCCTGGGACCTTTCGTGCGTCCCGTGGTAACGGGCAGTGGCCTGCCGGTAACGGAGTCGCGGAGAATAACAGCATCCCCGCCCCTACCTTTCAGATAGTGCTGCAGACAAGCGGCATTGAGATCCTCCCCGACCAAGTTGACTATCCCGGTGGCATGACCCACCGACCACGGAGGTTTTTCGTCGAAGAAATCGAGAAGGCCCTCGATGTCGGCCGCTAGAAGGCCAGTGAGACTGGGTGACTCCATCTTCCGCTCCTGCCGTGAGATTCCCACAAACTGGCAGGCACACGACAGGGCCCCGGACGAGACCGGGACCCCATCGCCCGTGTGAGGGAGCCCGGGAAGAGCAAGAACCCCGGGCAACGGCGATTATAGCGGAGCGCACCCGTCAGGTACGCAAGGAGCGACCGGCAATGGAAGGGAGCGAAAGGATCTCCTAGCGACGGCGGGGGACTCACCGCCATGCCCCGGTATAAAATCCCTGTGAAACCAAAAGATGAAGGGAAGGGTCCAAACAGGGCCCAGGAGAATGTCGGTGGCGCTTTGGGTAATTCGCGGCGGCAACGAGGGTGAACTGCACGAGGACAGGGACTTCAGGGAAGGCTGCGTGGCAGTCGGATGGGGGGACATGGGAGACCTGACCCCCCTGAACACCAAGGCTTCGCTCCTCCACAGAATGGGCCAGGTGTGGCCGGAGTGGACCGGCCCGCAGGTCTCCAACATGGGCGGTCAACTGTGGAGCTTCAAGGCTGACATAGGGCGGGGGGACCTGGTGTTCCGCAGGCTGAAGAAGAGGCCTGCTCTGTTCGCCATCGCAGAGGTCACGGGAGATTACCGCTACCGTCCTGATTTCGAGGAATTCCCGGGGTACCCCCACACCAGGGAGGCAAGATGGATCAGCCACGGCACTCCCAGGGACTCCCTGGAACCGGAGATGTTGAAATTCCTCGGCCAGCCGAGAACTGTGTTCCAGGTCAAGCAGGACTTCGTTGTGGAGCGGATCCAGTCGATGGCCTCGAGAGGTTGATAGCCCCGAGGTTGCCCAGTATCAACCGGGAGCGGCCCCGACAAGCAACTCCACGTGAATCATTCAGACCTCGACGGAGGAGGGACACCGGCGTGACCGCCGGTTGCAACTGGCAGTAAAGTAGATGGTACGTCTGCAGAGGATAGATCCCCACGCAAGGAGGAGCAGCAAGAATGCCAGGCCGGCGCGACGAAATTACCAAGCAGTGGACCTTCGACACGGTGCAGGAGTTCTGGGACTCCGGAGTATCAGGATGACTCCCCGCAAGAGTCAAGAAAGGGAGTTTCGTGGGACAGGTACTCAAGGACATCGTCGAAAATGGCCAATTGCGGGTGCTGGAACCGGAGGATCTCAGATCGGGGAAAGAGCCCGACACCCTGATAGTTGACCAAGTATTGAATTTCGATCGAACACGGAACTGGGAACGGCTGGAGCCGCCCCCGCCTCAAACGGGGAGGTTCTCAGCGTTCATGGACGAGGTGGATGAGGTTGCGGCACTGGCCGGGTGCCGACACGTCTGGGTCGAAAAGGTTGCCAACGAGTTCCTGCCGGAAAATCTGGAGTGCCGGGGATACAGCAGGCTGAACCACGCCGACGGCTTTCCCAACCCGGGCTACGTGAAATTCCCGTGGTGATCCCGGCGACGCCAGACGAGCCCGACCTGACCGGCAGTTGACGATGAGACCGTCGGTCATCATCACAGATGTCCCAACCGAACAGGAAATCCCGCTACCTCTCATCAAGCAACAGGCCAATGACATGAGCGAAAAGAATCCGTACTACCACAACCTTGAAATTGAAGACTCCTGGACAGAATACCTCCGGACCAGGCTGCCCTACTGCTTTATGGAGATCAGCCAAGTCCCCCCTCAGGGAAGGCCCGAGCATTTCGAACTGTCAGGACCAGAACCGCTGACTGGCTTCCAGGCAACCGAACGGCACAATTTCTGGACAAGGGGCAACATCTACTACATGGCAGGGAAACTCCTGGACTACTATTCAATGTCGCAGGCCGGGCGTCACTACCGGATGCAAGAAGCCATGAAACTATGGACCGGCGACCACATCGCCCGCTTCAGCTGGCCCCTCGACGCCTTCACCTTCTACAACTCCATCCAGATGGAAAAGGTCTGGGGGTTCGTGCAGGAAAATCACAGGGACAGGGAGAGGGTGATGATGACCAACGTCTTGCTGGCAGTAGAGCTGTGCCTGAAGGCTGTCATGACCCACGCCAACTTCAATGTAAGCGGCTCATTCAAGTTCAGCGCCGGTCATGACATTGTCAAGCTGTTCAAGGGCCTGCCGGACTCACTCCGGGACGAGATTGAAACGGAGTCGAAGGTATTCGCCGAAGAGTACGCTTCGTTCAGAAATGACGTCGAGACGGACGTCAGAAAAATACTTGATCAAAGTGGAGCCCCTCAGCACCTGAACCAGGGTCCCACTGAACGGGAGGCCAAAGCAGAGTGGGAGAAGATAACGGACAGGATAAAGACGAGTTCCTACACAGCCTTTGTGAACAGCAACGATCCGGGGACGAAAATGTCAGAGGACTGGTTTGAGGAGGCACTCCACCAGGTCAGATCCGTCGGCGACTTCCACGACATCAGCCAGTACTTCCGGTACGCACCACAGCAGGACAGGGACGAGTTGCCGACAGACCTCATCGAACATGTACTCCTGCTTGGCCGATTCCTGTACGAGCATCTATTCCCCGTACCTCCGCCTGAGAACCACCTGCCGATCTCCGGATTCCCTGTTGGCAGCAAGTAGCCGGAGTAATAGACAAAAACCTGATTCAGGTAGAAGTCGTACCCAACCGAAGAAAGGAACCCCACATGCCGAAACTCCTGCTACCTGCAACAACCGCCATCCTGGTGAAACTTGCTGACCTGCACCGGAGAGCCGCCGGCCCCGGACCCGACGGCGACACCGGCTCCCATTGCCGCGATGACACCCCTATCAGCGAGCAACCCGGCACCGACTGAAGGACCGGCCGACGTACCGACGGCGACAACCGCGATTACGCCAAGCACAACGTCACCCGGGCTACTGATCCCCCTGGACACCCAGGACCCTCAAGCACTGGAATCCAGCCGGAACTGACGTGCATCGGCGACCCTGAAAGGCTGGCCCGGACCCTGGTCGGAACCGGCATGGCACCCAGGGAAGAACAGGCCGAAATCTTCGGATGCCTGGAAGATGAGACCCTCGCCCGCCTCTTCCTGGCCGGGTTCGTGCCGGGAACGGAGCCGCTCAGCCCGGAGACCTCACAATGCGTCCAGGCCGCCTTCGAGGTAATCGACCCCAGGGCGGTCATGACCGCGGGGATAGAGGGCGATCCGGGCAGGGCCATGGCTGGAAGCATGGCAGCGTTCATGGTCACGACCGCTTGCCTGAACGACGAGGAGTGGGAAGAAGCCTCCCGGATGACGGCGATGAGCTCCGGGGAGAGGGAGGACACCCGGTGCCTCATGTCCGCGTTGGGCGGACCGGGGCAGATGGCGGAGGCGATGACCGCCGCCGGGGAGGGTGACTTCGACGCCCTGGTGGAAGCAGGGGAAACGTGCGGGCTGGATATGAGACCGCCACCCGTGCAATCCCCCGTTGACCCCCCGCCGACGCCACGGCGACCACGGAGGCACCGACGCCCACGGCGACCAAAGAGGCACCGACGCCGACTGCCGCGGCGACGACACCCGCGTCCACGCCGACACCGACGACCCAGTTGACACCGACATCAACGGCAACGACCACTCTGGTGATCACCGTCGCCGCCATCCCGGAGGGGATCCCGGAGTACAAACGCTCGGAGTGGAAACACTGGGTGAACGATGACGGGGACTGCCAGGACGCCCGGCAGGAAGTGCTGATCGAAGAGAGCTTGGAGCCAGTGACCTATGAGGACGACCGCCGGTGCCGGGTGGAAGCAGGTCGGTGGTGGGCGCCCTATCTGGGACACCACCTGGAAAACCCCCGGCACATCGACGTCGACCACCATGTCCCGCTCAAGAACGCCCACCTGTCGGGCGGCTGGGCCTGGGACTCAGAGAGGAAAGAGGAGTACGCCAACTACCTTGAGGACCCTGCTCACCTGGTGGCCATCAGCTCCCGGCACAACCGGTCGAAGGGAGCGAGAGGGCCAGAGGAGTGGGCGCCGCCGGACAACGACCTCTGGTGCCGGTACGCCACGGACTGGACGGAGGTTAAGTTCCGGTGGCTCCTGACCATGACCCCGCGGGGAGTCGGAAATCGTGATGGACATGCTCGGGACATGCGAGGACCCGCCAACGGTGGAGGTGGAGACGCTGGGCAGCATGGTGATAGTACCTGAGGAGGATAAGCCGACAGCGGAGACCACGGTATATTCGAGCTGCGAGGAGGCGGCAGAAGCCAGCGAAGAGAGGATCCAGGGAAGTCAGGGTGAAGGCCGAGGATTCCCAGCAGAGATGGTCCCCAGCGCCCGAGACGGCGATGGTGACGGAGACGTGTGCGAAAGATAGCTAAACGGAGAGAGTCTCATGGGACAAGCAGAAGATACCCCTCCAAGCAGAAGGACAACTCGAGGGTTCGCGAGGAGAACCAGACGAAACTTGAAATTGGCCAGGCAGTCCTTCGAGATCAGAGGAGACTTTCACGTGGTAACGCAATTGGTCAATTCCCTGTTGGGCATAGTTGTTGTCCCTTGGCAATGCCAAAAACAAGAAGGAGAGAAAGACTTCGAGTCCGACATCCCTATGGACCTCTTCAAAAAGGGATGGCCACACTGGACATTCACAGGGGCAGAGAAGGAAAGGGAGAGCCAGACCCTCGCGGACCTCGTCGGGAATCTGAGGATCGCGGCAGCTCACGGACACTACGACTTCTCGGGGGCCTCAGATTGTCGCCTCCTAAACAAAGTAACAATCCAGGTAGGCATCGGACCACTTGGAAACTCTCCTTGGAGTTATGAGATCCGGGGCGACAAGCTGTACGAGTTCTGCATCAACCTGTCGAAATTCATAGAAGCCTCCCAGTTCGAAAGCACAACGTAACTGTTCCCGGAGAACGGCGGAGTGGAGACGGCAAAGGCACGAGTGGAGACGTGGGACAAGGTGGTTGGCCCGCAGAGATGGTGCCATCTCTACCCGGAGCAGCATCCGTGACGGTATTATGTGAAGGGTGATTCTCAACGAGGTGCCAATACATGGCGACCGCCTCCCAAGCAAGAACAGGTACGAGCGGCGACGACACCACTACCGAGTACGGGCCCGACCTCTGGCGGGCAGCAAACCTCCTCCGGGGCAGCATGGACGCAGCCGAATACAAGCATGTCGTCCTTCCCCTCATGTTCCTCAAGTACATATCCGACGCCTTCGAGGAGGTCCACGCACAGCTCGAGTCCAAGGTTGACGAAGGCTACGACCCAGAGGAGCCGGACGAGTACGCCGAGAGAAACGTCTTCTGGGTCCCGCCCGAGGCCCGGTGGTTCATCATCCAGTCCCGCTCCAAGATGGAGGAGATCGGCAAGACTATCGACGATGCCATGGCCGCCATTGAACGGGACAACCCGGCGCTTCGGAGTGTCCTCCCCAAAGACTATGGACGGGAGGGGCTGGATAAGGAACGCCTCGGCGGAGTCGTCGACCTGGTGAGCAACATCCAAGTCGGGACCGAGGAGGCCCGGTCAACCGACGTCCTTGGACGGGTCTACGAGTATTTCCTTGAGCAGTTCGCCCTAGCGGAAGGGAAAAAGGGCGGGGAGTTCTACACACCCCGCTCTGTGGTCAGGCTATTGGTGGAAATGATCGAGCCGTACAACGGCAGGGTCTACGACCCGTGCTGCGGATCCGCCGGCATGTTCGTCCAGTCGATGAAATTCATCGAGGCCCACGCTTCCGGAAACGGAAATGGCGGAGAGGCAAAGGGCGACCTATCCATATACGGACAGGAATCGAACCTTACGACGGTTCGGATTGCCAAGATGAACCTTGCCATCCGAGGTATAGAGGGCAGGATCGAATTTGGGGACAGCTTTCACAATGACCGCCATCCGGACCTGAAAGCCGACTACATCTTGGCAAACCCCCACTTCAACGATTCAGACTGGCGAGGGGAACTACTGCGAGAAGACAAGCGCTGGGCCTACGGGACCCCGCCGGTGGGAAACGCTAACTTCGCCTGGGTCCAGCACTTCATCCACCACCTAGCACCCAAAGGGATCGCGGGGTTCGTACTGGCCAACGGATCCATGTCATCGAACACGTCCGGGGAGGGAGATATCAGGAAGGCCATCATCGAGGCCGACCTGGTCGATTGCATCATCGCCCTGCCGGGGCAATTGTTCAGGTCTACCCAGATACCGGCCTGCCTGTGGTTCGTATCCCGGGAACGGGCCGGTGCTGAAAACCGGAACCGGCCGGGAGAGACTCTGTTCATCGACGCCCGGAAGATGGGCCACCTAGTGAACCGGACCCTACGGGACTTGTCGGAGGATGATATCTACCGGATAGCCGGCATCTACCACGCATGGCGGGATGGAAACGAGTACGAAGACGAGCCCGGATTCTGCAAGAGCGCGACCCTGGACGAGATCCAGAAGCACGGGCACATCCTAACCCCCGGAAGGTATGTGGGCGCAGCACCCCAAGAGGAAAACGGGGAGCCGTTTCAGGAGAAAATGATGAGGTTGACCACCCAGTGGAGGGAGCAACAGGCTGAGGGGCAGAGGTTAGATGAGGAGATTGAAGCCAATCTGGTCCGACTCGGACTCATAGACTGAAGGTAATCATCGTGAACACGATGACAAACAACGAGTGGCGAGAAGCCGCCCTAGACCAGTTGGGCCGCATAGTCACCGGGAAGACACCATCGTCGCGCAACCGGGAATACTTCGGTGGCGACATTCCATTCGTAACGCCGTCGGATTTCGATGGAACCAGACTGATGGACAGTACGGAGCGTCACTTGACGCGCTTGGGTGTTGAAGCAGTCAAGGGAGCTCAAATACCCAGTGGTGCAGTCATGGTAACCTGCATCGGTTCTCAGATGGGCCAAAGCGCCATGACCACAGCTCCTAGCGTCACCAACCAGCAAATAAACAGCATCATAGTTGACCCAGACAATGAAGCACTGTTCATTTACTACAACCTCAGCAGCAGACGGGAAGAGATTCACTCTCTCGCTAGTGGTTCTGCAGTACCCATACTAAACAAGTCGTCATTCGGGCAACTCAAAATTTCGCTGCCACCCCTGCCCGAGCAACGAGCCATCGCCCACATCCTTGGCACCCTGGACGACAAGATTGAACTGAACCGGCGGATGAACCGGAACCTAGAGGAGATGGCCCAAGCAATCTTCCAGGACTGGTTCATGGACTTCGGCCCCACCCGGGCCAAGATGGAGGGGCAGGAACCCTACCTCCCACCGGAACTGTGGGACCTCTTCCCCAGCGAACTGGTCGATTCGGAACTGGGGGAGATACCTGAAGGGTGGAAAGCGGGAGCACTTTCCGACATGGTGGAAATCCTGAGCGGAGGCACACCCCGCACCTCAGCAACCGAGTACTGGGGAGGCAATGTTCAGTGGTATACCCCCAAAGATGCCCCAAGCCCCAGCGATATTTTCGCAATAACCACCGAACGGTCGATAACTCTCGCCGGAGTCGCCAACAGTTCGACTCAGGTGCTTCCATTTGGAACAACAGTGATCTCCGCAAGAGGCACGGTCGGAAGGCTGGCGTGTCTTGGACTTCCAATGGCAATGAACCAGACTTGCTACGGCATCAGGGGCACCAATGGATACCCTGACTATTTCACATACTGGAATGTCCGAAACACAGTTGATGACCTCCAGGCAAGGACACATGGTACAGTCTTCGAGACAATTACGAGGGACACCTTCAAAATCGCAGACTCCATCCTAGCTGCCCCGCAAGTCGCGCAGACTTTCGAGGAGTTGGTACACCCTCTAATGACGCGGATCTTGGGGAACGTCTTTGAATCACTCCGCCTAACCCGATTGCGAGATACACTTCTTCCGCAACTGATATCAGGAGCATTGAAACCCAGCGATCCCAAAATATAGACGCGGAAACCAGCAGATGCCTACCAATACCCTAACCAGCCTGGCGATCCTCAGAGTGCAGGTAGACCTGAACGGAGATTACCTCACCTACCTCGAGCCTTTCGTTCTGCAGATCCTCTCCGACTGCGATACCAATGTCGTAACCATCGACTTCATTACAGAGTCGCTCGTTCAGAGATTCGGACTGGCAATTCCCGAACGCACTGTTGAAATAGTGCTAAGGCGCATCACGAGGCGAAAAGCCCTGACCAGAGGCAACGGACAATTCAAGATTACAGGTCGCGTGCCCGACCCACAGCTAGTCAGCAAACAAGCCGAGGCCGAAAGGCACATCCAGTCAGTGATAAACGGAGTGAGAAGATTTTCCCAGGGAACGCCCAACCCCATGGAGAATGAGGAGCAAGTAGTCGAGGCCCTGTGTGCGTTCCTCGCGGACTTCGATGTCTCCTGCCTCCGAGCCTACCTGCGGGGATCGGCGATTCCCGAAGCAGAGGAAGCGAGTACCGCTGACCGGGCCCTGATCAGCAACTATGTCCAATTCATAAATGACAACGAGCCAGAGAGGTTCAGGAGTTTTCTGATTCTGGTTCAAGGCCATATGCTGGCCAATGCCCTCGTCTGTCCGGACCTGCATAACGCTCCACAGTCTTTCTCCGGTGTCACGTTTTACCTGGATACACCGTTCCTAATCCGGAAAATCGGGTTGGAGGGTGCTGCCAGAAGAAACGCGGCTGACGAGTTACTCCTTCTGCTGAGGAACCTCGGAGGGAAAATAGCAGTCTTTTCGCACACGAGGGAGGAGTTGTACTACTCCATACAAGGAGCGGCCAGCAACCTAGAGTCCCCGGACGGGCGGGGTTCAATTATTCAAGAAGCCAGGCGAGCAGGAACGTCGAGGTCGGACCTGGTCCTCATAGCGGAAACGCTGGACGAGGATTTATCGTCCAACGGCATTGAAGTGGAAACCACCCCCGTATACACAGAAAAAATCCAGATCGACGAGGCAGCCTTCGAGGAAGTCCTGTCCGACGAGGTCTTTTACCTGAACCCAAGGACCAGAGAATTCGATGTAAACTCCGTCCGCAGCATCTACGTCAAAAGGAACAAGAAGAACATTTTATCCCTGGAAAAATCGCACGCAGTCTTTGTTACCAGCAATTCGTCCTTCGCGAAGGCGGCATGGCAGTACGGACAGAAGTACGATCCATCTCAAGCAGTGTCAACAGTCATTACTGACTTCACCCTAGCCAACACGGCCTGGTTGAAGGCACCAATGGGAGCACCAGCAGTCCCACGAACCCAGCTGATGGCCTTCTCTTACGCCGCACTCCAGCCCTCCAGGGAACTTCTGGGCAAATACCTGAACGAAATTGAAAGGCTGGAGTCACGGGGAATCATTTCCGAGAGAGACCATCAACTGCTCAGAAGCAGCCCGATGGTCACCAACGAACTGATGAACCTCACCCTGGGCGACGACGAGCTCATCACCGAGGAAACGGTGACGGAAATACTCGAACGGGTAACAGGCGAGATCGTCAGGGAGGAATCAGACAGGGCAGAGCAAATAGAAAAGGAGAGATCATCCACCCAGCAGGCACTCGAAGAGCAAACAGAAAGGTCAGAACAACTGGAAAGAGAAAGTCTCACCACCAAACGGGCACTCGAGGAGCAAATTCAGCAGAACGAGAGGATCCGCTCCAAATTGTTCTTTGACTGCCAGAGGAGGGCGAAAAGGTGGGCTCGAGGAATCTCCGTATTTCTGGCCATTGTCCTGATAGCTATCATCGCGGCGTCGACACTGGAATTCGGAGGGCTGATGCCAGCAGCACGTTGGTCCATCGTGGGGGTAGTTGCAGTTCTGACCACTGCCAACCTGATTTATGGGCTGACACTGAAGGGGACTTACCAATGGATAACCCAAGCCCTCGAGAACAGATTCATCAAAGGTCAAGCACAAGCACTTGGAATAGACTTGGTGGAATATGGCACCGACTGAACGCCGTCCGAAAACGGAACCCACAGCGATTCCTCACCCGGTAGAGGTCTAATGCAAAATGAATCGTTCATTCGACGTAGATGATTACATCGCTCGCATAGGCAAGAGGCTTGTACTGGAATTCGATGACGCAGGGACCGCGACCTCTCCAGGCACCATCGGAAGCGCCAGGGAACAACCCGTAAGAGACCAGTTGGAACAGCTCCTTCCCAGAGGAATCGCCGTGGGATCAGGGTTCGTTATCGACAGTGAAGGGGGAACCAGCCACCAGACAGATGTCGTTTTATATGAAAAAGACATATGCCCCGTGTTTTCGATCAACAACACTCCAGGCACGACCTACTACCCCTGCGAAGGCGTTATCGCCGTGGGAGAAGTCAAGAGCGCCCTGGACAGGAACTCCCTTGAGGATGCCTTCAAGAAAATAGCTTCGGTCAAGCAACTGAAACGCCACGTAGTCCACAACCCGATACCGATGCCTGAGACAGGTAAACTCATGACGAACACCCGAGGCTATGGAACAATCCGTGGAGACTCCATAATCAACATGGACTACGATCAACAAACGGCCGAAACCGCTCAGATACTGGGGGTCATAATTGCAGGAGACCTTCGTACAAGAGACGACACTTTCTGCGAAACATTCCTTGAACTGGCACGAGGAACCGGCGACCAACTATGTCCAAATATGGTAGTGATCCTCAACGGAGGAGTCTTGACTTGGGGAAACATAACCAAGGGCAAGGTCAGGAACATTGAACGGTCAGAACAGAGTAAAGGCTATGTCCTGGCTGAAAGGGAGGGGAACCGTCCAACCTGGGAGACTTCTTGGTCTGCTACGAAGGGCAGTTGGATCCAGTATTCAAGAGAAAAGGAATCCTTCCGCGCTGCAATCAGGTGGATTTTTCAGATGTACCGCGAGGGCAAAACCAGCGACGCAAAGGCATTTGACCGGTATTTCATGAAAACAAACGACCCCGGAAGAACCGAGCCTACATACTTGTCGAAAGATGGCATTTCGCTCGAGGAAGCCATCCTGAAGCTCAGAATAAGGTAAGAACCCATGGTTAGTTCCATAAGCGAATCCACCGTCGAACAGGCAGCTCTCGACTGGCTATCCAACCTTGGATGGCAGGTAGCTAACGGACCAGACATTGCACCCGACAGCCCCGGTGCCGAACGCTCCGAATTCGGGCAGGTGGCCCTGGAAGAACGGCTCCGACAGGCCCTGAAACGGCTTAACCCGGACCTGTCAGCCGCGGCCCTGGAAACCGGACTCCGCCGGCTCATCAACCCCGATGGGCCGACCCTCGAGGCCAGAAACCGCGCTTTCCACCGAACCCTCGTAAACGGTGTCACCGTCGACGTGCGGGGACCCGACGGGACCGTATCCGGGGTTCCGGCCAAGGTCGTCGACCTCGACGACCCCGCCAACAACGACTGGCTCGCCGTCAACCAATTCACCGTAACCGAGAACAAGAACACCCGCAGGGCCGATATCGTCCTCTTCCTCAACGGTCTGCCCCTAGGCATCATCGAGCTCAAGAATCCCACCGACCCCAACGCCGACATCTGGGACGCATGGCAACAACTCCAGACGTACGAGAGCGAACTTCCAACTCTGTTCTCCCTGAACGAGTTTCTCATAATCGCCGACGGACTCAACGCCCGGGTCGGACCCCTCACCGCAGGCAAAGAATGGTTCAAGCCCTGGCGGACCATGGACGACGACGCCCCTGGGATCCTCAAGCCACCGGAACTCCAAGTGATGCTGGAGGGGGTCTGCGACCAAGGCAACTTCCTTGCCCTGCTCCGGGACTTCATCGTCTTCGACGACGACGGGAGCGGGAAACTCATCAAGAAAATGGCAGGGTATCACCAGTTCCACGCCGTCCAGGCTACGGTAGAGGAGACTTTCCGGGCCACGGCAATGCAGAGGGAGGCACCCGCGGTAGAAAACCCCGGAACACAACACGGAGGGGATCCAGGAGACCGACGAATCGGGGTCATCTGGCACAACCAGGGGGCGGGCAAAAGCCTGACCATGGCCTTCTTCGCCGGCGCGCTCATCGGACACCCGGACATGGAGAATCCTACCATCGTCGTCCTCACCGACCGGAACGACTTGGACGACCAGCTATTCGGCACATTCTCACGGTGCCAAGACCTCCTGAGACAGCCTCCCACCCAGGCAGAGAGCCGGGCCGACCTACGCAGACAACTGTCCCGGGAAGTGGGCGGAGTCATTTTCACCACCATCCAGAAGTTCTTTCCGGAAAGGAACGGGGACACCCTCCCCTCCCTCTCAGACCGGGGAAATATCGTAGTCATCGCTGACGAGGCACACCGGAGCCAGTACGACTTCCTAGACGGGTACGCCCGTCATATGAGGGACGCACTGCCCAACGCCTCCTTTGTTGGGTTCACTGGAACCCCCATAGAACAGGAGGACGCCAACACCCAAGCTGTTTTCGGAGGCTTCATCAGCGTCTACGACATCCGAAGGTCTCAGGAAGACAAGGCAACCGTCCCCATCTACTACGAGAACCGGCTTGCCGAACTCAAGCTGGATGAGAATGAGAAGCCGAACATCGACCCAGACTTCGAGGAGGTCACCGAAGGAGAGGAGTTCGAGGACAGGGAGGCGCTCAAGACCAAGTGGGCACAACTGGAGTCCGTTGTCGGAGCCCCTAACCGAGTCCGGCAGATAGCGGAGGACCTGGTAAGCCACTTCGAACAGCGGCTGGACGAGATGGACGGGAAGGCCATGGTCGTCTGCATGAGCCGACGGATATGCGTCGAACTCTACAAGGAGTTGGTCAAACTACGCCCAAGCTGGGAGGACGAGGACGACACGAAAGGTCAGATCAAGGTCGTGATGACCGGCTCCGCCTCCGACCCCACGGACTGGCAGCCCCACATCCGGAATAAGTCCCGCCGGGAGGACCTAGGAAAAAGGTTCAGGGACCCCGGCGACCGCTTCAGGGTCGTGCTTGTCAGAGACATGTGGCTTACGGGGTTCGACTGCCCCAGCCTCCACACCATGTACGTCGACAAGCCCATGCAGGGCCACAACCTGTTCCAAGCCATCACCAGGGTCAACCGGGTGTTCAAGGACAAGCCCGGTGGGCTGGTGGTGGACTACTTGGGACTGGCCAACGACCTGAAGAAAGCCGTTGACACCTATTCTAGGAGCGGCGGCAGAGGGGAAGCCACCCTCGACATCGGAGAGGCCGTCGCGGTCATGCTGGAGAAGTACGAAGTCTGCTGCGACCTGTTTCACGGGTTCGACTGGTCATCGTGGTTCGGCGCGACCGAGGCAGGCAGGCTGACTATCCTGGCTGCAGCTCAGAACCACATCCTGGGACTCGAAAAGGGGAAAGAGAGGTACACACAAGCAGTGTTGGAACTCTCCAGAGCCTTCGCGTTGGCAAA
Organism: Chloroflexota bacterium; assembly: GCA_009840175.1. Taxonomy (GTDB): domain Bacteria; phylum Chloroflexota; class Dehalococcoidia; order Lucifugimonadales; family UBA3495; genus VXOI01. The sequence continues at coordinate 5,410 of VXOI01000116.1, read as the reverse complement.
GACAAGAAGCGAGGCAACCACCATCAGAGATGACGTGCGGTTCTTTCAGGAAGTCCGGGGAGCGCTACTCAAGCCGGCACCGGGACAGAGGAGAGCCCTGGACGACCTGGACTCAGCCATCCGGCAGATAGTGTCCCGGGCCGTGGCATCGGAAGGGGTGGTGGACATCTTCGCAGAGGCCGGGCTCCGAAACCCGGATATCTCCGTGCTGTCCGACGACTTCCTCGCGGAAGTCCAGGGGATGAAACACCGCAACCTCGCGGTGGAACTCCTGGAAAAGCTCCTGAAAGGCGAGATCTCAACCAGAGAGCGGAGGAACGCGGTGCAGGGGAGATCCTTCGCCGCGATGCTAGAGGAGGCCATCCGGAGGTACCAGAACAGGGCAGTGGAGGCGGCCCAAGTCATCGAGGAACTGATCGCGCTCGCCAAGGAGATGAGGGAGGCCTCAGCCCGCGGGGAGAAACTGGGCCTGAGCGAGGATGAGCTCGCCTTCTACGACGCCCTGGAGACCAACGACAGCGCGGTGCAGGTGTTGGGAGACGAGACACTCCGGACCATCGCCCAGGAACTTGTGGAGACGGTCAGGAGCAACGTGACCATAGACTGGGCAGTGAGGGAGAACGTCCGGGCCAGGATGAGGAACGCGGTGCGAAGGGTGCTGAGGAAGCACGGGTACCCGCCGGACAAGCAGGAGAAGGCTACACAGACAGTGCTGGAGCAGGCGGAACTGCTGTCGGAAGAGTGGGCTAACGTCTAAACCAGAAGGGGGCCGACCTCCAATCTCAACAGAGAGATAGAGCCCGAGAAGCGGGAGCAGATGCTGACCACGAAGACGCCCCGTTCAAATTCCGGCACCGGGAATCAAGATGGCGGTGAAGGTCATCGACCAGACCGGGATGGAACACATGACGGTCACCGACGACCCCAGGAAAATGGTAGAACGAAGCCAGGAGTAAAGGCATGCCGACGTTCAGCCGGTCCGACGGCACAAGGGTTGAAGGGAAACACCTGACGGTAGAGTATGCCGACGGCACTAAAGTGACGGCGTCGGACGAGGACTTCGACATCAAGCAAAACGGTCGCTCAATATCAATCCCATGTGGACCCAAGCTGTTCATGGATATCCTTCGTTCCGGCAAGCAACCCGAGGAGATGCTGTACGCGGTCATCAGTTCTCCAGAATGGCAAGAACTGGCACGAGTAATGATCTCGAGCATCGCAGAGATGCGGAGCGAAGGTCAGCCTCCGATGGTGATCGAGGGCCACATTGTGGGCGGATAACCACGGATAAAGGGTTAGTGGCCTCGCGGGGAAACAGAGCCTGCACCCGTGAGCGGAGCAACCGCCATGCCCGATAACCGACCAGAAAAAGAACCGTCCCAGGAGGAACCCGGCACCGCCATCCCGCCCGAACTCACCGACGAGCAGGCCCAGGACGCCCCGAGAGGCCACGACGGGAAGACTTTCATGGAACACGCCAGGGAGTCGATGGAAGAACACGAAACCCTGGGCAGGCTCCTGTTATAGTGAGCAGGTGATGCCCTTCTCCAACCTCCTGAAATCCACCACCGGCTCCTGCCCCTTCTGACACCAGAAGGCCGGCATCATCAGCCGCGAACACGGCCAGTGCCGCCGGACCCTCGACGTCGGCTTCCAGGAAATGGTCGCCCTAGCCGACGAGGCCGCCAGGACCCACACCTTGGACGAGAAGACCCTCCAGCTCTCCTTGGCCGAGATCTCCCGCCGCTCCCTCGGGGACGGGAACACCGTCAACCAGGTCCTGGAGGAAGGCTGGAAGCAGGTTGTCACCCACTCCATGGCCGACAGCATCCTCACCCAGTCAGAAGAAACCCTGCTCCGGGAGTTCCGGGACCGGCTCACGCTCGACGTGAGGCTGGTGGCGCTGGCAGTTGTCGCCCCCGGCACCCACCCAAACGAGCTCAACGCCTGTTGATCCCGCTCGAAGAACGGACTCTGCCTGCCCGGCCGGTAACTCCCGAAAGGCTGAGGTCGGGTACCTTGGGCAGGCACTGCCGGGACAAGCACAAGTAGGGAGAAGCAGTACTCCCAGAACGGGAGATGCGAGCACAGTCCACTGGTGCTACCATCCTTCCGAGAAATCCTCACCCAGGAGCCGGACGTTGAGCAAAGCAGAAGTGGAACGCGCCATAATAGCCGCACAGAAGCACGTGGCCGAGTTCCAGCCCAACCCGCCCAGAGGCGGAGTGCAGGCAAGGGCGCCTGTCAACAACCACGAGACCAGCACCCGGTACATCGTCATCGACCCCATCCTGCGAGCGCTGGGCTGGGACCTGTCCAACCCGGCCGAGTGCGTCGTAGAGTACGAGGTGTCCCGCAGGGGCAACTACCCGGCAACCCGGGTGGACTACGTGCTGAAGAGCACGACCGGCGAACCGGCCATAGTGATCGAGGCCAAGCGCATCGACGTCGAGTCCGACGACGAACGGGGGCTCGACCAGATGGAGCGCTACCTGCAGGACATCCCGTCCGCCACGGTGGCCGTCGTGACCAACGGTCAGTACTGGAACATCGCCAGGAAAGAAGGGAACAGCTGGAAGGCCGAGTCCAGGTACCCGCTGGGACTGCACTACGAGAGGACTGGCGAGAACGCGCAGCGGCTGTGGGACTCCCTATCGAAGGAGGCCGTGGAGCAGGTCCGCACCGGGCGAAACGACAGCTTCGGAGAAGCCGCCAGCAACCGTCGTCGGCACGGGAGAAGAACATAGCAGGCCCCTCCGGACCACCATGAAACTCGAACCCCGACTGCGCCACCGAAAGCACCAACATCGGCGCACACCCGCGCAACTCGGCCGGACTGTACAATACGGCACCCGGCAGGTGAAGTACGACACCGGCGCAGAGCGCGGCTCGCGGGGCGTCAGCGGCGTCCGCCGCGGGCCGGATTTTGATTTCGCAATCGTCTCACCCCCAGACCAGCAACGGGAGGAACGGAGTGGGGAAGCTGATAGTAACCATCAGAGTCGGGAACCAGCAGGGCGAGCAGCTAGAGGACCTCGAGGTCACGGTCGACACCGGCTCGGCCTTCACGCCGTCCCCAGGGCGCTCCTGGAGAGGCTCGGGGCACCCATGCGTCGCACGGCCCGTCCCGCAGGGCCGACGGCCGCACCGTCCTGGGAGACATCGGCTGGACGATGGTCCGGCTCGAAGGCCAAGTCTTCCCCACGCAGGTGACCTTCCCCGACGAGGGCGAGCCTCACCGGCTGAGAGCGGTGGCCCTGAGGGAAGCGTTCCTAGCCGGGGACCCTGCGGGGCAGGGCCTGATCCCGGTGGACGCGGAGAGGCTGTAAGCAGCGGAGCGGACGCAATGACCGCTGCCGCCGGGCTGATCCTGGGGACCCGAACCAACACACCCGGATATCCAACGCGAGTGCAAATCTGAGGCGCAGGAAGCGACCACAGCAGAAGGAGGGGAATGGGAACCTTCCGTATAACCGTCGAGATAGGCGACCAGAACGCCCAGAACTTCCAAGAGGTCGTGGCACTGGTGGACACCGGTGCCACCTTCACAAAGGTGCCCAGGCCGGTCCTGGAGGCCCTGGAGGTACCCGCCGACCGGACCTACACAGCACTGCTCGCCGACGGACGGCGGGTGCCCAGGGAACTGGGATGGGCAACCATCCGGCTGGAGGGACAACAGTTCCCCACCCCGGTCGCCTTCGGCGAAGAGGAGGAGCCAACCCTCCTCGGCGCCATGGCCCTGGAACACGCCCTCCTGGCCGTGGACCCGCACGGGCAGAGGCTCATGCCCGTGGACGCCCTGGAGATGACCAACTTCGACGAGAAGGACCTCCGGCTCTCTTTGGCCGAAACTGCTCGCCGTCCCTTGTAGAACTAACGGAGGGCCAGGGAGTACGATGACGTCCTCTCAGCCAAGGGGATGAAGAGGGCGAGGAGGAAGGGACGATGACCCAGGAAAAGCCAGAGGACAGGAAGGCCACAGCACCGGAGGAACCCCGGCAAGAAGTCCCGGAGAACGGGGAGAAGCCCGGGGAGGGGCTGAAATGCCCCTGCTTCGGGGAGCAGCCCAGGAAGAAGAACCCCAGGATGATAGAACCCTGGATCAACTTCGAACTGTAGAGAACGGCGGACCCGCGATGAGAGCCGGCACCGAAGAAAGAAGAAGGCGAGCAGGGAGAGGAGGAAGAGACGATGACCCAGGGAAAGCGGGAGGACAGGAGGCCCAGGACAACGGAGGAGGCCAGGGATGAAGTCCTGGAGAACGGGGAAAAGCCCGGGGAGGGGCTGAACTGCCCCTGCTTCGGGGAACGGCCCAAGAAGGAACGGCCCAAGAAGGGCGACTGGCTGGATACCTAGCCGCAGGGGCCGACGGCTCCGGGAGGAGAGCCGGCGCCGAAGAAAGCGGAGTTCAGCAATCGGCGCCTGGGCCTGGATGAGAAGCCGATGGCCCCAAGCGCCCGGAAACGGAGGACGGAAGGGGCGGTCCGTCCCAAGGCCCTCCAGATACAGGAAGATAATGAGGACACCCTCTTCGCGTGAGAGCAGACGGAGATGGGCTGCTGCCAATCTGGCGGCGGCGATAATCGCAGCCGCATCGCTGGCAACCTGTGGAGGCGAACAACCCAGCACTCCGGCGAAGCTAACGCTCGCCCCAAGCCCCACGGCGACTGCGACCCTGACCCTGACACCGGCCTCAATAGTCCCGCCGGTCAGGGACACGGCGAATTCTTCAGGACAGGCAATCTTTCGAGCAAACTGCGCTGTGTGTCACGGCGCAGACGGGGAAGGCCAGCCAGACTGGCACATCAAGAAACCGGACGGAGTCCTGCCAGCGCCGCCGCTGAACGGGGACGGACACACCTGGCACCACGGAGACGGCACCCTCTACACCTACGTCAGCCGGGGAGGAAAGGCTTTCGAGTCCCCCGACATCCCCTCCTTCAAGAGCGGTATGCCCGCGTTCGGAGAGGTCCTGTCCCATGACGACATCATCGCGGTAATCGAGTACGTCAAGGGTCTCTGGGGCGATAAGGTGGCGGAGGGACTGGGCCTCAAGAAACAAGCGTCCCAAGCACTGGTGAGTGAAACCGACCCCTATCCGGAACAGTGAGGCGGAGTGGTAACTACATCCAAGATGCTGTTTGGCCCTTCATGCCAGAGTCCCTACAGAGGTGGCAAGACCGGCAGGCGCCGGGGCGCGGTTTGATCGAGGTACCGACGAGTGCGGTGGTCCGTCTTTGGGCGGTCACGAATCTGGCAGAGATGCAGGGAAGCCAAGCCAGCGGGCAATGGCGCAAAAAAGCCGACGACGGAGCATCGCTGCTCCGCCGCCGACCTCCACCAGAAAACCGGAGCCATCCCAAAAGAGCCTGTCTCAAAAGTCGGGATGCCGGTTGGGGTGTAGACTGTG
>VXOI01000034.1 GCA_009840175.1 Chloroflexota bacterium | reverse complement strand
GGTCACGTCGTCGGCGCTTGAAGAAGCCGTGATGGAAGACCATACCGACATCGGCCCCTTCAGCCACCTTCGGCCTGGGGCGTACCTGGAATCGGGCGTCCACATCGGCAACTACGTTGAGGTGAAGGAGAGCCGGTTCAAGGCTGGCGCGGTTATGGGTCACTTCGGCTACGCCGGCGACGCCACCATTGGCGCTAGGGTCAACGTGGGGGCCGGCATGATCACCTGCAACTACGACGGCAAGGACAAACACCGGACGGTGGTGGAAGACGACGCCTTCATCGGCTGCGACACGATGCTGGTGGCGCCGGTGACGGTGGGCGAGGGTTCGATCACCGGCGCGGGGGCGGTTGTTACCAAGGACATCCCGCCCGCTAGACTGGCAGTGGGAGTTCCTGCTACTATAAGGCGTAACTTGAAATAGCCCGGCTCCCCGCAACGGTGCGCCATAATCTGGGAGCGCGCGCCGGTCGCCCTGAGATTCGGGAGATTATCAGGATTGGAAACAGATAACGCGCCCCCAGGTTTATGTGGCCCGATCTTTCCTCCGGCGCACTGTCGTCCGAGTCTGACATGGGACTCGTCGGCTCCGCCATCCCTCTCATTACGTCCGCGATGCCCTTCCATCTTCGGCGTACTTGTCCTCCATAATGGGCCGTTGTTATGAGGCCTTTCAGATGGCTAGACAGAGTGCTGAGGGGAAAGGGGCGAAAGAAGAGTCAACGACGCCGCTTGGCGGAAGCAGTTCCCGGCTCCAATGGGTCGTCTGCCTCGGGCGCCAACGGCAACGTCTCACCTGAAAATGGCGCCGGGTTGAACCTCCCGCCCGATGAGCCAGCCATTACGGAAGAAGAGTTGAGCGGCCTGGGCCAGCGGGACCGGGAAATGCTCCGCTCCATCATCGGCCTGGACTACACCACCGTGCGCGAGGTGATGGTGCCGCGGTTGGACATGGTGTCCATAGAGGCTGGCGCAACGCTGAACGAGGCCGCGGCAACCATTGTCGAATACGGGCACAGCCGCCTTCCGGTGTACGTTGAGACTATAGACGACGTTCTCGGCATCCTGTACGTGAGGGACCTGCTGGCGGCGATGGCGAGTCCGCAGGGCGAGAGCTACGTGAGGTCGCTGACACGTCCTGCCTTCATCGTCCCCGAGACCAAGCGGGTTGATGAACTGCTGGAAGAGTTCCGCCAGCGCCGCACTCAGATAGCCATAGTAGTGGACGAGTACGGGGGCACCGAGGGGCTGGTGACCATGGAGGACGTGCTGGAGGAGATCGTCGGAGAGATCGAGGACGAATTTTCCCTCGTCCGCGAGACGGAGATTACTCGATACGAGGATGGCGCGGTCTACGTGAACGCCGGTCTGAGCACAGAGGAAGTGGAGGACCTGTTCGGCGTCAGTATCGAGAGCGACGATTTCGATACAGTGGGGGGATTCGTCTACCACAACCTGGGGCGCGTTCCTCACGTCGGCGATGTGGTGGAAAACGGAGAGTTGCGCGTCGAGGTGGTGTCGGTAGCGGGCAGAAGGCTGCGGACGCTGAAAATAAGCAACGAAAACGGCAGCCCAACCGAGAATTCCGGTTGAGCCGCCGTCATCCTGCCTGCCGGTTTTCTTAGCTGCTTGACCTGCGGGCAATCAAATCCGCGTCTACTATCAGACGGTGGTCGTAGACCAGTCTCGGCACACAGGACACCAGATGAATGCTGGAGCCGTCGCCGGTTTCCAGCTTCAGATCATCCTCATGCACTACCCTCGCTCCGGTCACCCGGTATAAGAACTGCTCTGTACCGTTGTCAGTGATGATGTCCACATCTCTTCCTATCCGCAGTTCATCAGCCACCTGCTGGAGGTTGAAAAACACCGATCCTTCGTCCAGGATGGGGCTTTCGGTGTGGCCGAAGTACCATCCGCTTCCCTGTTCTCCTGCGTCGGCGGTTTCCGGAATATGCCCGATGGTGTTCTTGGGTGTTTCATAGGCCCGGCGGTCACCCAAGTCCATGATGGAAAGCTCGACGACGTTGGAGTCAATCCCCAGCAACGAAATGGACATCCGGGTTGCCGGAGCGACCTGGGGAAGCGGATTATCTGCGCTGGGCGAGATAACCTCGAATCCCTGGGGCAGGTTCAGGTAGAACTCCTGCGGAACCTCCCCCGCATCGCCTGAATAGACGGATGCCTCGGGGATGAACTCCTGGCTGACCGGATCAGGTTGGTCAACGGTAGCGACCGGAATCGAAACCGGCGCGATTTCGGCGGCCTTCACCTCGAGTTTCGGCAAGCTGGCTCGGGCATCCCCAGCGTAGCCGTAGTAAGCCACGCCGATGCCCGTAAGGATTCCTCCGGTAATCAGGAGAGCGCAGGCGGCGATTCTGGTTCGGCTCCAGAAACCCGCTCGCCTCCAACGGAGGGTCAAGTAGTCATAACCCGCTATCATAGCATCACTCCTCCTAGTCCCCCCGGAAGCATCCGCGATGCGGACAGGCTTGCCGGGGAGCAGGAACCTCACTTCACCACCACCCGGCTATTCCCCGGAGCGTTCGGGGATTGTGGCGGAGGCGCTGGATACGGCCGGGAATTTCGTGTTCAGGAAGTCAAAGGCCAGCGTTCAGCGAGACCGTGGGGTGTTCATTGACCCCGGAGTTATCGGCTCATTGAGGTAAATGTCACCGTTTCTTATCTTGATATTAAACCCGCAGGTCGGATTGACGCAGACCCAAGCCTTGAAGTGCACCGCCGCACCCTGTCCGCCGTAATCCGACAGCGGAACCAAGTAGCCCACATCGCACTTCAGGCATTTAGGGATAGTCATCTCTTCCACAAGAACCTCCTCCTCACTTACGACTGAGGCGAGTATATCGTCCGCTTCACCGGGCATACAACAAAATCAACTATGCGTATCGCTTGTTTTTACGAAAACAGATTACATAACGTTACGCTCGCCATTTTATGTCCAGTGGTCTCACTACGACACAGGGCGGGCTTAGGCCCGCCCTGCCAAAACCTTGCGCTTCGATGCGCCAGTCAACTGCCTGCCTGGCTGGTTATTCCAGGAAATCCCGGAGCTTGCGGGAACGAGTGGGGTGACGCAGTTTTCGCAATGCCTTGGCTTCGATTTGGCGGATTCGCTCCCTGGTGACCCCGAACTCGCGGCCAACTTCCTCCAGGGTGCGGCTGCGCCCGTCTTCCAGGCCGAAACGGAGTTGCAGCACACGGGCCTCGCGCTCGGTCAGCGTGTGCAACACTTCGTCCACCTGCTCCTTCAGCAACTGGAAAGAGGCTGCATCGGCGGGCGCAGGGGCATTGCGGTCTTCGATGAAATCGCCGAGATGGGAGTCTTCTTCCTCTCCGATAGGCGTTTCCAGTGACACTGGCTCCTGGGATATTTTCAGGATTTCCTCCACCTTCTCCGGGCCTATCTCCATGGCCTGCCCGATTTCCTCGGGCGTCGGCTCCCGGCCGTATTCCTGCAAGAGACGGCGGTGCTGGCGCATCAGCTTGTTGATGGTCTCAACCATGTGTACCGGGATACGGATGGTCCGAGCCTGGTCGGCGATGGAGCGGGTGATGGCCTGTCGTATCCACCAGGTCGCATAGGTACTGAACTTGTAGCCCTTGCGATAGTCGAATTTTTCCACCGCCCTAATCAGGCCGATATTTCCTTCCTGGATCATATCCAGCAGGGCCATTCCACGGCCGATGTACTTCTTGGCAACGCTGACCACCAACCGCAGGTTGGCCTCGGTCAGGTGAGACTGGGCCCGTTCGCTGTCCGAATGCACCCGGCTGTAGTGTTGGCGCAGCAGGGGATCCAGCCTCTGAAGCCGCGCCATGTGCGCCGGGTCGCCCAGCGCGCCGCTCAACTCCGTCAACTGGCAGTCCCTGAGCGCGTCCACGGCCTGGGGCGACATGACCCAGGAACTGAGGGAGAGGTCCAGGACACGGCGATAGATGTCTTCCGGAGGCTCATCCATCCCTTCGGACAGCCTTCCCAGCATTTCCTGAGACACCTCGGCGTCTATGGCGCCCCGCAACTGGGCATTGCTGATAACCTGCGAAAGGGCAGGATTCACAGGCAGGAGATTGGGATTCATCGCGGCACGCTCTTCGGGGCCTTCCATCATCTGCGACAGGGCCGGGTTGAAGGGCAGCACGACGCTCTTGAGGGCCTGCAACAACTCCGGGGGAATAGCTTCCTTCAGTTCCGGCATCTCCATGATTTCAGAGAGAGTCGGGTCGAAGTCAAAGGGTTCCGGTTCGGGACCCTGGGTTTCCTCGTCCACAGATGCCGCGCCTTCCGCCAGGGGTTCCGGGGCAGAGACCGCACCGGCTTCGGAATTGTAAACGCTTCTCAGGTCGTCCTTGACCGATTCCGGCACCTCTTCATTGCCCAGAATGTCGGACAGCGTGGGGTCGGCGGGCAGGACTTCTTCCTCGCTCTCCCGCAGGGCGTTCAAGGTGTCCTTGGTCTGCTGGCTGACCTCAGGATTTTCCAGGATTTCAGCCAATGCAGGGTCAGAGGACAGGACATCGCTTTCCCCAGTGGTCCCTTCGCTATGACCGTTCGGAGGGCTGTCAGCTTCCGGGCCTGCCTGGTCGGAAGCGTCGTCCGCCGGAGCCATTCTTGCCCGCAGTTCCGGGAGATCCAAGAGTTGGGACAAGGCGTCATCGTGTCTCTCACGGAAATCCTGGGCGATGGCATTGATCAGCGGTTCAGCCTCGATCATGCGCTCCAGAAGGCGGGCTGTAATCTGCCAGGGGCGCGGGTCTTCCCCCAATTCCTCGATCAGTTCCGACTTCACTCCCTGAAGGTGCTTGCCGCCCTCCAGTTGGCGGGCCAGCTTTCGTTCGTCCGCGGAAGTCAGCAGGCGTACCCGGCCTATCTCCCGCAGGTACATACGAACCGGGTCGTCGAGCACCTCCATGGACTCGGCGGCCTCAGGCCCGCGATCGGTGTCCTCGGCTTCGGCATCCGGGGTTGTGCCCTCGGTGGCGTCGGTGGTCCCCTCGCCGTCGGGCGTATCCCACTGCTCTTCCTCCACCGCCACGGTGAGCGCGGGAGGCCGCGGACCGGCGATTTCGTCGCCGTCCTCGGATGCGTCATTGTGGACGGCATCCACCTTGCGAAAGATGTCAATGATGGGGTCGCGCTCTTCCGTCTCCTCGGCGGGCGGCTCCAGAAAGTCTTCCGGGTTCAGTTCCCTTGCGGTGCTTCTGTGACTAACCATGAATACTCCTTGCGTGGTCTAGGCCAGTGGGATGGGGACCGCCATCCGGTCTGTCAGGGGCGGTTCCGGCTACGATTTTCAGCTTCCTTCATCCGTTGATTGACCGCCACGGTATCCTGCAAATCTTCCGTGTCCAGGTCGGGGGGCGATTCAGAGAAACGGATCTGTTCTTCAGTTTTCAGTCTGCGCAGGCTTCGCTTCTCCAACTGCGTTATGACGTCGGCCATTGCCCGGCGGCGCTTGATGAAATCCATGGGGTGTAGTGACTTCCGCCTCAGGGCTTCCAATTGCTCCTGCACTCCAGGGGGCGCATTGTCCGGCGCGTCTTCTGCAACTTCTTCTCCACAACTCAGGTAGCCGGTGAAAATCTCGCGGTTTTCGTGCCTCCAGAAATGTTCGGCAGTCAGCGTCTCGGCGTATTCGCTCAGGTCCGGGTAGCGCATCAGAAGGGTCAGGCAATACTCCTCCACCGGGTCGTGCTCCAGCTTGGCGAAGGGCGATGTTTCCGCCGTCTGCTGTTCCGGCTGCTGCTTGGTCTGCCCAGTCCGCTGCCGCTGCGCCACCGTGGGCCTGCTGTAGTTGGATATCAGAAAGTCCCGGGTTACGTTCAGTTTCTGGGCCAGCATCTGCAAGTAATAATCCTGGCGCGGGCCGTCCTGCTCTGCCGCTATGAGAGGATAGACAGTCCTGATAACGCCATCTTTGCCCTCCGGCCTGTCCGGGTCAATGCCGACCGTCATGGCTGAAATGACGAACTCCAGCAGGGGACGGGCGTTATCCACCAACCGGCTCCATTCTGTGGGCGAGCGGCGAATCACTTCGTCAGGGTCTTGTCCAGGCGGCATGGCCGCAACTTTAATTTCAGGATTATCCCTCCGCTGAAATACCGTGGTTCCGCGAGACTGCCTGGCTACTCCGCTCTGAAAGATTTGCCAGGACGATTCCAAACTCCGCAACGTGGCCTGCTGTCCGGCGGCATCCTGATCGAGGGCCATGGTCACTTCGCTTGTCATCCTTCGAATGGCATCCACCTGAGGCCCTGTAAGGGCGGTTCCCATGGAGGCCACCACATTGCGGAAACCGGCCTGGTGGGCCGCGATGGCATCCATATAGCCTTCGACGATGACCGCACCGTTCTTTCTGATGTCGTCCCGAGCGCGGTCCATGGCATACAGAATGCGGCTCTTGTCGAACACCTCGCCTTGAGGAGAGTTAAGATACTTGGGTTCCGAATCGTCCAGGGAGCGGCCACCGAACCCGGCCAATCGGCCTTCGGAGTCGCGTATGGGGATCATCAGACGCCCCCGAAACAGGTCGCGCTGGCGACCGTCGTCGCCTTCCCTGACCACCCCGGCGGCCACCAACTGCGCGGCGGAAAATCCTTCGCGGATCAGGTGGCTGCGCAAGGACTCGCCGTCGGAAGGCGCCAGTCCTATCTGAAAAGCATCGGCGGCGGCGCGGTCAAGTCCGCGACCTTCCATGTATGCACGCGCGTCGGCCCCTTGAGTCGAAGCGAGGTGGCGCTGAAAGTAGGCGCGGGCGGCCTCGTTTATCTCGTAGGCCGTGGGGTCAACGCGGGACTCGCGCCGTTCCTGCAACTGTACCCCGGTGCGCCGGGCCAACTCTCGGATGGCCTCGCCGAACTCCAGGTTCTCGGAGCGCATCACGAAGCCGATGGCGTCGCCGCCAGTGGCACAGGCCCCGAAACAACGCCACGACTGGCGTTCGGGGAACACGTGAAACGAGGGTGTGCGTTCCTGGTGAAAGGGACAGTTGCCCTTGTAGCTGCGCCCCGACCGTTGCAGCGGCACACGCTGTCCGACGACTTCGAGGATGTCCAACCGGGCCTTGATGTCGTCAACAACGGTCACAAACAGCCCTCCAAAAACCGAGGGCCATTGCGCGACAGGCGCAATAGGCCAACCCTATTCTATCAAGTTTTCAGAGGATGGGCAAGGATTGGAGAGGCAGGGCAATCGCGACTTAAAGGCCAGAAGCTGCCTAACCGTCATTCCCATGAAAGCGGGAATCCAGGGGCTGATGGCGGAAATATGAGTGACTATTTCGACTCTCATACCGAATTTATTACCGGCAGCACCGACATAGACAACGCCTACAGCAGGCCCATGCGACGGTCTTCACTGCAACGGCGACCGACAAACAGACGGCGCTGATTGCCGACGGGTTACATCGGTGGGCGTGCAGGATTCCACGCTGGAACCGCACGCCTGCAGAGGCTAACCGGCCCTGGACGTGGCGGTGTGGGGCGCTCACACCAACCGGGTGCTGATGAAAACCTGGGCCGACGCCACCGGCGGGAACTTCAATGTAGCGCAGTAGGGCGCCGGGAAGGGCGGCAGGGGGTGATGACCTGGACCGGCCCCTGCCGTTGTGGGCCGGTTACGGGATGGCCGACGCCGCAAGTCCCAAGGCAACCCGCTAACGGTACCAGCCAGTGCCCCGGTGGTAACCCCTCAGATAAGCAATCTGCCCGCCGTGGGCCACGCTCTCCAACACCAGTTGGCCCAGCGCAGTGCCCAGGGTGTGCTCCTGCCGCAGCGCCGTGGGAGGGAACACCACCCGTTTCTCCAGGTCCTCGGAAGACAGGGGCGGCACATATTCCCTGGTAATCGCCTTGGCGGCCTCGAAGTAGGCTATCTGCACTTCCTTTGCCGGCGGCTTCCATGTGGCCAGGTCGGCGCCCCGGCCCAGACCCTCCACGTTGTCCGCCATCCCGTATTTCTCGCACCAGCCGTCGGCGAACCACAGCTCCGGTTTCGACTGTAGCCGGTGCATGATGAACATATCGGTAACCCGGCTGATGTGTCCGAAAATCCAGGCTATGGAGTTGCTGTGGGCGTTCGGTTGCCGGGCCAGCGTCTCATAATCGAGGTCGGAGATAGCGGCCTCAACCATCTCCCAGTTCCGCTCCAGTGAATACATGATCGAATCTGTGGCTGCCACTTTCTGCTCCTTCACATATTCAGCTTGACGTCAGCCCGGGCGTAGCCCATATCGCAGGGAAATCGGGCTGATACTAGCATACCAAAGTTGCGCTCCGTAAGGTTTGGACGGCACATATCCAGGGTCCTGTATCGCTCCCCGTTAAGGCGTACCCGCCGCATACCGGGCGATGGCCGAGCCTTGACGAACCCATCCCTTCTGAATACAGTTTCCCAGAGGTCAGGTTTCTATTGCGTGTTGGTCGGACGTGCCGCATTTCATCTCCCCTACCGCAGCAGAGGCCCCGGAAGCGAGGCTACGATATGATGATGGAACACATGGGCATCCGATGGGGCTACGTGTTCCTTCGCTCCTCCAACTACCTGAACCACGAAGAGTCCAACGAGTTGATGGTCCAGGCAGTCGAGATGTATCTAAAAGGAGAATCCGAGCGGAAAGTGAAGCACGACAGCTTCGAGGGCCGCCTGCTCACCGAAGGACGCTACGAGGTCATGGGCGGCCTCGGCGGACAGCGCTTCGATGCCGAACTGGAAACCGTATACGGGCGCGACCAGGCCACCTTTCTCGTCAACGAGCAGACCGGCGGCGCTGGCGCCCCCATTTCCGTCAACTAAACACATCCAACCCTGCGGAGCATGAAAATGGCTGCTGGAATCCCGTTGGCCCGCCAGGTGGGCCGCGTCCCGTCATCCTTGGTGCCCCTTGACGCCGGTGAGGAAGTTCGCTACTGCAACATAGTTGAAGATGCGATAACGGTGGATGTCCACCAGCACCCCTTCGTTCTGCCCGAGGTGATGGAGCAGCTCATAGACCTCGTCCGCGTGGGCCGCTACCAATGGGGCTACGACGCCGCCCGCGCCGGCGGCTGGACGGCCATCACCACCGCCAACGTCTTCGGCGGCCTAAAGAGCACCGCCGATATGTCCTTCGTCGAGTACGACGACGTCGCCGCCGAGGTTGGCAACATGGTGGCCGACGTAGCGATGCAGGAAGGCATCACCCGTGTTGGCAACGCCGCCGACATCGAAGCTGCCAAGCAGCAGGGCAACCTGGGATTCATGCCCACTCTGGAGCACCTTCCCATCGGCAACCGCATCGAGCGGCTGGATCAGCTATACAGCATGGGCGTACGCCTGGCTGGCATCACCTACAATCGCCGCAACTACATCGGCGATGGAATGTACGAGCGCAACCCCGGCGGCCTTAGTGACTTCGGCATAGAGGTCGTCCGCCGCATGAACGACCTGGGCATGGCTATTGACCTGTCCCACGTCTCCACGCCCAGCGCCCTGGACGCCATCGAGTTTTCCCGCGTTCCGGTGGCGTTCAGCCACAACGCCGCCTACACCCTGCGCCCCAACCGCCGCACCCGCCACGACGAGGAGCTGGCGGCCTGCGCCGAAAACGGCGGCCTCATCTGTATCACTGCTGTCCCCAACTCCCTCAGCGACGACCCGGAGCAGGACATCGAGTGCGTCCTGGACCACTACGATTACATGGTCAACCTTGTGGGCGTAGACCACGTGGGCATCGGCACCGACACTACCATCGGCGACCACGTGGCCTTCCACCGGGTGGTGATGGGCCGCGACGGTCCCGACCAGTTGCCCGCCCCCTACCTCAACGGCCTGGAGTCCCCCGCCGCCGGCGGCAACATAGTCCGCGGCCTCATCCGCCGGGGCTACTCCGACGAAAACGTCCGCAAGATAATCGGCGGCAACGCCATGGACTTCTTCCGCCGCGTAATGGGCTAAATCACCCAGATGCTGCATCAACCGGAGCGCCAAGTATGAACTGTCCCGACTGCAACGTGGCCCTGGACGAACGCAAGCACCGCGGCCTTGAAGTAGACCACTGCCCCCAGTGCCTGGGCCTGTGGCTTGACTTCGATGAACTGGACCTGCTGGAGGACACCGCCAACCGCGACGAAATCCTGAAAGGACAGCGAGAGTACGCCCGGCGCTCCGGTGAGCGGCCCTGCCCTCACTGCGGAGCCGCCATGGACGTCTTCAACTACCGCGCCCATAACCTGCCCATAGACCATTGCCCAAACAATCATGGCTACTGGCTGGACAAGGGAGAGGAAGAAAGGGTATTGGACCTGATGAAGCGGCGCGCCCGCGACCTGCGCCGCTCCGGGTCAGCCGAGCAACAATGGGCAAGGTTCATGGAGCGTGGTGGCAGCCGAGGCGGCTTCCTCGACCGGATTAGGGACCTGTTCGGCGGCTAGGAACCTTCCAAGTCTGAATCCTGATAAGAATTGCGCAGTTGAATGCTGTTCCCTCTCCCTCTGGGAGAGGGTTAGGGTGAGGGCGTCCTCTCCAACTGCGTAACTCCTATCCTGAAAATCCTCAAATCTTGCGAATCCTGATTCGGACAATCTACCTCGGAGATGGAAGCCCCCTACCCGGGATAGTTGTTGCCCCAGCCGTCCACGCCGCACACTTCCGCCAGCGGGAGCCGTTGCACCGAACCGAACTCGCCCCGCGGGTAGCCCAGCGGCATACAGTAGACTACCTGGGCGTTATCGGGAATGCCGAACAGGGCGTGTACCCGCTCTTCGACCACCGGATGCAGCGTGGCTATGGTGCCGCCCACGCCGAAAGCCCGCGCCGCCAGCAGCATATTCTGCGCCGACGGAATCACCGACCCCATCGCCTGAGCTCCCTTGGCCGTGGCGCACACCAGCACCATCACCGGTGCGTCGCCAATCTCGTTGGCCATTCGCATCGCCGAGCGCATGGAACTCTTGCCTGGCGGAATGTCCTCCGGGCCCATGATGCCCGCGTCCGCCCGCTTGGCCCACCAGGCTTCGTGGTACAGCTCTGCCAGCTTATCGCGCTTTTCCGGATCCCTCACCAGTATGAAGCGCCACTGCTGATTGTTGCCGCCGTTGGGCGCGCGTATGGTCGCCTGCATGATGTCTTCCAGCACATCATTGGGAATGGGGTCTCGCTTGAAGCGGCGGATGGCCCGCTGGCTGAACATCGCCTCGCCCAGCGGCATAGCATTAAGACGGTCGGCGGTAGTCATTTTCAATTCTCCTAATTCTGTTCCAATTTAATGACTAATGGCGCGTTTGGTTTTTGACGTCCTCGTAGGGGCGGGTTTCAAACCCGCCCCTACGCCGCGACTAGCGACGACACAACCCGTGATTCCGCCAGCAGACGCCCGTACCCATGCACTGGCTCTGCGACGCCTGCCAGCGCCAGCGCTCGCCATAGCGTGGCCGAGTGCGAGGTCACGACAGGCTTGCCGATGGCGTCCTCCAGGGCCTGGGCTGCGGCCATGGCGTCGAAGTTCATGCAGCTTATGAACAGCCCGTCTGCCTCTCCGCCGCTCTGCTGCCACGCCTCCAGCGAGAAGCGATATATCTCGTCGGGCGGAACGGCGGCGAACTCGGCGGCTTCCCGGAACCCCATGCCGGACGCGGCCACCGTCTCGATGCCCGCTTCGGCTAAGTATCGGCTCTCTGCCTCGTGATAGCTGTGAGGGTAGGGGCTGGTCAATACCACCTTGCGTATGCCGAGGTGCAGCAACGCCTCCGACGCGGCCAGCATGGTCGAGGTTGTTGGCGATCCCCATTGGCGCTCCATTTCCTCGCAGAACTCCCGGTCCTTGGCCAGCCCCCGCTGCGCACCGCTGACCGTGCAGCAGTAGGCGATGGAGTCCACCCCCGCCGAGGCCAGTTCCTGCACCGCCCGCGGCGAGTTCCGCTCCATCTCCAGCAGCGCTTCCAGCCCGTGGTCTCCGCCCAGCAGCATCCGGCTGGCGAGGAATCCCACATCCGGCGCCGCTCGCGGGTATCGAAGCTCCGAAACTGTCGAGGCGCTCACCACCACCAGCCCGATTTTCGCCTTTGTGGTGAGCTCTTCAAGAGTTCCCTTGACGGCTGACATAATACGTCCTCACCCTGACTCCCTCGCTGCGGGAGAAAAAATCTGCTGAAATGTTACCACACGTCCGCAGGGCCGTTGATGTTGATATAATCATCCGCAGCCGTCTTCCCGGGTGTGCGGCGGACCAACAGCCGAAAGCAGGAGTTAGCCGTGGTTGACAACTCAAACGCATGGGACGTTGACGCCATCTACCGACGGATGGGAATTTCCCAGATCATCAACGCCGCAGGTTCCATCACTCGCCTTGGCGGGACTCGCACCCGCCCCGAGACGCTGGAGTTGATGGAAAAGGCAGCGCGGATAATGGTGAATATAGACGACCTCAACCGCGCGGCAGGCCGGGAACTCGCCCGCCTCACCGGGGCGGAGGCGGGCTTCGTTTGCAGCGGGGCGGCAGGCGGCCTGGTATTGCAGGCGGCCGCTGTCATCGCGGGCAACGACCCGGTTAAAATGCGAAAACTGCCCGACACGGACGGCCTGAAGAACGAAATCGTCATTCACACCATGCACCGCTTCCCCTACGACCAGGCCTACCGCGCCGCAGGCGCGAAGATGGTCGAATTCGGCGACTACCTTTTCGCCCACCCCTGGCAGCTTGAGGGCGCGATCAACGAACGCACCGCCGCCGTAGCCTACCTCTGCGCCCCATTCTCCAGCAACAGGGTGCTGCCCTTGGAGCGAGTATGCGAGATTGCCCACGCCCATGATGTGCCGGTCATAGTGGATGCCGCCTCGATGCTGCCGCCCCGCGCCAACCTGTACCGCTACCTCAAAGACGGGGCCGACATGGTGGTGTACAGCGGAGGCAAGGGCATCCGCGGGCCGCAAGGCAGCGGCGTCCTCGTAGGTCGCGCCGACCTTATTGAAGCCGCCGCCGCCCAGGCCAACCCGGCCCAGTTCCTGGGACGCGGCATGAAGGTCGCCAAGGAAGAAGTCGTCGGCTTGGTGGCTTCTCTGTCTGCCTTCGTAGAAGAAGATGAAGAGGCTGAGACCGCCCAATACCGGAGCATGATGCAACGGGTGGTAGACGCCTTGGTCGAAATCCCAGGACTGGACGTGAGCCTACAGCATGACCGCTGCAACTACCTGATTCCCTGCGCAGTAATTCGCTTCACCGACGAGTGGCGCGGCCCGTCCCGCGACGCCATCGCCGCCGCCATGGAGCGAGGAGCGCCCGAGATTCACCTGCACCAGTTGGGCGGCCCTTACGAGCTGGCCGTAGACCCGCTCAATCTGACCGAAGAGGAAGTTGAAACAGTTATCCGACGGTTGAGCGAAGAGCTGACCAAGCAAAGCTAAATCATCGCGCCTTTGCGCCATTGCGTCAAAAACCCCATAGCCTAGGAGCAGACCATGTCCATCAAGATTGACCTCCGTGTGCCTCCCTGCAAGCCCATGCCGATGGTGGCTGACTTCGTGAAACAATGCGAGGACGCCGGGTTCGACGGCGTGGGTATCCTCGACTCTCAACTGCTGGAGCGCGACTGCTTTGTCGCCATGGCCGCCGCCCTGCAGGCCACCGACCGCATCAACGTCGCCTCGGCGGTCACCAATCCGGCCACCCGCCACCCGTCCGTGGTTGCCTCCGCCGCGCAGACCGTGGCAGAGCTTGCCCCCGACCGGGTGCAGGTCTGGATCGGGCGCGGCTACAGCTCCACCGCAACCATCGGCATCCCGCCCGCTACCGTCCGCCAGATGCGGCACGCCGTCGTTACCATGAAGGAACTGATGTCCGGCGATATGGTCTCTTTCGGCAACGATGCCAACAGCCGCATGAAGCACGGCGGCGAAGCCCCTCCTCCTCCGGTCTATATCGCCGCAACCGGGCCCAGGGTAATGAAGGTTGCTGGCGAGGTGGCCGACGGCGCGCTGCTGATGACCGGCATCCACCCGGGAGCGGTGTCCGAGGCCCGCGAGATTATCGCCGACGGCGCCCGTGCCGCAGGCCGCAACCCCGACGATGTGGAAACCATATTCACCGCCACCACCATCATCAAGGACGACCTGAAGGAAGCCCGCGAAATTGCCCGCCCCCTGGCTGTATCGCGCCTGATGGAAGAGACCTATCAGCGCTGGCTCAAGGCCGCCGGCATTGACGTTGGCGACCTGGAACTGCCCGCAGGACTGTGGGACCTGTACCCCGACGTCCCCCACGCCGAGGACTGGGAGAAGGCGCAGGAACTGTGCTCCTTCCTACCTGATGACGCCCTCGCCGCCATCTGCGACTACATGGGTCTCATCGGCACCCCTGAGCACTGCGCCAATCGCATCAAGCAGGCCGAAAAGGAGGGCCTCACCCACTTGTACCTGATGACCGGGGCTACCTATGAATTCGCCACCGGCGAGATGGAAGCCTTCCGGGACCATATCTTCCCGGCCCTCGACCGCAACGGTCACTAGATTCGGCGGCGCTCTCCCGTGCCGAGTCGCGGCACTGACCTTTGTCCGTGATTCGTGGATTAATCGGACGGCCGCTCATCCTGAGCTTGTCGAAGGGTGGGCGGTCAGAGGACAGTTGAACACCATAATTTCTGCAATGTGCAATTGGGAATAGCGTCAACAGGTCTATCCGCTGTAAAATAGATGTGACTAAACCCCGGCAACTGGAACGAATAACACATAGGCCACAGGCCGCAGCGGATCATGACAAGGCAGAGTAGGAAATACAGGGAAGGCAAGTGGCGCTCGACGGCCCTTCCGTCCGCGCTGCTGGTTCTCGCCGTTCTGCTGGCGGTTGCCTGTGGCTCTGGCTCCGAATCTGCTGCGGATGTGAGTGGCGCGTCCGGCGAGGGACTTTCCACCGTTGACGTGGTTCGTCAGTTGACCCCCTCCGTCGTTCATGTGCTTACCATTCCCCCGCGCACTGGCGATACCAATCCGGCATCGCCCGGCATCGGCGTCGGCACCGGCATCATCCTGCAGTCCGACGGCTACGTGCTGACCAACAATCACCTGATAGACGGCGCGGAATCCATCGTCGTAACCCTGCACAACGGCGAAAGCTACTCGGCCCGCCTGGTGGGCGGCGATCCCAACCCGGACGTGGCTGTCGTCAAGATTGACGCCATGGGGTTGAAGCCTGCCCATCCCGGCAGTGCCGATAGTCTGGAAGTGGGGCAGGACGTAATCGCCATCGGCCACGCCCTGGCGTTGCCGGGCGGGCCGACTGTCAGCAAGGGCGTCATCAGCGCCCTGGGACGCTCCATTGAAGCCGGGTTGCAGGACACATTCGTTGACCTGATCCAGACTGACGCCTCCATCAACCCGGGCAACAGCGGCGGCCCCCTGGTCAACGACCGGGGCGAAGTCGTAGGCGTCAACACTGCCAGCTTCAACGGCGGTCAGGGCATCAACTTCGCCATCAACATAGATGACGCCATGACTGTCTCTCGTCAGTTGATCGAACGGGGCTCCGTGGAGCGCGGCTATCTGGGTATCGCTCCCTTGAACCTGACTCCGGTCATTGCTACTCACATGGGCGTTCCGGTGCAGGAAGGAATCCTCGTTGCCCGCGTGGTCGAAGGATCTGACGCCCAATCCGCTGGACTGCAGGGCGGCGATGTCATCGTGGCCATGGACGGCCAGCCCATCCGCAACACCGGCGATCTCTCCAAGTTCTTGCTGGACAACCACCCCGGACAGCGGATTTCCGTTCGTCTCTACCGTGGTGAGTCTGTCCTGGAAACCGAGGCCACCCTCGGCGATATGCCCGCCTTCTAAACCAGGGCATCCTTTCCACCCGAATCCCCTCTCCGGTGTCTTCCGGGGAGGGTTTATTTGCGTCAGGACCTTTGCGAAGTCTTTGTCGGGGACGATTGTTTGAATCAGGATAGGACTTACGCACTTCAACATAGAAGAGATCAACCACACTCCCGTCATTCCCGCGAAAACGGGAATCAAGTGGCCCAACTGCGTAACTCCTGTCAGGATTTTTGGATGCCCCCGAAATCCTGAGCATCCTTGCAATCCTGATTCAGACATTACTTTGCAAAGGGCCTGTTTTTTGCGCCCATGCAATAGACAGATTACGCGCCGTTGGATACCATATCCACAGGTTGGGACAGCGATGCCCGCCGCGCCCCCCAGGGGCTGCTTGAATAACTCTCGGGCGGAACCGGGCGGCCAGGGCGCCCTGTCCTGAGTCCGCCGCACCGTGAGCTCGTTGTCCGAGCTCGTTGAATAACGGGGCCGCTGTGCATAGGGGAATGCCTTGACCGTTTCGGCTCTTGACCAGCTTTGCGTAAACACCATCCGGCTGCTCTCCGTTGACACCGTGCAGAGGGCTCGCTCAGGCCATCCCGGCGCCCCCATGGGCGCCGCCCCCATGGCCTACGTCCTGTGGGACCGCTTCCTCAAGCACAACCCATCTGACCCCGGCTGGCCCGACCGCGACCGCTTCGTCCTTTCCGCCGGACACGCCTCGGCCCTGCTGTATTCCCTGCTCCACCTGACCGGCTATGACCTTCCCATGGAAGAATTGCAACAATTCCGGCAGTGGGGCAGCAAGACCCCTGGACACCCTGAATACGGTCTCACCCCCGGCGTCGAAGTCACCACCGGTCCGCTGGGCCAGGGACTCGCCAACTCCGTGGGCATGGCCCTCGCCGAGCGCTGGCTGGCCACTCGCTTCAACCGCCCCGGCCACGAAATCATTGACCACTACACCTATGCCCTGGTTTCAGATGGCGACCTTCAGGAAGGAGTGGCCTCCGAAGCCGCCTCTCTCGCCGGAACCCTTGGCTTGGGCAAGCTCATCGCCATATATGACGACAATCAGATTTCCATCGAGGGAGACACCGACATAGCCTTCCTCGAAGACGTGCCTCGCCGGTTCGAGTCCTACGGCTGGCAGGTGTTGGGCGCGATGGACGGGCGCGACCTCGACGCCGTAACCGCTGCCATCGCCGAAGCGAAAGCAGAGGCTGACAAACCAACCCTGATCGTTTGCAATACCGTCATCGGCTACGGCAGTCCCAACAAGGCTGGCACCGCTGGCGTCCACGGCGCTCCCCTGGGCGATGACGAAGTCGAACTGACCCGTCAGGAACTGGCGTGGCCCCACTCCGACAGCTTCACCGTCCCGGGGGAAGTGAGCGAACACCTCCTCAGGGCCAGGGAACGTGGACGGCAATATCAGGAGGAATGGCAGGACGCCTTCGTACGCTATCGCGACAGCTTCCCCGAGGAAGCCGCTCAACTGTCGGCGGCGCTCAGCGGCCAGCTCTCCCCCGGATGGAATGGCGGCATGTCGGGCCTGTTTGATGACGGCAAGTCCGTCTCAACCCGCGAAGCGTCCGGGAAGGTTATGAACGCCATCGCGGCTGCCGTCCCCAATCTTATTGGCGGCTCCGCCGACCTGGCCCCTTCGACGCTGACCATCCTGAACAGCGAGGGCCACATTGGCCCTCGTAACTTCGACGGACGCAATCTCCACTTCGGCGTGCGCGAACACGCTATGGGCTCCGTCTGCAATGGCATCGCCGTCCACGGCGGCGCAATCCCCTACGCTTCCACCTTCCTGATATTCTCCGACTACATGCGTCCCGCCCTGCGCCTTAGCGCGCTGATGGAGCAGCAGGTCATCTATGTCTTCACTCACGACTCCGTCGGCCTGGGCGAAGACGGCCCGACCCACCAGCCCATAGAACACCTGATGTCCCTGCGCGCCATGCCCAACTTGGCGGTTATTCGCCCTGCCGACGCCACGGAAACCGCCGCCGCCTGGCAGGCCGCCCTGGAACGTAGTAGCGGTCCCACTGCCCTGGCCCTGAGCCGTCAGAACCTCCCCGTTTTGGAACCTTCCACCGGCTCGGCCAGCGCCAACTGTCTTCCTCCCGCCGAAGGCGCGGCCAGGGGTGGCTACGTTCTATGGGAAGACACCCCCATCCCCGGTGGCGAAGGGCCGCAGGTCATAATCATCGCTACCGGGTCAGAGGTCCACGTCGCCCTTGAGGCCGCCCAGGCTCTGAAGGAAGAGGGAATTACCGCCCGCCTGGTATCCATGCCGTCCTGGGAGTTGTTCGACGGGCAGCCACAGGAGTACCGTGACGCCGTCCTTCCCCCCGGTCAGCGAGCGCGCCTGTCGGTGGAGGCCGGCGCAACCGGAGGCTGGGCCAGGTACGTAGGGCTGGATGGTGCGTCAATAGGGATGTCCACCTTTGGCGCGTCGGCACCCGGCGCCGTGGCGCTGGAACGGTTCGGCTTCACCGCCGCCCGCGTCGTCGAGGAAGCCCGCAAGCTGGTTAATGGCGGATAAGTGTGAACGCCTCCGCGCAAACGATGTCCGAGATAACGCAGCAGGCCCTTGACGGCCTGATCAGGCAGCGTGTGCCGGAGCGCCTTCGGGAACGCGACCATACCGTCTGGCGTCCAGACCCGCGGGAAATCGCAGACCGCCTGGGTTGGCTGGATGCCGGGAGCTTCCTGCGCCCCCATCTGCCGGACCTCTCGGCCTTCGTCAACGAAATCTGCGCCGAAGGATACCGCGACGTCGTGCTGCTCGGGATGGGCGGCAGCAGCCTGGGCCCGGAAGTCCTGCGTCGCTCTTTTCTCGGCAATCGCTCCCCGTCGAAAGACAACCCCAGGCTCACTCTGCTGGACTCCACTGTCCCAGGTCAGGTCGCAGCCGTCACCCAGGCCGTTGACCCGGCCCATACCTTGTTCATCGTTTCCTCCAAGTCCGGCGGCACTATCGAGACCCTGTCCTTCTACCGCCATTTCCGCCACTTGACCGAATCTGCCTTTTCCGCTCGCCCTGAGCCTGTCGAAGGACACCCGGGAGCCAACTTCGTCGCCATCACCGACGCCGGGACCCCGCTGGAGCGTCTTGGCCGCGAGGCGGGCTTCCGTCGGGTGTTCCTGAACCCCGCCGACATTGGCGGGCGCTACTCCGTGCTGTCGTGGTTCGGGATGCTCCCCGCCGCTCTGGCAGGGATAGACGTGGCGCGCCTGCTGGACACCGCTGCCTCTATGCGCAACCGGTGCCTGGGAGACGATGCCCAGGCAAACCCCGGCCTGCAATTGGGCGCTTTGCTTGGCGCTATGACCCTTGCGGGCCGGGATAAGGTTACCCTGATAACCCCTCCGCCGATAGACAGCTTCGGCCTATGGGTCGAGCAGATGATCGCTGAAAGCCTGGGCAAGGAGGGGCGTGGCATCGTCCCTGTGGCTGGGGAGCCTCTGCTTTCCCCGGACTGCTATGGCGACGACCGGCTGTTCATCTACTTGCGCACCGGGAAAGGTGACGATGAGCCTGGCCTTCACTGGTGCGACGATGCCGTTGAACGTCTGGAGACCGCTGGACACCCGGTGGCCCGCCTGGAGCTGACCAGCGTATATGACCTTGGCGCGGAGTTTTTCCGCTGGGAATACGCCACCGCCATAGCGGGTTCGATGCTCGACGTTCACCCCTTCGACCAGCCCGACGTTCAGGGCGCGAAGGACAACACGGACGTCCTGCTGGAAGCCTTCCTGGGCCGGGGCAGCCTGCCCGAGTTCCCAACCGTGCATCTTCCCGAACAACCAACCCCTCGCCCGCCCGAATTACCAGCCGCTCACTTCCCGGAATCGCCAACCGCTCATCCTGAGCTTGTCGAAGGATCCGTGGCGTCTCTGCTCGAAAAGGCCCTTCCCGGCGACTATTTCGCCATAGTTTCTTACACGCCTGTGGATGCTGAGGCCGACCGGCTGCTGGACGAACTGCGGTCGAAAATAATGGAGCGGTACCGCATCGCAACCACCGCCGGTTACGGGCCCCGCTATCTCCATTCCACCGGGCAGTTGCACAAGGGCGGCCCCGGTTCGGGTCTTTACCTGCAACTGACCACCAATCGCAACGAAGAACTGCCGATTCCGGGCCAACCTTACGGGTTCGACGTTCTCGCTGCCGCCCAGGCCATCGGCGACTACCAGGCGCTCACCAATCTTGGCCGTCGCCTGATGTCCGTCAACCTGGGCGACGACGCCATCAGCGGCCTGCGGCGTCTCCTCGAAGAGTTTTGAGGCTCTCAAAGAGTTCCTTAATCCCTTGAGGGAGAGGGAGAGAGTGATTCTCCCACGGAGATAATGAAGGAGGCGCATCCTTGGAACTGGGACTCATCGGCCTCGGGCGCATGGGCGCCAACATGGCCCGGCGGCTCATTCTGGGCGGCCACCGCGTCGTGGCCTTCGACCTTGACGCCCGGGCCGTAGCCGCCTGCGCGGAATACGGCGCTGAAGGAGCCGGTTCGCTGGCCGAATTGGTCTCCCTGCTCGCCCCTCCACGGGCAGTATGGCTCATGCTGCCCCACGGACCGGTGACCGAAGACGCCGTCTCTGCCGTGTCCCCATTGCTCTCCCCAGGCGACGTGATCCTGGACGGCGGCAACACCAACTACAAGGACTCCATACGGCGCGGTCAGGAACTGGCGGAGTGGAGCATAGATTTCGTTGACGTGGGCATCAGCGGCGGCATTTGGGGTCTGACCAACGGCTTCTGCCTCATGGTGGGCGGCCCCGATGAGACGGTGAAACGCCTCGAGCCCGCTTTTCGTTCCCTCGCCCCCAGTGAGACCGCTGGCTACTCCCACCTCGGCCCCAACGGCGCGGGCCACTACGTCAAAATGGTGCATAACGCCGTGGAGTACGCCCTCATGGAAGCCTACGCCGAGGGCTTCGAGCTCCTTGCCGCCAAGGAAGAGTTCGATCTCGACCTTGCCGCCATCGCCGAGACCTGGCGTCACGGCGCCGTTGTCCGCTCATGGCTCCTTGATCTTGCCGCTGCCGCCCTTAAGGAAGACCCTGGATTGGAAAGCCTGCAAGCCTTCGTTGAAGACTCGGGCGAAGGACGCTGGACGGTTCAGGAATCGGTTGACCTTGCCGTCCCCGTCCCTGCAATCACGGCGGCCTTGCAGCAGCGCTTCCGCTCCCGGCAGGAAGGCCCGTTGGGGGCCAAGCTCCTCGCCGCCCTGCGCCAGCAGTTCGGCGGCCACGCCGTCCGCCGCACCGGCGATTAGCCCGGCCACCGATAGCTCCCTCTCCCTCTGGGAGAGGGTTAGGGTGAGGGTGAGGGAATGTCCGACCAGACCACCACCATCGTCATATTCGGCGCTTCGGGCGACTTGACCCGCAACAAGCTCGCCCCTGCGCTGGCCGACCTCTACTCCAAGGGCCGCTTGGGTCCCGAGGTCCGTATAGTCGGCGTCTCCCGCAGCGATATGACTGCCGACGAATTTCGTGCTTTCTTTTATCAGGGCTTCGGCCAGGATTCTGAATTTCCTCCTGCTCCCGAGGTCTGGAACGACTTGGCCGACAGCATCCACAGTTGCTACGGCGATGTGTCAGCCCCCGACGGACTTCGCGACCTGGAGCGTACCCTGTCCAATATCGAATCCCCCGGTACTCCCGCCAACCGCCTGTACTACCTGGCCTTGGCCCCCTTCCTGTTCGCCCCGGCTGTCGAGACTCTAGGCAGGGCGGGCTACCAGGTAGAAAATGGCTGCTGGCGCCGCCTGATAGTGGAAAAGCCCTTCGGAGTAAACCTGGAAACCGCCGAGGAACTCAACCGGGTTGTGCATTCGGTATTCGCCGAGCACCAGGTTTACCGCATTGACCACTACCTGGGCAAAGAGACCGTCCAGAACCTGCTGGTCTTCCGTTTTGCCAACGCCATTTTCGAGCCGATCTGGTCCCGCAACTACATAGACAACATCCAGATTACCGTGGCCGAGTCCGTTTCCATCGCCGAGCGCGCGCCTTATTATGACCGCGCCGGCGTTCTGCGCGATATGTTCCAGAGCCACCTGTTGCAACTGCTGGCCGTGGTCGCTATGGAGCCGCCCTCCACCTTTGAGGCCGACACCCTCCGCAACGAAAAGGTGAAGGTGCTCAAAGCGGTGCGACGTATTTCAGCCCACGCCGCCCCCAACTTGGCGGTTCAGGGCCAGTACGACGGTTACCTGGACGAACCCGGCGTCCCACCCGGCTCCCGCACCGCCACCTACGCCGCCCTCCGTCTCGACATAGACAACTGGCGCTGGCAGGGCGTTCCCTTCTACCTGCGCTCCGGCAAGGCCTTGAGCAGCAAAAAGACCGAAGTCCTCATCCAGTTTCGGCGTCCGCCCCACCTCATATTCCCTCAGGGCACCAGCGGTGACATAACCTCCAACACCCTGTCAATATGCGTCCAGCCCAACGAGGGCGTGCATCTGGAATTCCAGGCCAAGACCCCCGACTCTACCCTCCACCTCCGCCCGGTGAACCTCGAATTCCACTATGAAGACTCCTTCGGCGGCCAGGAAATCCCCGATGCCTACCAGCGCCTGCTGCTCGACGCCCTCAATGGAGACGCCTCCCTGTTCATCCGCAGCGACGAGATTGAGCAGTCCTGGAGCATCATGGACCCTCTCATAGAGGGCCTCTCCGGCCCATCGGTCCGCCTCCCGGAAATCTACGACCCCGGCACGGAAGGCCCCTTCTCTGCCGACGACTTCCTCGCCCGCGACGGCCGCGCCTGGGTCGGCAAGTGCGTCGGCGACTAGAGTAATCTTCTCACCCTCGAGCGGGAAGGATAGGGGGGTGAAATCCCTCCCGCCGAGATAGTCTCTTCGCGTCACCGTCATGCTTCTCCCCTCACCGTCATTCCCGCTCTCCCACCGTCATTCCCGCGAAGGCGGGAATCCAAACCCCTCTTGTGATATAAAGAAGGCCAAAGAAAGGGAAATACCTAGCACCTGACATACTCCAGCACGTGAGCAGTAATAATGCCAGACTTCCGTATCGGCGTAGACATCGGCGGCACCTTCACCGACATTGTATTCCTCGGCGACGATGGCCAGGTGCTGACCCGCAAGGTTGCCAGCACCCCCGACGATTACAGCCGCGCCGTCCTCAGCGGCATCCGCGTCGGCATGGAAGAGCTGGGCATCCAGCCCGGCGAGGTCACCGAGGTCGGCCACGGCTTTACCGTCGCCACCAACGCAATAATCGAGGAAAAGGGCGCGCACATGGCCCTCATCACCACCGAGGGCTTCCGCGACGTGCTGGAGTTCCGACGGAACCGCACCCCGCGCCTTTATGACCTCTACTACGAAAAGTCACCCACGCTGGTCAAGCGCCAGTACCGCCTGGAAGTGGGCGAACGTCTCAACTTCCGCGGCGAGGTCCTGCGTCCGCTGGATACCGGAGACGTTGACCGCGCAGTCCAGGCCGTCGTGGACAGCGGCGTCGAGTCCGTCGCCGTATGCCTGCTCCATTCCTACGCCAACCCAGCCCACGAGCAATACGTCGCCCAGGCTTTGTCTGAGCGCGCCCCCGGAGTAATCCAGACTCTCTCCTCAGACCTCCTGCCCGAAATGAAGGAGTACGAGCGCACCAGCACCACGGTCATCAACAGCTATGTCCGTCCCGTCGTGGAGCGCTACCTAACCCTGCTCACCGAGGGCCTTGAGGATATGGGCATCACCGTGCCTCTCGCCGTCATGCAGTCCAACGGCGGCCTCGCTACCTCCGGCATCGCCATGGAGCGCCCCGTCTACTGCATCGAGTCCGGCCCCGCCGCAGGCGTCGTGGGAGCCTTCCACTTGGGCCGCCGTCTCGATATGCCCAACCTGATGACCCTCGATATGGGAGGCACCACCGCCAAGGCGTCCATCATCGAGAACGGCGAGATGCTGCAAGCCCCGGAGTACGAAGTCGGCGGCGGCATCAGCGTCGGCCACCGCCTGCTGCGCGGCAGCGGCCACATCCTCCGCGTCCC
>VXOI01000217.1 GCA_009840175.1 Chloroflexota bacterium | reverse complement strand
GCCCAGTTCCCCTTACTTTGCCATAATCAGCCCAACTTGTTCAGAGTATCCCTAACGGATTCCGAGTTACCCTTCCTTCGACAAGCTCAGGAGTAACGGTCCTGGGATTTCGGTGACTTTGCAATCGTCCTGGGAACGGGGGCTGACAAGGGTTCAGCGATAGCAAAATCTGGTAAAATGCGTTCATGCTGCCAGCTGCGACGTTGTTAGCAATACCTGCGGTCGTATTGCCGGGGTATTTCGCGTCGTAGGCGTCCGACCTTGCGTTTTTGACTTAGATCGTCGCTATGTGCCTCACTCTTTCGTTCGCGGAGGTCTATTTAGCTCTTGAGCAGAACAAGGATGTCAAAGCAGATAACACCGAAGTTGGCCCTGAGTAC
Organism: Chloroflexota bacterium; assembly: GCA_009840175.1. Lineage (GTDB taxonomy): Bacteria > Chloroflexota > Dehalococcoidia > Lucifugimonadales > UBA3495 > VXOI01. The sequence continues at coordinate 23,520 of VXOI01000217.1, read as the reverse complement.
GGTCGCTCTCATGGTCGTCGGAGTCGTCCTATTGTTGAGCATCCCTTCAACAGTCACAGGGCAGTCAGACTCATCTGTCGCCCGGTATGGGGGCAATGCATACATCGACAACGAATTGGCTCCGGAAGGTACGCTCATTGAAGCGCTCTCCGCCGGAACCGTGGTCGCGGCAACCACTTCCAGCGTCCTGACGCCGGAAGTCAACTACATTCTGATTGTACCGTCGCCTCCGTCCCGGGTGACAACGTTGACCTTCAGGGTTGGCGGGCACGGGGCCAGAGAGACTGCGGTATGGGGGCAGGGTGTAAATATATTTCCATTCAACATCACGGCCATTTCGTCAGCCATACCTGGGCCTGCTCTGACTGCCACGCCTGAACCTACTCTCCCTCTCTTGACGCAATTAGGGACTGAGGGTACCGTGCTGATGCAAGGCCCTGCGGGGCCGCGGGGATTCACTGGAGAGCGAGGGCCGGAAGGCGCGCCTGGACCCGCTGGCAAAGCGGGCGCACAGGGGCCGCCAGGAGAAAAAGGGCCGCAGGGAGAAGTTGGGCCTACCGGTCAGCCCGCAAGCCAACTTCTGATAATCATCGCTCTGGCGATGTCAGGGACGGCTTTAGGGACGATCATCCTGGCGGTGTTCATTTACTGGTATTGGCAAGTTCGATAGAGATAGGGTTATCGTTCGGCTAGGCAGCATTCCGAATCAGGTGGTTCAACCGGAAAGAAGTACGCCCACGAGGTCAAGCGACACTACAGGTGCCGGAGAGGGGCAACAGCGACCAAGAGGATTAATGTAATGAAGGCGAAGGCGGGAGAGATCCAGAAACAGATCAGGAGCCGAACCAGCACAGATTCCATAGGAATCCCAGTAGTAGCAGCGGCGATAACAGTAACAGTGTGGATCACAGATTCAATAGAGAGTAACACAAGCCTGATTGCACTGTTGGTAGTCACAGGTATATGCGTTTTATTGCCAGCAGTAATGGAAGAAAGGAAAAGCATAGGAGAAAAGATAAAACCTCAACTTGTAATGTGGGGCATAACCACGCTGCTTTACATAGTGCCCATCTCGTCAATAATCATCAATCTGGGAACACCGGCAGTGCAAGCGACGATAGGAACTCTTGTGGTCGCAGCGTTACTGGCCGGGATCCTGATCAAAATGTCTGCAAGAAACCCAATAGTAATAACCGGGGCCGCCATAACAGCAATACCACTGGGAATAGCTTGGATAACTTGGGCAATCCAAACGCCATCCAGAACGGACAAAATAGCAGTATTTTGATGGTACCAACGTTTACAATACTCCCACTTATGGTATTCTCAGGAACACCAACCTACTTGACGCAAAGACACGCCACGAACCGCACGAAAGGCCGAATCCATGGATCTCTCTCGGAGCGTGTGTGACAAATGGCGAAACCTGCGCGGTTGGTCTCTTGGGATGAGGGTAGGTCGCCGGTTACGCTGGGGGCATGAGCAGAAAACCTTAGGGAATTATATCCTTTGTTACCCAAGCTACCGCATATTGATGTTTCCTGATTGTTGAATCCGCAGCCAGTAGTGATTTGGGTAAAATTCGATATAATTCCCCAAATTATACCCAACTTGTGATGTAACATACACATACTGGAAATTCACACAACTTACCAGATGCGTTGTCATGTCCGCAAAGCTGGACACTACCGCTTGGAGGAAGTCTGCGCCATGCTGAACCGCCTTTACAATGCCGCGCTCCAGGAGCGGCGCGACGCCTACCACATGGCAGGCGTCTCCATCAATCTCTACCGGCAAAACGCCCAGGACGATTGCAAAGTCGCCTTCATAGCACCCTGAGCCGAGCGAAGGGTCTCTGCGCTGAGGATAGGATTCTTCGCTTCGCTCAGAATGACAGGCAGTGACAGCGACTTTGCAATCGTCCTGGCAAAACGCCGAAGTGACCGCAATCCGCGCCGACGTTCCCGAATGGGCCGTCCTCGACGTGAACGTGGCCAGGGGAGTGTTGCGGCGGCTCGACCGGGCCATGACCGCCTTCTTCCGCCGGGTCAAGGAGGGAGGCGCACCAAGATTCCCCAGGTTCCAGCCTGTATCCCGATTCCGTTGCGTCGAACTGGCCCAACCCAGGCAGGGGATGGTGAAGGTCAGGCTGGACGGACGCAAAGCTCACATTCGCATCAAGGACCTGCCCGCGATGGAATTGCGACCCAAGCGCCCGTTGCCACCGTCCGAATCCCTGAAGTGTCCCGCTTGGTATTGCGCCCTAACGGCTGGTACGCGGATTTGTCGTATGCGGCGGAGAAGGAGCCGGTGCCTCCCTCCGCCGAGGCTATAGCAATGGACTTGGGAGTGAACAACCGCATCGCGCTGTCCAAGGGCGAGATGGTGGAGCGACGGTAGATTGACCGGACGAGGGAAACGTAGTTGCGCCAAGCCGTCGCCGGCAAGGCGAAGGGCAGCAAACGGCGGCGCAGGACGGCGGCGATGCTGTCGAAAGAGATACGACGCAGCGGTCCGCAACCGGAACGAATGCCACCTCATTTCCACGGACGTTGTGCGGCGGTTCGGACGAATCGCCATCGAGAAGCTGGAAATCAGGAACATGACATGGATCCCGGCGGACACAGTGGAAGAGCCTGGGCATAACGTCGCCGCCTAATCGGGATTGAACCTGGAGATACTGGCACAGACTTGGAGGATTCTGCGGGACCAACTTCGCTATAAGGCAGAATAGGCCGGTAGGGAGTTCGCGGAAATCAACCCCCGCTACACCAGCCGGATGTGCGCCGAATGCGGGAGCATGACGCCACAGTCCGAATACCGGACGTACCGCTGCGGTGCCTGCGGCCACATCGCCGACAGGGACGCGAACGCGGCGGTAAACGTCAGAAACCGGGCCTTTGGTTCAGGGCCTTTCCAAAGTCAGGTAGTCATAGAGAAGAGGGTGATTGGCCGTGCGGCCAGCCGTTGGGCGCGACCAATGAGAGGCTCCTTTTCCGACCAGAGGTCGCAGGCGCCTCGAAGTAGAGTGACCGGCACGTTGTGGAGCAGGCTCATGACCGTACCCCGGTGATGACGGTGCAGGACCTAGCGGTCTTCCCGGAAACTGTCCTCCTTGACGTGGAACAAGCTGTTTTCGATGCTCCAATGGCCCCGCACCAGGTTCAGGGCTTCCCAAGGCGGCAACTCCCGTCGGCTGGATACCGCATACTGGACGCTGTCCACCGGCTCCTTGTCGCCCTGACTGCCCCCGCTTCTTGACCATTGCCACGCTGGAGAGACCAGGCAAATCGCCGTAGCCTTCCAGTTCTCCGGATACCCAGACCTGACGGTGCTCCAGGCACCCATGCCCCTTGCTGTTTACCTCCCAATCCGGCTCGGCAACCTCGGAGAAGAGCAGGGTCACGTCTTCGTAGAGTCGGGGTTGGTTTTTTTCAGCTTGAAGGTGTAGTCCTTACCCTGGTCCACGATGGCCTGGGCCAGACCGGTGTCGGCATACAGGGCATCCCCAGTCAGCATCTGCAATCCGGGACAATGGCTCGCCACCGCTTCGATCCACTCCTGCGAGGCCTGCGGTTCCTCGAAATGGTGGCCCACTACCACCTGATCCAAGGCGGCCAAGCCCTCTCTGCTGAAGACGCACAGCGCCTTCAACTGCTCCCCATCCTCCCGAACTCCCCGCAGGGTCTTGCAGTCCAACGCCGCCGTGGTGATTTCATGACCCCGGCGCCGCTCCAAGGTCAGTACAAACTCCAGCAGCGCCCAGCGCACCTCTCCCACCGACACTATCCCCAGCAGCCGGGACAGGGTCTGCACCGACGGGCTGCGCCGCAACCCCAACCGGCGCAGCAACTGGGGCTGGGTGTCCCCAAAACGGTGGATGGCGCTCAGCGACGGACAACCGCACATCAATCCCAGCACCGTCAAACTCAACACACCCTCCAGCGGATGAACCAGACCCCGGCGATGCCGCTGGTCGCTCAACCGCGCCAGGTGCTCTCGCAGCAACCCGAACTCCTCTCCCAAAGCCGATCCTTGGTCCATTCCCGCACCTCCACACCTCCCTATCTTGATGCTTTTCTATAACTTTGGAAAGGCCCTGCCTTTGATTCGACAGGGGCTGGAATTTCCCCTGCGCTTGGGCGATAATCGCGTCAGTTTGCCCCTCAGGTAAAATTCGATGTAGTTCCCTATATATAGGGCAAGAAATGGAAAGGAAGGATGAGCACCTTCGAAGAAGGATTCGCCGCGACTGAGAGGGCGGCGGACTCGGTGTTACAAGCGTTGGGCGATGTTTCCAGGCTGGCGCGCCAATTGCAGAGAGACGCGAGGGCGGGCAACATCGCCGCCATCAGGAGAGGGACAGCCAGGCTGGAGGAAAGCCTGAGCCTGATTCGCCAACAGGTCGGCAACGCAACCCAAGCCTGGCCCTTCGCTCCCGAGGAAGAACTGGCATACTTGCAAGACCGATACGCCAGCGAATTGCAGGGTGAAGCCAAGAAGGAGGGACTCCAACTGTTTGAGAGGGACGGCAGGTTGATTGCTCACCCTTCGGTCCTTCGGGTCTTGCCTGGGGAGCGGGCAGTGCGGATTGACCGGCGCCAAAGCTCATCCATCAGGCCGACGAAAATCGTGTCAGACCTGGCAAAGCTCCAGCACAGCTCTCCCCGGTTCAGGCCTCAGCCGTTTCTGGAATCTCTATACAGCGCCTACCTGGCCCTTTCGCAGTCCGACACCGGCGACAGGTTGAAACTGGGCGGGGTAGGTCAAGTCGTCCGGCTGGACCGCATATACGGCTTGTTCACGGGCTTGCCCGGCGCGCAGCGTGAATACAGCCAGCTGGACTTCGCGCGAGACCTGTACAGCCTGGAAAACAGCGGCGTCAGTGAAGTTCGCTCAGGAGCCCGGGTGTCCTTCCCGGCATCCACGGGCACCAGGAATCCCAGGGGAACCATATCTTTCGTGGGACCAAACGGCGAAGCGGTGCTCTACTACGGGATCCAATTCAGCGGGGTCAGCCGGTGACCAGCGCGATTCATGTCCAGGAATGGCTGAAGGTAATCAAGAGCGAGTACCTGGACGGATTCGTAAGGGATGGCGGCTCGTCCATCAAGTTTCTCGTACCGGTCAAGGAAGCCTTGGGGCCGTTGGTAAAGAGCCGTCTTCAGGATATTGGTTCCGGCCTGGACTACCTGGTGGTCCATGTGGATTCGGGAGATACCCGGGTCCACATGCCCCAAGAGATTTTCTTCCGCATCGCCCAGCAGGTTGATTGGCGGCTTTTGGCCCGCAGGGTAATTCTGAGGTTGTGCGAAGAATTGCCCTATCAAACCAAGGCCATAGACCCTATCGCCGATACCCCGATTCTTGGGGCTATCAGCGCGGCCAACGATGTGGAGGAAAGCCAGGTGGCTCTGGACCTGCGCCGCAGGATGCCTGGGGCCGTCACTCAAAACCGGGGGATGTCCCGCGATTTCAGACTGGCGATGACCCATCTGTGTCTTGCGGAAATGGACGGGGGTGCGCAGAGCCGGCAAGGGGAGGAATTGATTGAATGGTTGACCGGGAGCAATCGAAGAGTTTCCAGCGTCCGGCGGTACTCCATTTACAACAGCATCGTCCGTACCAACGCCCGCCATTTCCTGGAATCCCTCTTCAACTGGGTGAAATACGTTGGATATGCAGGAACACTAGTCCTGCTGGACAACTGTCGGGTGACCCTGCGGCGGAACCCGAGAGACGGCCTGTTCTTTTATTCCCGCCCAGCCACCATGGACCACTATGAACTGATGCGGGAACTCATTGACAGTACCGACCGGCTGGAAGGCGTTCTCATGGTGGTGCTGGCTGACGAAGACTTCCTGGACCCGGAATTGCGCGGAAAGGGGTTTTTCATCTATCAAGCGCTCTATGCAAGAATCAGCGATGAAGTCCAGGACCGGAACCAGGGCAATCCCTTTGCTGCCCTGGTCCGGTTAGCGGACACCACCGTCCAGGAGTGATCGCAATGGGAACCGGCGCAGCGGAAACATCGTCCAGGCTGGCGAGCCGCCGGGCCCTGGAAGCCCTGAGAAACGGGGTGCCCAACGGCGACGCAGTGGCGGTCCTGGGGTGCAACCAACCCTCCGTTGAGCGTGAGTTCAACTCCATGCTCGCCCGCTTCTCCGGCGAATCCGATATGGCAGACTCCGGCCTGGGGATGCTGGTTGCCGGGGAGTTTGGCGCCGGCAAGTCTCACCTGTTAAGTTACCTGGAGACCCAGGCCCTGCAGCGGAACTTCGTTTGCAGCCGGGTGGTCATCAGCAAGGAAACGCCGCTGTTCGACATGGAAAAGGTTTTCAAAGCCGCCGTGGCCAACGGCAGGGTTCCCGGGATTACCGGCCACATGGTGGAGGAGATCGCCCAGACGCTGGAATACAGCTCCCAAAGCTACGCCGATTTTTTCGTGTGGGCCAACCGGGATGACAATGGCCTGCATCGTATCATGCCAGCGACCCTGTTGGTCCACGAAAAGGACAATGACCCAGAGCTCCTGAATGAAATCAATTGGTTCTGGGCCGGTGAGAAAATTCAGCTCAAGAGCGTCCGGGACGGGCTGAGTCATATCGGCCAGCGCCAAGCCTATTCCTTTCGGGCGCCGACAGCCAGGGACATGCCCCCGCAGAAGCTGCGGTTCCTCTTGGAACTGATCAAGGCCGCCGGCTACCGCGGTTGGGTTATACTCATGGACGAAATCGAGTTGGTCGCCAATTACAGCGTTCTCCAGCGCGCCCGGTCCTACGGAGAGTTGACCCGATGGCTGGGTCATGCGGCCGACGAGAAATACCCGGGCCTGATAGTCGTGGGGACCGTCACCGCCGGTCTTGCCGAATTGGTTCTCGACACCAAGGAAGACAGGGACAAGGCCGCCCCCCGCCTGCGGGCCAGGGGAAGGGACACAGACAATTTGGCTTCTGCCCGGGCGGAAACCGGGATGCGCCTAATTGAACGACGGATTCACCCGCTGGACGATCCAGACGACGCGACCCTTTCCCTCCTGTATGAGAAGCTGAAGGACATTCATTCCCGGGCATACAGTTGGGACGCCCCGGACATTGACCGCGGAATCGCTCAGACGAGGCGGCCCAGAATCCGCTCCTTCGTCCGGCGATGGATTAACGAGTGGGACCTGCGCCGCCTGTATCCTGAGTTGGAACCGGACATCGAGGTGACCGAAGTGCGGTTCAGGTACGAGGAGGATACCACGCTGGAACACCCTGCTTCGGACGATCCCGGCTCCGCCACCATCCATGAGGCGGACGGCTCTGCCCGTGGGCCTGAATCCCGCCCCGCTCGTCGCCAGGTCTAAGGACTGCTGCTTTGCCTATACCGTTCCGCGACTTGGGCGAGGGCGAGCCCTTGGGCGTAGCCGGTTTCCTTCGTTTCATCGACGAACCGGATGGAAGGGGAATACGCGGCGCCTTGTTCATCATGTCGGCTCGAGGAGAACCTGTTGAGTTCGCTTTCACCAGGATCAAGCTTCGCTCCGGTGTGCTGTGGCGGCAGGGACACGCCCGGAGTAGTTCCGTTTCCGCCCTGGCTAAGGCTTTGTTTGAATCAGCCAGCAACCGAGCCGACGTAGTGTTTTCGCTGGCGGAGGAAACGCCTCCGGCGGTATTTTCCGATGACATACGCCCGGAAATTCCCCTGTGCCGCGTGGCGTCGCGGGGATCGGTGTCTTTGGCGCCCACTGAAGAAACTCAGCAATTATCCGAGTCCTTAACCCTCTATTGGACTAACGGCGTGCCCCCTCCCGGTTCAGTGACAGCCCAGGTCGTGGAACTCCTTGCGCAGCGCCAACTGCTGATTGAACCCTTTGAGCGCGCCGCCATGGGGATTCAGGAGGCGTTCGACTCGTGAAGCTGCTGTCAAACTGGCTGACTGGTGCTCCAACGTCGCATCGGCGAGCTTGGATTCCGTTGCGGCGTCAACTTGCGCCTCAGCCGGTTTGCACCGTCCCGCTGGCCCCGCTACGGCAGCCGAGCGTGCTGCATACGGCATGCAGTATTGATTTGCCCTCTGACGTAGTTTCCCTTTTCCCGGATGCGGAACCCGCCCCTGAACCGGTTGCATCAGTAGTTCTGGCTCCAGTGGCGGGCGCCCCGGGGGAAATACCATCTTGGTCCGCTCGGGGAAACCGCTCCGAGCCTGCCGGCGTCGGTAATCCTCGGGCCGCAGGCCAGCAAACAAGGGTGCCCCTTGCTGCCCGTCTACGGCTGGTGCTCGCGCCTCCCCTTGGCTCGCTGCTGCCCGGTCCCCATTCGGTCCTATCCTGGGCCGACGAGTTGATGCCGTTCCAATTGGACGGAGTCCGAACGCTAGTCGCCAGTGACAAGCTGTTGCTGGCTGACGACATGGGGTTGGGCAAGACCATCCAGGTAATCGCGGCGCTGCGAGTTCTAATCGTGCAACGGACTCTGGAAACGGCGCTGGTGGTTGCTCCCGCGTCGGTCTTGGACCAATGGCGACAGGAATTGCTCAAGTGGGCGCCGGAGCTCAGGGTGATGGTCATTCGCGGAACTCCCAGTGACCGGGCGTGGCAATGGATGAGCGAAGTCCACGTCGGGATGGTCAGCTACGACACGCTGAGGGCGGATTTCACCGACAATTTACAGTCTCCGGTAAGAAAGAAGACCTGGAGCGTCGTGATTGCGGATGAAGCCCAGCGCATCAAGAACCGCAACCCCACCAGTTTTGCCGCTAAGGGACTGAAGCGCCACCGTTCATGGGCGCTGACAGGCACGCCGCTGGAGAACAATGAGGAAGAGTTGGCCTCCATCATAGAGTTCGTGGACCACGGGGAACTGTTTTCTCAGGAACACTACTCCCCCGGGCTCAAGTTGCGGGAAAGGCAACGGGAATTGCAATTGCGGAGGAAGAAGGGCGAAGTGCTTGAAGACCTTCCGCCCAAGCTGACCACCAAGCTGTCCATCGAACTGCTGCCCAACCAGCGGCGCAGCTATGACCGGGCTGAACGGGAAGGAATCGTATATTTGAGAGAGTTGGGAGCAGATGTACGGGTGCAACACGTTCTGGAGTTGATCCAGCGGCTGAAACAGATTTGCAACGCCGAGCCGGAAACCGGAGAGTCCAGCAAGTTTGAAGATATCCGGCGGAGAATGGAGTCCCTGGCCCTGCAGGGTCACAGGGCGATAGTTTTTTCTCAGTACGTCGGCAACGGGTTTGGTGTTGACGCCATGGCAGGTGTATTGCGCGAGTTCGACCCTCTGACATTCACCGGGGAGCTTTCGCCAAGGGACAGGCGAGACGTCATTCGCCGCTTTCGAAATGGCGACCGGCACAAGGCGCTGATCGTTTCCCTGAGGGCCGGCGGCGTGGGTCTTAATCTCCAGGAAGCCTCCTACGTGTTTCACGTCGACCGTTGGTGGAACCCGGCGGTGGAACGCCAGGCCGAAGACCGCAGCCACCGTTACGGGCAGTCGATGCCGGTGCACGTGTTCAAATATTCCTGCATAGACACGATAGAGGAGCGAATTGACCGGATATTGGAGAGCAAGCAGGAGTTGTTTGACCAACTGGTGGACGATGTAACTATCGACCTCGGGAAGTCTCTGTCCGCCCACGAACTGTTCGGCCTGTTCGGGCTGGAAGACCCTCACAACATGGTGGTAGCTAACAGTTCAGAATTGAGGGGAAACGAGGAGTTGTCGGCAGTCGGGGAGTAGGTTGAGGCTCTGTGCCCGCCAAGTGCCGAAGATTGACGCCAGCGTCATCTTTGAATTTCGCCGAGAACTACTCAAAGATGCCTACCAAAGTCTCTGTTCGAAGCCCAAACCCAGCGGCAAAATTAGAATGCGATTGCCCTGGCTCAGACACAAATCGGGCTACCATGAACCTTGCTCAGAGTATCCCAAACTCGGTACACGCCACGCTCAGGAATAAATCGAAAGTTGCGGCGTTAACACGCGCGAAGTAGACTGCGCTGAAATAGATGGGCCGGGCCGTTTGCCGCTGCCCTGCCCGAATCGACGGTGCGATGGATAGGACAACTGCCGGACTAGCCGGAGCGGCCGTACATGCGAGCCGCCCCGCTGCAAGCCCGGCGGGGCTATGTTATACGACAGGTACTCACAACGGTAGGAAAGAGGGATGACGCAGAGGATGAGCCAAGACCAGGAAATCGACATCATCCACAGGGTGCTGGAAAACCACACGGCCGCCGAGGACGCCGTGTTCGTCGCCCAGATGGAACTGGAGCTATGGAAGAACCTGAGGACCAAGGCGGAAAGAATGACCAATCCCGAGGAGCCGCCAGAAGACGAAACACCGTACGTGAAGGGCGCAAGAGACGTATCCCTCCTATTCCGGGCAACGCCCATACCGGACGAATCCCTCCTCAATCAGATGCGTGAAATGCTGGAAATACAGAAAAAATCTCGGGAAGCAGTAAGGAGAAGAGGCGGACCAGGGGAGATATTGAGATACTGCCAAGAAGCCCACAACCTGGCAGCCGAGTTCACCAACACCATGGTCGTAGACCCGGACCTGAAGGGCGGAGAACCCTGCATCAGAGGACTCAGGATAACCGTGTTCGACATACTCGAACTCCTGGCACAGGGCAGAAGCGCTGAGCAGATATTGGAGCAGGAAAGTTCCCTAAAAGAGACAGACATAGCAGACTGCGTCCAATTCGCCATACGAATGGGTCAATTCCTCGACAGAGCAACCGGGGTATGAAGTTCCTCATCGACAAAATGCTCTCCCCGGACTTGGTGCGCCTGCTGGAGAACGAATACCCAGGGAGCAAACACACGGAGGAAGAACTCGGTGAAAGAGCCAAGGACTCGGAAATATGGAAATACGCGCTGGAAAACGGCTTCACCATACTCAGCAAAGATAGAGACTTCGCCCGAACGTCAGTCCAGAGAGGCCATCCCCCCAAGGTGGTGCGTGTGACCACTGGCAACTCCGACACGAATACCGTGGCAGCCGCCATAAGAAATAATTCAGACAGGATAAGACAATTTGACGAGCAGAACGAAACCGGGCTGATGGAACTCAGGTGAAAGGCCCCCGGGGCAAACAAGAGGAAATCGAGAAATACAGGTCAACCACCCGGATATGGAGAATATCTGATGACGTAGAGAAACATCGGTAGACTGAACAGACTGCCCTTCCGGGAAGTATGGAGGGATGAGGCTAGAGAATTCACGCCGTGGCTGAGGGATCACATAGACCAACTAGTGCTCCGAAATCTTTGAAATGATAAGTGACCAGGATGGATATGATTGCCGAACCTGCTTGACTGGCAGTCTTCACAGGTCACAAACCATCCCATTCACCCATCAATGAAAAGGCGGAGGTCTACGAGGTATGGGTGGCCACTTCCAATATCGTACAGAGCCAGGTCACGCGGTGGGCATCTCTCCCCAAGACACCACGTTGGTATAACAATCGGCTCCATCCCGTGTTGAGGTGGCCCCGGAAATTCAGGGCAATCGCGCTTTAGCTTTAACTGAGCAGGACTTTCAGGAGGTAATCCTCCCGCCAACCAGCCTGTAGCTGCTTGCCTTGGACGACTACTTTCAAGGTTGATTCCAGTTTCAGAAGGTTGTAGAACATGGGACAGGTACGGGCCACGTAGACGTGTTCGGTGCACCCGCGCCGGAACCCGGGGCAGGTCAATCACTTCCCGGGTGCGCTGGATCCAACCCCCGGACAACTGGGCGCCGCAACCGGGACACTGCTCCACCACGTGCTCCACTCCATGGGTGGGCGTCATGCGGGCTCGGACAAAGCCCTGGCGGCGAACCTGGCGGGGTTTCCTTGGCTGGGCCGGATTCCCGTCCTCTTTGGGCTTCAGACCGGGCATCCGTCGCGAGTTCTTGCTCTTGGCCGGCCCTTCCGGTTGGGTAACCCGCTTCTCCAGGAGGGCGTTGGCCGGGTGATAATGTCAACCAGGACAGCGATCCAGAGAGCAACCTTCCTTTCCACACCGACTATATGACATAACCGTCGTCATCAGCGCCAGCGTTTCACCAACCTCTTTCGGCTAATTCACCTCACCAACTCTGACCAGTTACGCGGCTCCGGCCATGCTAGCCGCTCTGCGCTGGTTAGCATATAATCCGCCCGGCCTAGCAAAGTTACGGCTAGCCTCCGAAACCTCGCTTTCGATTGCGGCGCAGAGAACCGGGATAGTACGGCCTGGCAAACTAAGACTTCAGCCTTCAGAAAGGCGAGTAGCAATGCGGACCACAGGCGTTGAAGGTATTATCGAGAGCACGGCCGCCTCCGTCAGAGAGGCAAGCGCGCAACAGACCGGCGGTAAGTGGTTCGAGAGCATCACCGTCATAATGCACCTCTCACCAGCGGGTGGGACACCGAAAGCTGCCTGTTCACCTGCGATACCCTCCGGTGCTTAGGCAACCAGGACCCGCCCACCTTAATGCAGGCCGACGCGGTCAGCGTCGGCCTGCATTACGCACGCTCCCTGACCGGCCGCCCCGCCCTTAACCACGACCACCGCTTCGTCGGCCTCGGCGATAGCCGAGCCCCAGGTCACGACGGCACCTCCACCGACCCCGAAGGCACGCCCAAGGAGCACAAGTAGTCAATGCAAAAGATGCTCAGAATTAGCTTGGCATTGGCAGCCCTGATCAGCCTCGCGGCGACGCTGACCGCCTGCGGCAACAACGCCCCGCAGGCGGTGACTGTCGTAGTGACCGCCACCCCAACCACAACACCTGCTGCTATTGCAGCAACGGTCATGCCGACGGTCTCAGTATCGGCAGAAACCCCGCCACCCCACATTCAGCCCACTCCCAAGACGCGCCGACTGAGTGATGTGAATCCGCCGACACCCACGGCGGTTTCCGAACCGATTTCGAGGGCCACTCCCGGTCTCGGTCCTACACCAATACCAACGTTAACGCCGGTTTCCGAACCGACCTCAACGGCCACTCCTGCACCTACCCCTACACTGATACCAATATCCACGCCCACACCAAGGGTAAGTCTCCGGCAGCCCGAAGCCGTAATTTGGGACTTCCCGCCCACAATAGACGGAGAATACCTGCATTTTGCCGGCACAACCAGCGAGCCGGGGCTGCTCCAGGAATTTGTAATGGGAGACAGCCCCTACTGCTCGCAGTTCCAATTGTATCAAGGCCCAGGACGATGGGATTGGCTCACCAGCATTGGCGAGCCTTTACTTGCTGGCTGGCACTATGAAGAAATCCCGGAGGTCATCATTGTCAACGGCTATGTCAACATGCACACGGGAGAATTCAGTGTAACCGCCAGAATAAACGACAAGTCCGTGGCGGATACCAGAGACTTGTACCTGGCAGTAGAAAGCCGAGTACTGCTAGGGGCCGATGGGTTTTGCCTGCCCAGCGAAACTTACTCGCAAGTCACCGTTACATCCGGCGACATACCCGGCAGCCTCAGGACGGCTAGACACTATCACTCGGACGCCATCCAATGGACCAGCCCTCCTACGATAACCGGCAATACGATGCATTTCGCCGGAAAAGCCCCGCCCGGAGTTGTATGGCTGACTTGGCAGGAGGGCCAGTGCAGCCAATTCCATCTCTATGATCTGGACGAGAGCGGCTACCATTACATAGACTCGGTAAGTCCCTTGCTGCCGGGCGGGCGCTTTTGGACAGACCCTGTAATCGCGGAAGTCACCAGCCAACTCACGGGCGCCGATGGAACTTTCGAAGCAACGGTCAAGCTAAGCGACAGCGCCCTGACGAAATACCGAAACCCGGTGCTGGTGGTAGAGTCCCAATCAGTCTTGGAAAACGCCACCAACCGATGCGGCGACTCGGACACACTCTCCGCCATAGACATCCGGTCTGCTACGGCATTGCTCTCACCCACGCCTACGCCCGTTCCACCTACGCCAACACCCACACCAATGCCGCCTACTCCCGCGCCGCCAACCTCAACGCTGTTACCATTGTCGAGCCATGACACACAGAACACGCGATGGCTGAGAAGCGTGCACCCGGCGCTCTACCGGCAAATTCAGCAGCAGCCCTGGGTCAAGGACGGCCTTTCAGAAAGAGAGCGCGAAACCATAGACGAACTGCTTTACATAGGCAGTGGAGACATCGCCAACTTGAGAGAGGTCCTAGGGTTGGCTTGGGTCCGAGACGAAATTTCGGAAACGGAGAAAGACACCATTCACTGGCTCCGCGCCCTGAACTATGAAAACGAAAATGCGGCCGCCTCAACCATCTCCCTGCTCTGGTTCCAAGACGGCATCACCGAAATCGAACGTGAAGCAGTACGAAGACTCTTTGAGATAGGCGGCACGCATAGGGATGCGGCCACAGCTTTGATCGCCATGCCGTTCCTGCAAACTCTGGAATATGACGACGTGCTGGCGCTACAGGGAATGCGAAGTCTGGCCCACAACGGCCTGCTGTCAGCCCTGATGGACACCCCGGCATGGCGGAGCGGATTCACCGACGCCGAGACCGTCTTGGCCGCCGCCGCAGGCACTCTCAACGATGGGCAGGAGATCCGGCGGATGATGGAGCCCGGCTATGCTAACATCGAAACCGTGTACGGCGGAGCGGCGTTAACCCCCGGCCTGAAAATCAGCATCATCCGCGCCGGAACACAGTCCAGGCCCTGGACTGCGGATTACATAGAGGGAGCGGTGAAGTTCGCCGAAGAGACAATGGGACTGCCGCTGCCCGTCAGGCACGTGATCCTGGTGTTGAACGACAACGCGGTCACCATAGACTTCGGCGGCACCAACCACGGCCACGCCATCAGCTACCTTCCTGAGTACGAGCAGGCTCGGAGCGCCTACGACAAGTTCAAGTACCAATCGGGCCTCATGCATGAAGTGGCCCACTACTACTGGCGCGGCAACGAGAACTGGATAGACGAAGGCTTGGCCAACATCTTCGAGTATATGCACGGCAGCGAAGAGGCCATAAGTCCAGGGCTGTTGGAAAACCCCCGTGGGGATTGCGAAGTCCACGACTTGGAAAGGTTGTCCAGTCAATCCCCGGAAAAGAGCAACCCACAATTCCGCTGCAACTACTACCTCGGGCAACTGCTGTTCCAGGAACTGCTCGAGAACTTGGGCGAAGCGGAGTTCAATCGAAAGCTGCGTGAGCTTTACCGCCTGTCCCAGGAGAGACAGGATGCGGACTATGACCCCGGCATAACTGAGGTGGGGGAGGTATTCCGCGACCAAGCCCACATCATCGGCAAGCACTGGAACGGCAGGCTGAACGCTCCGGAAAACCGCCCCTTCGACAAAGGCGTACCCAGGAGAAATCACTCCCTCATCCAGTGGGACCAGTACCCAATCTACGATGGCGATTCGGTCACTTTCCGTGGCACTCTCGTAGGCGATGCAGTGCTCTCCAGCGAAACCATTGAGCAAGCCAGAAAGGGCGGTAATCAAAACTTTACGTTGATACCAGCCGACGGGCGCGAGCATACAGGCACCATATTGCCTCCTCTCAATGGCGGCCGGTCATGGACATTGGACGACCCTGGAGACACCACCGCCTTGGAATATCGGTTGGACGGGAGAACGTTCAGCATCAAGTTCCGCCTCCGCCAGAGCCTCGCGAACCCAACAGACTACGTAGTCACCGTCTGGGGATACCCTGACGCGAGCAGAACGCCCTACATTGGAGAAAATATCGACATCCTCGGCTACGCCCGCATCCGCGTTGAGTGAAGCTAAACTTCGGTATAATTCGGGGGAATCATATACTTGACTATCCAACGACATTCCGTAGAGGGCCCACGCAATGAATCCGACTTCACAGCGACTTCCTGCCGGTGAATCCCGTCGCATCAAGGTCAGGCTGATAAGACAGGCCAAGAATCAATGTCAAGGCTGCGGCTACCAGTTTCCCAAGAGCCTGAATCCCCACCAACTCGGCAGAGAGTCCGGAGCCTTCGAACTAGACCACAAAGTACCTTTCAAATGGAGTCGCAACAATAGTGAAAGCAACTTGCAGATTCTCTGCCTACCCTGCCACGACGGCAAAAGCAAAGACAACCTTACCGATGCGGAATGGCGGGCTAGGGGAAAACCTCAGGACTGGACCAGGAAGCGAGAAATTGCTCGACGTAAAAATAGCCGTAGCCGGAGGAGCGGGTAGTCAGGTATGTGATTCCTCTGCCTGAACACAAAAGGGGGAACACACACGATGGCCCTCTCCAAGCTCCAGAAACCCGCCGTCGGCGCCTGCCCTGTTTGCCACATGACCCTGCCGTCCTGCCAAAGGCGTTCCAGCCGGCGCTTCGTCAAGGCCCTGCAACCCGCCCCGGCCTGCCGCGAACCCGAATCCTGATCTCACCATCGAAAACGCAATCAGTGCCGACCGGCAGAACCATCGCCTGCCTTCGCAAGACGACACTCAGCAGCTGGAATCCGATACCGGTGGAGGCTGTAGGCGGCACTACGCCCTTTCGCATCGTCTGAGAAGTCATGATCAACCCGACTCTGAAACCAGAAATTCGCCGTGTCTGCCGCGCAGGGGCAGACTGCACTGACGAGAGTATGCCCGAGGGCAGACTCCGCCGATACACTGACCGATACGGTACCCGCGAACTGTAGCCAGGCATACCGCTACTCCCCAAAAAGCCGGATTGCCCGTTACAAGAACAGATGGACACAATATCTATATCTCTGACTGAATCCTGCCAGGGGACCTGCAGGAACGTGACCATCCATGAAGCTGGCATCCAAGGTCAACTCCACATACCTGCGGGGACGCTGAATGGAGAAATAGTGTCGTTCACCGTCCGGGGTGTCCGTCACAGGGTAAAGGTCAGAGTGGAACCAGATGGCACTCACCGGGTGGAAGGCAGAAATCTCAGGAGGGAAGTCAGACTCAACAGAAAGGACGGCCCGACAGGACGCGAGATAGCACTGGATACGCCCATAGGGCCTGTCAAACTACCGGTGACCGGAGACACCAAAACGGGTAGCGTCTGGACGGTAAAGGGCTACGGAATTCCGGACCCCAGAGGAGGAACGCCGGGAGACCTGATAGTCACTGCCCAAGTCCAAGAGGAAAACGGGCCGGGCTGCCTCATCCTGCTCGCAATAGTGGCCGGAGCGATAGCACTCATCATCTCGTCGAACTTTGGGGTCCAGTTTCCCGGCAGCGAGACGGCGAGGGGTATCTTCCAAGAGGCGCAGAGACAACTAGCCAAAGTAGGATATGCCCGGCAACCCTACGAGTCGGCCACGGAGGCTCAGATATCTGACCTGAAACACCTGATGCTCCTGGAGGTGAACGAGAGACGGTCGGAGGCCGGACTGCTCCCGGTGAGGATGGGAAGCAACCGTTCAGCCCAGATCCACGCGGAAGTCGCCCTAGAACACTGCTACTCTAGCCACTGGGACAGATACGGTCTCAAGCCGCTCTACCGCTACGCGCTCACAGGCGGCGACCAGTATGCCAACGAGAATGTCGAAGGCATAGATTACTGCGTCAAAGAGGGCGAGAACTACCGGGTCAACAGCTACGAAAGGCTCAGGGAGAAAGTCGCAGAGGCAGTGGAAGGCTGGATGAACAGCCCGGGGCACCGGCGGAACATCCTGGATCCAAGGCACAAAGTCCTCCACATCGGGATAGCCGAAGACAGGCACCGCGCCAACATGGTCCAAGTGTTCAGCGGGGACTACGTTTCCTGGAGCGAGAAGCCGCAGGTGGGTCCCGACGGAACCCTAACCGCATCAGGGATGATGAGAGGAGCCTACCTGGAACCCAAATCGAGTAACGTCGCCATATTCACCATAAGCTACCATCACCCGACGCACTCTCTCACCCAATCCCAGCTATCAGGCACATACTGCTTGGAAAGCGACAAGAGAGCCGGCGTAATCCTCAAACCCCTGGGCCAAGGGAGGCACTACCCCAAGATAAGAGGGAACCGGAACTTCTACGAGGAAGCTGTATCCAACGAGCAGTGCATAGACCCCTACGAGTTGGACCCCAACGGGCCAATTCCGCAGACCTGGGAAGAGGCAAACGAAACCCACGCCAGAGCGAAAGCGGACTCTGGAAGCGCTCCGCTGGAGGCAAGCGTCAAGTACGGCATGGTCGCCGACACCCTGGCCGTAGGGAATCGGGGAACGGAATTCTCCCTCAAAGCTGACGTGAGCCCAATGCTGGAACATTACGGCCCCGGGATATACACACTCATCTCATGGGCAACCATAGAAGAAACGGGCGAGGAAGAGGTCATCTCGGAGTTCCCGATATGGTGGGAAACGGAACCGCCGAAAGACCATCCTTACAGGACGGGGAAGTAAAACACTACCCGCTGAAGTTGGAACAGGTCTATCCTCGCGCCCACAGGGCAGGCACCCGCTGCGCCCAGGCCGCTGTCGCTAACATCCGATTCACCGCTGCCGATGCCCGCATCCCTGAAGTCCAGCAGCCCCTGCCGCATCCGCCGGGGCACCTGCCGGGAGTCACGGCAAAGCCCCAGAGTGGGGCAGTTCATCTTCAGCATCTCTGCGACGGGCACCCAGGCTCGTGCCTCCACCAGGCGCCCAGCAGGTCCAATAGGGCACCGTCACATAGAGGTGCATCCGGTCAGAGCCTCGGGCGGGCACGGCGGCTGTGGAACCAGCGGCGGATAGCCCACGGGACAAACCCCGCCGCCAGCACGAGCATCAGGTCGCAGAGCAAGAGAAGCGCCGCCCATGCCGTGAAGGGCACGTAACGCTCCATGCCGGAGGGGATGGTGTACAACTGGGCCAGCGTGTGCACCATGATCAGTCCATACCCCGTCCCCAGGGCCAGGATTCCGCCCCAAATTCCCTGCTTCAGTGGCGCGGCGATCACGTAGCACAGCAACAGGGCGCAGAGGGCCAGGAGGAACAGGAAGACCCCCAAGATCAAATCATCCGCGGAATCTTGCAGGACTGCCGTTGCTATGCTGGCTGTCATACACTCCCGCCTATTCCTGGGCCTCCGTGGTACGCGGTCCGACCCGTCGCCGCAGCCACGCTAGGAACATCGTGCCCCAAACCAGCAGCCCCACAATGAACAACACACCCAGGCCTGCGGCCATGATCACGCCCTGAACGTCCACCTCGGTCCGGGTCTCCGTCTCCACCACGGACTCTCTCCCGGCATCCGGGAGGGTGTTGGAGTCCGGATGCACCACTGCGACGGATTCCGTGATACTGTAGTACACGCCCACGCTGAATATCATCATGCCACAGACCGTCATTGGCAGCAGCATCAGCAGCGCCCCGACCGGACGCCACCTTTTGAAGCGGCGCCATAGCGTCAACCCCGCAGTGAACAGCAGGACCAGGACAAGCACTGCAACAAATATCGCCATCACCGTCTCCCAGCCAGGGTCAGGAATGCCTTCAAGCCGCAGGGCGGCAGGTCAGCCCAGCAAGCAGCAATGGCAGGAACGGACGACCCGGAGCTAGGTCCTCTTCGCAGCCGCCAAGGCGGCCACCTCCGTGGGGAACGGGCCGTGCCACAGCCCCCTCCGGGCGACCGCCGCTCTTGGTCCCTCGCCTCGCTGCATCCCACCTCTCACCCGGTGCACCACTCCGCTCCTCTGGAGCCTCTCCTCCGCGACCAGGCAGTTCATGTCGCACCTCCTGGGAGGGGTCGGAACCAGTATCCGAGCCTGCGACCCGCAAAGTCAAATGAGTGCCGACAATCACGATATTGTCCGAACGGAGACTTTGCGCCTATGACCGTCCGCAGTCAATCAGCAGCTCGGAGAAAGGTCTGTAGCCTCATCGCAACAGATCCGCCGGATCTTTCGGACGGTCCGTCCTTATTCTTCATTGCGCCCAAAGTTAGCCCCCTTTCCACCAAGGTCGTATCTGCAAGGAGGACCGCCTTCGCAAGCTCATCCGCGTTCAGGAAGAAAACGCTCAGCGCGATCATCCGGATTACCGCCTCCACAAACCCAACGTCAAAATCCGCCTCAACAGCCGCGCCCGTTTCGCCCGGCCCAACTCCCGGCGGGCCTCCGCCAGCGCCTCCTCCCGCCACCGTACTTGATCTTTTCGCCTTGACTCATCCGGGGGTTCCGTATCGGGCGGCAGCGTCAATTGGAAATCCCGCAGCATCTCCACCTCCAGCTCCCAACGGCGCACCGCTGAGACGGCCCGGTCAACCCGGATCCCAGACACCAGACCAACCGACCGCACCCCCCGCCACTCGGCCACCAGAGGCGCCGCAGGACCGAAGGCGAGGGCCTCGCCGGGCTGCTCCTCCAGCGTGACCACGCCGGCGTCGGGCGACCCGTGGCCCCGCCGGGGCGGACGCCACTCCCCTGACTGACTCTGGCAGCTGTCAACCGCGTCGTCCTCATCCGGCTGATGATGCCGCTGTCCCGACTCCGAGACCTTCCGTCTCAGCGCCTCCAGTTCCTCTGCCTGGGCCTCGACTGTCTCCCGCAGCTCCCGGTTCTCCCGCTCCAGCGCCGCCACCAGGTCATGTTGGGATTCCCCGGCACCATCCTCCACGACGTGGTTGACGCCAGCGCCGGGTCCATCGTTGCCGGCATCCTGCGCGTCCCGGAACTCCTGCAACACCTGGCGCATCCTCTGGGTTACCCGCCGGGACCGCTGGCACCGGGACACCGTGCGGTAATTCACCCCCAGCGCCTCGGCAGCGCCCGTCGGGCCCCGGTCGTTCACCAGTGCGTCCAGCAGGTCCAATAGGGGCTGGTCGCCGGCCTCTCGGGCTCCGCTCCCATCCCCGACGCCCGGTCCGTCATCGTCCATAACGCCCTCCGGCTCAGGTCAGCGGTACAATCTCCCAAGTACAATAACTACAATGTCGTTGCCACAGAGATTAAAGAAAAGTGTTTACTGAAATGGCCCCCACCGTGCCCGCATCATACCTGATTCAGCTTTGAAACAGCCCCATATTGCACTGTGCAACGGGTTTCATTTCCTTGTACAGGCCAAAGCGAGCGAAAATGGGCTGGTGACGATTGCACCCTGTCATTTCAGCCCCCCATGACCGACAATGGGTGAATACCCCCATCCGCCTGCGGCAAGCGCCGATCCGGGATCTGGAAACCGGTCGAGCGCGCTGCACGAGGCCCTGTGAACTCCCGTTCATCCCGCGTCGGCGCCCCAGGCAGGACAGAAAGAGGAGAAGAGATGTGCAACTCACTGCCAACCGGTGACATTCAACAGGCCAATAGCGCGGGGAAAGCGCCCGCTGCCGGGTGCCGGAAACGGGTCCCGGCCCCGAGGAGGAAAGTATATGAAATTTGGCATCATCGGCAAAATCCTGGGACACAAGCCCCGGCCGGAAAAGCGGCTGATCGCCGTCACGTCGGAGCGTACCGGGGATCACAGCCTGTCGGGAGTGGAGAGCTTCCTGAACACCATCGGCGTCCCTGAACCCTTCTCCCTGGAGCTGGCCGGGGACTCCGCCGGCGTCGCCCTGCTGGCCCGCTGCCGGGAGGGTTCCTTCGTCAAACAGCAGGTGGGCGCCTTCTACCCCCAGGCCCGGGTCAGCGAGGTTTCCCCGGAGGACGACCCGCTGCGGCTGGCGGAGGGCGAGCAGGCCTGGTCCACGACCCTGCGGCTCCAGGGGCCGGAGTACCTGCCGCTGCGCACCTTCAGGGACGACGACCTGCGGGAACCGGGGTCCGATCCTCTGGTATCCTTCATCGGCGCCATGTCCGGCCTGGGAGAGGGGGAAAGGCTGGTGGCCCGGATCAAGCTGCTCTCCCTGGGGCCGGACTGGGCCCGCCAGCACCAGGAGAGGGCCCGCCACCGGCAACAGACCGGCCAGGCCGGTTCCGCGCCCGACGGCCAGGAACAGTTTCAAACCAAGCAGGCCGTGTCCTTCGCCATCCTGGGATTGACGGCCCTGGTGGGAGTGAGGGGCTACTTCTGGATCCGGGCCGGCGAGACATGGAAGGCGGTGCTCCTCGGCCTGGGCGTGGCGGCCGGTCTGGTCGTGGCGGGCTGGGCCTGGTGGCGCATCAAGAAGTTCCTCAGCGGCGACCGCCACCACGACCCGCTGCTGATCAAGGAGAAGGTCGACCGTCTGGCCTACGACGCCCAGGTGGAGGTGGTGGCCGTCCTCTCGGAGCACGGCGACGAGCGGCGGGCCCGGGAGATGCTGCGCAACGCGGCCCTGGCCTACCGGGGCTACGACAATCCCGCCGGGGCCAGCTTCAAGGCGGGGAAGGTCCGGCCCGTCATTCCCGAAACCGAACCCTTCCCTCCGGCCCGGGGCATGTGGCAGTCCCGCAACGTCCTGGGCGTGAGGGAGCTGGCCTCCCTGTGGCATCCGTTGGGCGGCGGCAACCAGCCGGCGGGAGTGCCCCGCGCCGGTTCCAGGGTGCTGTCGCCCTCTGCCAAGGCCGTGTCCGAAGGGGCCTACCTGGGGGATACGGTGGACAGCAGGCCGCGACGGGTGCACCTGCCGGAGGACGCCATCCGGCGCAACCAGTTCCTGGTGGCCCGCACCCGCATGGGCAAGTCCACCGTGATGAACCACGTGGTCGCCCACCTGATGCGGGAGAAGGCCGCCGGCAGGAATGACGGCGCCATCATCGTCGTCGACCCCCACGCCGACCTTGTGGAGGACCTGCTGAAGCAGGTGCCCGGGTCCATCCTCGACAGCGTTTATCTCATCGACCTGGCCGACAAGAAGCAGGCGCCGGGCATCAACCTGCTGGACTCCAGGGTCTTCCCCGACCGGGACCGCACCGCCGACTCGGTGGTGCGGGTGGCCCACGGCCTGTGGGAGCAGTGGGGGCCGCGGATGCAGTCCATCCTGGAGCACACGGTCAAGAGCCTGCACGAGTACAACTGCCATCCCGACACCGGCGAGGACGAGCAACTCACCATCCTGGACGGGTCCCGGATGCTGTCCGACCGGAAGTTCCGCAACAAGGTGCTGCTGCGGGTGTCCGACCCCTACATCGTCAGCTGGTGGGGCGGCGTCTTCCTGGACTGGACCCGCACCATCCAGTCCGAGGCCATCTCCCCGGTGCAGACGAGGCTGGCCTACTACTCCTCGTCCAAGAAGGCGCGGTCCATCCTGGGCCAGCGCCGTTCCACCCTGGACATCCGGGAGGTGATCGCCAAGGGAGGCGTGCTGCTGGTGTCCACCGCCCAGGGGGACGTGGGCCCGGAGGTGTCGGGCCTGGTGGGGGCATCGCTGCTCAACCTGGTGGACTCGGTGATCCGGGAACAGGGGCGGCTGCCCCGGGGACAGCGCCGGGGCGCCCTGGTGGTGGTGGACGAGATGACCTCCATTCCCGGCGTCGACTACGAGTCCATGCTCAGCGAGCTGGGCAAGTTCGGGGCCAGCTTCATGCTGGCCACCCAGAGCCTGGGGCGGCTGGACAAGCTGTCCCCCACCTTACGGGACACCCTGCTGGCCAACGTGGGCTGCCTGGCGGTGTTCCAGGTGGCGGGAGAGGACGCCAAGCAGCTCATCGATGAGCTGGACCGGGACCGGGTCAGCGTGGAGGACCTGGTGTCGCTGCCGGTGCACC
>VXOI01000027.1 GCA_009840175.1 Chloroflexota bacterium | reverse complement strand
TAGGCAAAGGACATTTCCGCTGAACGATTAGCCGGACATTTCCCCTGAACGTCGACCGCCGAACTTCAGCTGGTCAATCCGCCCGCGTGGCCCAATATATCTCCGCCGTTTATTTGGAAGAGCATATGCTTGCCTACCCAGTGGCTTCCCCGGCACGGCCGTGACCATTGCCGCATGAGGCTGCCCCGCAGGATCGGAATCGGAGATGTTCGATTTCGTCAATCCCAACTCCAGAGCAGCTACGATCTTAATGACGTGCTGAAAATGTACTCATGACCGAATATCAAATGCCGAACTGGACTACTGCGCCGAGGACTGGCCGTTGCCGCCGCCAATCCCCTCTGTTCACCTCGCCGCAGAGCAATGGCGGTATTTCATTTACCAGACCCCTTGATCATCCGGCCAAGCGAGCAAACGGACTTCGCAGGCTGCTGCAAGGAACAAGGCCTGATTCGAAACCGGCCTACTCAGTCGCGCCGCGGGGCTCGCGTCACTGATCATTCCGGCGATGAGTAACGTCTACTTTGCCTATGCCTCTTTCCGCCCCGTCGGCAACAAGCTCGCCGGCAAGTCCCCGGCCCGCGCCTGTTGGTGCCTTCAGCAATAGCTAAGAGATCGTCGGCCCGTCCACTACAGGAAATATGGGCGCCGCTTTCTCTCTCGCAACGATGAAGATCTCGGCGATCCCGCGCTTTTATTTCCCGGATAAGCTTCGCGTGCTCAGACAATTCATCAGCGAGGCCTGCGGGCCTTCTACTTGTCCGGCATACAAGGGCATATAATCAGGCAAGCAAGCATCGGAAGGCGATTTAATCCGGTCCCATGCCGGTTTTCTGGAGCGATCAAAAAGCGAAGGATATCGGAAACTAAAGAGGCCAATGGCGACGACATCTGCTGTATTTGGGCGACTTGTTAAGAGGTGGAGGTGAGGGGGATTGAACCCCTGACCCCCTGCTTGCAAAGCAGGTGCTCTCCCGCTGAGCTACACCCCCACATGAGGCAAGCCGTTCAGATGCAAAGTTTGCCGAAACCCATCCATTTGGGCCTCGGACAATGTGTCGGTCTAAAGCGCACCGGGCTGCCTGCTTGTCTCATTATACACCCTTGATTATCAGACAGGTATAGAGTGTCAGCCTCCCCGGCGATTTCCCTTCGGGTGACCGAGTTAGTCGGTCTTGAGTTGCGCCAGCTTCCGCTCAACGTCCTCAGCCTCCATCGACAGCCTTTCCCATTCATCCCATAGAGACTGTTCTTCGTCCTTGAGGACCCGGTAGCGTTCGCCCGATGCCTCCAACTGGGCCCAGTCACCGGACTGCTCCGGGTCGGCGAACATGGCTTCGAGTTCTGCGGACAGGGCCTCACGCTCGGCGATGGCTGCGCTAACGTCATCAATCTGGATTGCGAGCTTGCGCGACTGACTACTCAAGGCCCGCCGCTCTTGTTCCCCGGCTGACAGGGGGCGCCGGGAGCGTCGGCCATTCCTCTCCGCGTTGGACGCATCAGGTCTTGTGCCGTTGCTGTGGGGAGACGAGGGAGGTCTCGATTCAGCTTCCTGCTGTTTCACGTATAGGTAACTGTCGTAGTCTCCGGGGAAGACCCTGGGACGTCCGGCGTCAATTTCGATAATCTTGTTCGCCACCTGCCGGATGAGGGTACGGTCGTGAGTCACTAGGCAGATTGTACCGTGGTAATCACCGAGGGCGTCGGCCAGGATTTCCCGGGATGCTATGTCCAGGTGGTTGGTTGGCTCATCCATCAGCAGGAAATTGCTGGGCCAGAGGAGAAGTTTGGCCAGCGCGACCCTTGCCTTTTCGCCGCCGGACAACACGGAGATAGGCTTCAGGATGTCGTCTCCGCTGAATAGAAAGCCGCCGAGGGTGGTGCGCAGGTTTTGCTCGGACTCGGCCGGCGCCACGTTTCGCAATTCCTGGAGGAGGGTGTTGGCGGGATCGAGCAAGTCCAGCACGTGTTGGGAGTAGTAGGCGGATACGACGTTGTGCCCGAGTTTGCGCTGCCCGTGTTCAATGGGCAGGACGCCGGCAAGAATTTTCAGCAGGGTTGACTTCCCGGCTCCGTTGGGGCCGACCAGGGCAACCCGGTCTCCACGCTCCAGCTTGAGGTTCAGCCCGTGGTAGACGACATTGTCGCCATACGATTTTCCGACGTTGGAGAGGGCCACAACGTCCGAACCGCTGCGCGGTGGCTGCGGGAAGGTAAAGCGGACTTTCCTGGTGGCTCGCGGCAGTTCTATGACCTCAATCTTTTCCAGTTGCTTGATGCGGCTCTGGACTTGGGTTGCCTTGGTTGCCTTGGAGCGAAAGCGGTCTATGAATCGCATCTGACGCTGTATCTCGCGTTCCTGGCGCGCGGCGGCGGCCTGCTTGACTTCCAAGGCCCGCTCGCGAGCGACGAGGTAGTCGTCGTAGTTGCCCCGGTGATGGACGACTTCCCCGGGTTCGATGGCAAGGACCC
Organism: Chloroflexota bacterium; assembly: GCA_009840175.1. GTDB lineage: Bacteria > Chloroflexota > Dehalococcoidia > Lucifugimonadales > UBA3495 > VXOI01. Next base: position 21,445 of record VXOI01000027.1, on the reverse strand, counting down.
GGTTGGCGACATGGTTCAGGAAGGCCCGGTCGTGGGACGTGACCACAACTCCCCCGGGGAAGGAGGAAAGGTATTTCTCAAACCAGAGGTGGGCCTCAAGGTCCAGATGGTTGGTAGGCTCGTCCAAGAGAAGGAGGTCCGGTTTTCGGAACAGCAGCCGTGCCAGCTCGGCCCGCATGATCCAGCCGCCGCTGAACTCGCCAATGGTGCGGGAGAAGTCGCTTTCCTTGAAGCCCAGGCCTGAGAGGATCGCCTTCGCCTCATGTTCGCGGGCTTCACCGCCGGCAGCTTCCAGATCCTCGTCGAGTTGGGAGAGAAGGGCCGTCAGTTCTCGTTGCTCTTGAGGGTCGGTAGCTGACGACAACGCCTGGGTGGTGGCGGCCATACGCCCGGCAAGAGTGATGGCCTCGTGGTTGGCGTTCAACACTTCCTGAAGCAGGAAATGGCCGGCGAACACTCCCGGGTTCTGCTTCAGATACCCTATGGTTGTGTTGCGTTGGCGGGATATTGAGCCGGTGTCGGGCGGGGTTTCGCCGGAGATAATGTCCAGGAGAGTGGTCTTTCCCGAGCCATTGGCGCCTATCAGCGCGATACGGTCGCCGGTTGCCATGGAAAGGTGCAACCTGCTGAACAACGTGCGCTCAGAATAGGCCTTGCTGATGTCAGATGCGAATAGCATTGCTTTGCGCCGGGCTTAGATTGTATCACTTTGCCTGCCTTCTGACCTCTTCCAATAAGTTGGTGATAAATGGCAGATGCGCCCGGCGAAAAGCGGGATACAGGGTCTGGTGGGCTTCACCATTGGTAGGCGAAGGTGGAAAATTTTTACTTTCAAGCCATTTCCGGTCATTTCCGGTCATTCAAGCGACTTTGGTACACAGCCCCTAAATACTCCACCACTAAAAAGCGTCCTATTTCTCTCATCCAACCCGTCTGCGGATAGCACCCCGGCGCGACCCGTGTCTGACGCAGGAATCTCAATATGCAAGGATGCCTCCCCATCAGCATCCTCCGGCTGCGAAAATCCGGGTTCAGACAATGGCCCGGGTGAAAACTTGCAATCACTCCGACCACCCCACGGGCCGGATACGTTTGCCACCCGTTACAGATGCTAGACAGGTGACACGAGACTTGGCAAGGGGCAAATGTCAGCGACCAGTGCCTTTCGATTATTGTCTGAATCAGGACTTACAGGATTAAAGGATGAACAGGATTTGGGAATATTCTGAGATCTTCAAGTCCAGCTAATCCTGATCAGACGAGACCGAGCCAGTAGACTCTGCAATCGGTCCTGATTGAAGCCCGGCGATTGCCAGGTTCACCGCCTCGTATAGAATGTTGCAGAGCTAAAGCAATCGGAGGAGCAAGCGTCATGGCAAACAGGATTCGCCTGGGGTTTGTGGGCGCCAACGTAAATTCGACCTGGGCAACACAATCGCACTTTCCGGCTCTGCTGGCAAGCCCGGATGTGGAGTTCACCGCAGTCTGCACCACCCGGCCCGAGAGCGCGGAAGAAGCCCGGCAAGCCTTCGGGGCGAAGCTGGCCTTTCACGATTTCCAGGAGATGATGGCTTCGCCGGAGATTGACGCGGTGGCAGTGGTCGTGCGAGTGCCTTCGCACTATGAGCCGACGAAGGCCGCCATCGAAGCAGGCAAGCACGTCTTAACGGAGTGGCCTCTGGGGCGGAATACCGCTGAGGCCGAGGAGCTGGCGGCTCTAGCACAGGAGAATGGGGTGCAGACAGCAGTGGGACTGCAATCTCGGGTCAGTCCCGCTTTGCTGTACGTCAAGGAACTGGTGGAGACGGGCTATGCGGGCGAAGTGCTTTCGTGTTCCGTGACCACCATGCGCGACGGTGCGCTGGAGCGGCCTTCCAGCCGTACCTGGCAACGGGACGCCGACCTAGGGGCGCATACACTCACCATCGCCAACGGACACGTCATTGACGCCCTGCGCTTTGTGGCTGGCGACTTCGCCCGGGTGGCGTGCATGGTCAGCACCCAGGCAAATCAGTGGTACGAGACCGACACGCAGCAGTTTGTGGAAGTAACCTCGCCGGACAACGTGAGGGTCAGCGGACAGTTGAAGGGCGGGGCGGCTGCGTCAGTCCACGTTGGAGCCGTGCCTTGGGCGGGCAGTGGTTTCCGAATGGAGATATACGGGCGGGAAGGCACGCTGGTCGTTACAGGGAGCGTTTCATCGCAGCGCGGCGAGATGCTGCGGGTGCAGGGCGCGCAGGGAGGCCACGAGCTGCGAGACCTGGAGCTTCCTGAACGCTTCGTCTTTGTGCCGCCCGACTTTCCCCAGGGCGATCCCTTCAACATAGGGCAGTTGTATGCCCTGTTCGCCGAGGCAATCAGGACCGGTCAGAACCGCGCTCCGACGTTCGATACAGCGGTTGACCTGCATCGTTTCGTAGATACGCTGAAGCGGGCATCGGACGATGGCCGAGAGCTGCCGGTTGCTCAGAGGACGCCCTCACCCTGACCCTCTCCCAGAGGGAGAGGGGATTTGGGGCACAGTTTCTTGACGGGGTTGGCAGTCGAAGGGGTCAGACGGTTGTGGCTGCCGGCTGGTGGGATTTCAGGAAGCGCCGGGTGTGGGCGACGACTTCGTCTATATGCTCCTGGGAGTCCTTCCATGGGTAGATGGTCACCTCGGAGTTGGGGGCGAGGTTCGCCACTTCCATCGCGACCGCATAAGGGTGCGCGGGCACATCTTCAGGTGCTATCAGAATCGGGGTCTGGAGGTTGCGCACAAAATCTCGGGTGACTGTGAACACGAAGTCGGCGCGGTTGGTGTACATACTGGTCAGGAAATCATGGATCATGTCCATCGTGATTTCCGGACACCTCTCGCACAGGGGCGGCCCCCAGCCTGTGATGTTGTTCTGGTAGAAGAGGTCCGGCATTTCAGGCCGGAAACCGCTGGGCTGCATCAGCGCCGCCGCGACGATGCGGTCCGGGGCCCGCCGCAGCAGGTTGTGGATCATCGGCCCGCCGATACAGAAGCCAATAACCCCGCACTTTTCGATGCCCAAGTGGTCCAACAGCCCAAGCTGGTCGTCGGAGTAGGCATCCCAGGGGCGGTCTATCTCCAGTGGCCCGGTGGACTGGCCGCCGTTGGCATTGCGCAGGTCTGCGGCGATAACGCGGAAGTCGTCTCTGTAGGTATTCATGGGGTTGAAGGGCACCGACGTATTCAAAGAGACAATGCTGGAATTGAGTCCGCCGCCCGGAATGATCATCAGTGGAAATCCCGAACCGGCCTCCTCGTAGTAGATGCGGGTGGCGCCCCTTTCGTAGAACGGCATGGCGTTTCTCCTCTATCAGTGAATGGCAAGGCTGACTTAATTTCCAGCGAGCTGGCTGGGAATTGCGATGAAATATCCGAGTGCGCCGTATTTTATGGGATTATACTTCGTCTGTCTGTCCCGCGGATGACTCCGGTGTCCGCCAGGAATCTGATATGCTAACTTCGGCCTGTCTTCCGGCCCTCTTGGAGCAGCCATCTCGGTTCCAAGCAGACGGCGCTCATACGAAGATCTGATTGCGGCAGGTCCGGCCTCAAAGTTAGACCACGGGTGATAACGTTGTTCTACGGGTGGATAATAGTCGGTCTGGCCCTGTTCGTTAACGGGTTGTCGAGCGGCCCAGTCTGGAGCGGCGTCGGCGTGTGGATCAAGGCCCTGGAGCTGCACTTCAATTGGAGCCGTGCCCAACTGACCGGGGCATTCTCCATGGCTCAGCTCGAGGGCAGCATTATCGGGCCGCTGATGGGGTATTTGGTCGACCGGCTGGGTCCCCGCCGTATGGTACTCATCGGGCTGATAATAACCGGGCTGGGCTTTCTCCTTTTCAGCCAGACCAACAGCATTATCGTCTTTTACCTGTCCTATGGAATGATCATGCTGGGTACGGCGGGGAGTACCTGGCTGCCATATATGTCAGTAGTCAACCGGTGGTTCGTGCGCAAGCGTGGGCTGGCCATGGCGATTGCCGGCGAGGGTTCACCACTGGGAGGACTGGCACTGGTGCCGATACTGGCGTGGGCGGTGACGCCGGGCAGCCACGGCTGGAACGTCACGGCGCAGTGGATCGGCGTGGTGTTCCTGTGCCTGGCCTGGCCAATGTCGCAGTTGATCCGGGGGCGACCGGAGGACTACGGCCTGCGGCCCGATGGAGACCCGCCGGACCAGGTGGCGCGCGAGGCGGTCAGGCCCACAAGGAGGGCTCCTTCCCCAAACCAGTTGCAGTTCACCGGGCGGCAAGCGGTGCGAACCCACGCATTCTGGCTGATCACGTTCGGCCACGCTTTCTCCAGTATGCTTTTCGCGACCCTGACCGTGCACCTTGTGCCGATGCTGACAGACCAGGGTCTGTCCCTACAGGCGGCGGCAAACATGTTTTCGGTAGCCTTGGGAGTGGCCGCAGTATTTCAGTTAATCGGCGGCTACACGGGAGACAGGCTGCCCAAGAACGTAGTCATATCCTTCTTCGGCTTCATCCAGGCGGGCGGGTTTCTCATGGCGGTATTCGTTGATAGTGTGCCTATGGCTGTGCTCTTTGCCGTGATATTCGGCATAGGCTTCGGTGGGCGAAACCCACTTACAACCGCGATACGGGGCGATTACTTCGGCGAAAAGGCTTTTGCCACCATCACCGGCCTTTCCAGCGCTCCCATGTACCTGTTCATGCTGGCCGCCCCCCTGTTCGCAGCGTTCATGTTCGACGCGACGGGAACATATAAGGTTGCGTTCCTGATCATCGGGGGGTTGGGAGTAATGAGCGGAGTGCTGTTCCTTGTAGCCAAGAAGCCGACCTCCCTTCCGCTGGACAGAAAAGTTCCCGCTCCCTCCTCCGCTGACTAAAAGAGACTGGAACAACCATGATAGCCTGCGCGCCAGGTTTGTCTCATTGACAACAGAACATTAGTTCTTTATCATCTTGATAGCCCTCAAGGAGAAAAGTCAGTGTGCAAGACTCTGGATAGCTGACTTGGTTTGAAGCCTCCATCGGCAACTATAAATGCTGAAACCAGCCCGCAACCGCATAGGCTATTGGACGTCCCAGCTAACGAATCGAGAAACCGGCAAAAACTCCGGCATCGCTCGTGTCAAACAGCACGGTCTCCATGAGTCATAATTCCTCCTCTTCTATGGACAGCTTCATATTTCGGACAACCGAAATCTCCGTGTTCCGATTTCTGACTGGCTTTCCAGTCAAGGGGGCGCCTTGAAAGTCGCCTGTGTGCTCATTACCCACCTGCGGGCCAAGGCCGAACTGCAACGGCGCCCCCATCTGAAGGACCAGCCCGTCCTGATTGCTGACCGCGGCAGATCCAGGCCACTGGTGGTTGACCACTTTCCAAAGGCAGTGGCAGTGTCAGCAGGGATGTCCCTGGAAGAGTCCCTGTCGCGCCAGGCCGGAGCCCTGGTTCTGGAAGCGGACGAGCCACACTACCGCCGGGTGTTCCAGCAGGCCGTAAGCGCCCTGCAAGGAGTTGGCGACCGCGTAGAGGAAGCCGGGTTGGGCGCCGCCTACGTGGCCATGGACGGGCTGGAAGCGCTGTACGGCGGCGATGAGATGCTGGCCCGCGCCCTGCTTGATGCCCTTCCTCAGACCCTGCTGCCCCGTGTCGGCGTCGGCCACGGCAAATTCCCGGCGCTGGTGGCAGCGCGCAACAGCGAGCCGCTGGGGTTGACCAAGGTTCCCGCGGATGCGGCAGCCTTTCTGTCCTCCCGCTCCGCCGGACTGCTGCCGGTATCCGAGGATACTATATCCGCGCTGCGCCGGTTCGGCCTGCATACTCTGGGCCAGGTCGCGGCCATGGACCAAAATATGTTGATTGACCAGTTCGGGCCGGAGGGCGGATGGGCCTGGATGCTGGCCAACGGGCGCGACGAGCGTCACCTGACGCCCCTGAAGCACCAGGAGACAGTTACTGAGCAAACCTCGCTGCCCTTCTCCTCGACCTCCCTGGAAATGCTCCTGGTGGCAGTGGACACACTGCTGCGCCGAGCCTACGCCCGCCCTGCCATGAGAGGACGGTACGCAGGCAGGATTACCCTGGAGTGTCCGGTGTACGGCACTGCTCCATGGGAGAAGACAATCAACTTCCGCACCGGCATCGGACAGTGGGAAAAGGCGTCATTCATCGTTCGCAGCCAACTGGAGGCTGAACCGCCCGAGGTTCCCATAGACGGCCTTTCCTTGACTTTGTCCAACTTTACCGGGGAATCAGGGTCTCAGTTGGGACTGCTGCCCGATGTGCGGGAAAAGCGCCTGGGCTGGTTGGCGGAAACGGAACGGTGGTTACAGTCGAAGACGACGGGAACCCCCGCCCTGTACCGGGTGATCCAGGTCGCTCCCTGGCACCCCGCGCCGGAGATGAGGGCAGTGCAAGCGCCGCTGGAGCCTTCGGGTGGTGTCATCCGTCCCCTGATGTCTCCGGAACCCGTGGAGGTCCGGGAGGACGGGAACCGGCAACCCGAAGCTGTCCGTCAACGGGAACAGTGGCGTCGGGTGTCCCGTATCGCCGAGCGGTGGAGCTTTGACCTCTGGTGGCTGCCTAAACCTTTGACGAGAACCTATTACCGGGTGGAGAGGGAGGACGGGGGACAAGTAACCCTGTTCCTGGACCAGCACTCCTCGTGCTGGTACCAACAGGGCCGCTAGCATCTGGAAGCTCAATGTCCGGCGCTTATACTGAGCTCCATGCCAAGAGCTTTTACTCCTTCGGCTTGGGAGCCTCCCACACCCACGAGTTGCTGGCCCAAGCCATGGAGCACGGCTACGATTGCCTGGCTTTGACAGACACCAATCTCTGTGGCGCACTGGACTTTGCCAGGCAGGCCAACTCCCTGGGTCTCCGGCCAATCACAGGCGGCGAATTGACCCTTGACGATGACTCTCGCCTTGTCCTGCTGGCTCGCACACGGGAGGGATACGGCAACATATCCCGCCTCTTCACCTTGGCCAACACTGCCGACCGCCGCAAGCCACGGCTCGACCCGCGACACCTGTCGCAGCACGCCGCAGGAGTGATTCTGCTGACTGGAGGGCGCGACGGGCCATTGTCCCGGTTGATGCTGGAAGGACGAACCGCCGAAGCACGGGGGGTCTTATACGACTATATGGAGTGGTTCGGCGCAGACTCGGTATACGTGGAGTTGCAGCATAACTTCCTACAGGGCGACGCTTGGCGCAACCGGGAACTGGCCGCACTGGCTGCCCAGACCGGCGCGCCGGTGGCAGCCACCAACGACGTTCATTATCACGCCCCGGAACGCTATCGGCTGCAACATGCGCTGGTGGCGGCCAGCCATAACACCACCATTGACCAAGCCCTGCGCTTCATACGCCCCAACCAGCACCTCTGCCTGAAGGCGCCAGAGGCGCTGGAGCACCTTTTCCGGCATTGTCCCGATGCCATAGCCAACACGCGGCGCATCGGCGAGATGTGCGAATTCGACCTCAGCGCCGACTTGGGCTACTCGCTGCCGGAACCCGAAGTGCCGGAGGGATACACTACGGACAGCTATCTGCAACAACTCTGCCATGAAGCGGCCATTCGGAGATATGGGTCAGTAACGCCAAAGGTGGCTGAGCGACTCCAGGAAGAGTTTCGGCTAATAGATCTGCACCGGCTGGCCGGGTTCCTGCTGCTCTACCGGGAAATCGTCATGCTGGCCCAGAGAATCATGGAGGAGAAAGGACTGGTCCAACCGGAAACTCCATTGGAAGAACGCCCTCCCGGCCGGGGGCGCGGTTCTTCGGTAGCCCTGCTGGTGGGCTACCTCATCGGCATCAGTCACGTGGACCCGCTGGAATGGAATCTAACTCTGGAACGGTTCATCTCCGAAGACACCAGTCTCTTGCCGGACATAGACCTGGACTTCCCCAGGCAACTGCGGGACGAACTCATCCAGCGGGTTCACCGGCACTTCGGGCCGGAGTTCGCCGTGCTGGCCGGAGCCGTGTCCACCTACAGCGTCAAGGGCATCATCCAGGACCTGGGCAAAGCCCTGGGCCTGCCGAAGGACGAGCTTTCCCTGCTCTCCAGACAACTGCATTCCCACGACGCCTCCTCGCTGGAGTCCGAGATGCGGGAGCTTCCCGCCTTCCGCGGTCTGGTCGAAGCCCCAGGGTGGCGCGACCTGATAGAGATGGCCCCCCAGCTGATGAACGCTCCCCGAGGATTGGGGCAGCACGTTGGCGGCCTGGTGTTGAGCAGTTCTCCCATCCCTGAGATGGTTCCCACCAGGGACGGGGCTATGGAAGGCCGCTACATCATGGACTGGAACAAGGACAGTGTGGCCGACGCCGGTTTTGCCAAGATAGACCTGCTCTCTCTGCCGGTTCTGGATCAACTGGAGGAGGCTTTGGACCTTATCGAAGCCCGCGAGGGACTTCGGCCCGACCTGTCGCGCATCAATCCCGGGGACCCGGAAGTATACGATCTTATCAGCCAGGGCAGGGCCAAGGGCGTATTCCTGCTCCAGTCCCCGGCGCAACTCAAGATGGGCCAGCGCCTCAATTCCCGCAACCTGCGCGACCTGGCTTACCAAGTCGCACTCATCCGGCCGGGTGTCGGGGTGCAGGGCAGCGCAGTATCCCAGTTCGTGGAACGCTACCGTCACGGCGCGCCATGGGACTACGACCATCCTCTGGAGAAGCGTGCCCTGAAGCGAGGGTGCGGCATCATCGTCTGGCAGGAACAAGTGGTACAACTGGTAATGGATGTGGCGGGTTTCACCGCATCCCAGGCGGACGAACTGCGCCGGGCCTTCGCCCGTCCAAACAATCATCACCTGATGGAAAGACACTGGCAACTGTTCCTCAAGGGAGCGGAGCGCAAGGGTGTGCCGGAGGATGCGGCTCGCAGGATATTCGCCAAGCTGAACGGGCAGTATATGTTCCCGGAGTCCCACTCGCACGCCTTCGCAGTCACCGCCTACCAGGCAGCCTGGCTGAAGCGCTACCACCCGGTGGAGTTCTTTGTCGGCCTGATGAACAGCCAGCCCATGGGCTTCTACCCTACGGAAACCCTGAAGCAGGACGCTCACCGCTTCGGAGTTCCCTTCCTCAACCCCTGCGTCAACCGGAGCATGGAGCGATGCATTCCCGAAGAACGCTCGGTGCTGCTGGGGCTGCAACTCATACGCGACGTGGGGCCGGAGTCAGCCCGGTTGATAGTGGCCGAGCGGGAGCGGGGCGGACCCTACGCCGGGGCTGGCGATTTGGTGCGCCGCACTGGCCTCAAGCCCCAGTCCATGCTCTCCTTGGTGAAGGCCGGAGCCCTGGATGGCGTTACTCCCAACCGCAGGGCGGCGCTGTGGGAGGCCGGCCTGACCACCCGCCCCGGCCGGAACGGACAGGCTGCTCTTCCACTGCTGCTGGAGAGCGGAGGGCCAGAGTTGCCGGACTTCAGCGACTACGAGAAGATGGCCGGGGAGTACGAGGTCACGGGCATCTACCCGCGAGGGCACCTGATGGAGTTCATAAGGCCCGGCCTGGGCCGTAATGTACTTCCCACTACGGCTGTGTATGATCTGGATGAGGGCTCCGAAGCCCTGGTGGCCGGTTGGCCCATAGCGCGCCAGCACCCCAAGGGCCAGGAAGGCACAGTGTTCGTGACCATTGAGGACGAGGAGGGCGACGTGCAATTGATCCTGTGGCCTCAGGTCTTCCTGCGGAAACGCCGTGAGTTGCAGAGCCAGATAGTCTTGGCCAGAGGCACGGTATCCCGCTGGGACGGCACCACCAACCTCGTCGTCTCAGACCTCCGGGCCATTGACCCGCGTGTTCCGATGCCTGCTTCCCACGACTGGCGATAGATAATCTGAATCGCCCTGCTAATCAGTCAGTGCCAAACGCGCCTGCGTCTATCAACCTCATCGAGCACATGGGCAATAAAAGCGGTGGACACAATGCCGCTATCGTGTCTCGACGGCCAGGGAATTTCCCGAGTGACCGAATAATTCCACTACGCGGCGGGCGCGACTTGTAATTTGCGTTCCCGCGCCTTGGCAAGCAGCAAATATGCCGGTATCTCCTATTTGTCGCGGTTGCGAGAGCGCATCAGCATTCCTGGAAAAGTAGGGATTCTTACGGCCACCAATTTGCAGGATATTGTCGAAGTCGTTGGGGTGGAGTTCCTGCATTACCAAACACACGCCCACTAACAGCTCCGGCCAGGAACGAACATCATGTTGTCGTGACTCGAAAGTGAAAGAAGCAGGCCTGGAGCGTCCACCGGCACTGCCAAGCGGATTTTCACCCTCTACCGGGGAGGCTAACAAGTCCGCCCGCTGTTCAATCAGGACTCTTCTGACCAGCCTGTTTTCCGGCCTGATGCCTGTTTTCTGCTCGGCCGCGACGGCTATCAACTCCACGAGTCCTTCGTCGAGTCCTCTTACGACCTGCTGCCATCCTTCTATAATGGAGTTCCGAATGAGTTCGCCCCGGTTCCGGTCCCGAAGCGACCTTTCGGCTGACCTAACAGCCTGCCCGTTGCTTACTCTGTCTTTGGACAAGTAATTGTTCAATTCCGCTGACGCAGTTTCCGGGTCTTGCTGGATATTGATTTCGCAGAAAAGACTGTCCTGACGTCTGGCGTCGGGAGACCACAGAAAGAACAGCCAGCTCAACCCGTTAGTTAATACGCCAACTTCCACTTCGGCTCGTGCGCAAAGGTTAGTAATCCTCCGCTGGCTTCTCTCACTCTCCAAGTTCTCATTGAGCGCCTTCACTTCCACCAGCACTTTCGGAGTGGCCGACGCACGCATACGGGCGGATGAGGCGGACTTCAGGGCGTAATCAACTCTGGCCGAGCCGGCCTGGAAGTCTGGTTCGACCTCCGAGAGATCAAAAGCGTTCCACCCGGCAGCGTCGAGGATTCTGAGTACAACCGCTTGTTTCATAGCGGATACGTTAAGTTCATTCAGCGCAGGGGTCCTGTTAATGTCGGACACCGCTTGAGCGATTGCGTCCCTGTAATTAGGCCGTACCATTACGCTCACCTTTTATTGGAAATCAAAAAACGGCGATAACCCAATAGAGTCACCATCTATCAATCAGTGAACTCTTATGCTATCGGCAGAGTAGTTTGTACTATATTACAGACGGGGAAAATGGATTGCAATACAGGGGGAATACGGGCTGAAGAGCGCTATTTCTTCAACCCATGTCGAGGGTTGGGATGATCCAACACGTCAGAATTTACCAGGTTGTCTGGCATCCTACCATGTATCACGCTAACTACTTCGGCAGCGGCGCGCTGTTCCAGCTCCAGAGTTGACTCCTGTGAGAAAAACGCCACGTGAGGGGTGATGATAATGTTATCCAAAGACAGCAGGGGATGGTCTTGAGACGGCGTATTATCAACCATCACGTCCAGACCCGCCCCCGCAATTATATTACCAGTCAACGCCTCATAAAGCGCCACTTCGTTAACAAGGGGCCCGCGAGCTGCGTTGATGAGAAAGGCATCCGGTTTCATCATCGCCAATTCTTCACGGTCGATCAGGTTGCGAGTGGCTTCAGTCAAGGGAGTGTGCAGGCTGACAAAATCCGATTCGGCAAGGAGGGCAGGCAAGTCAACAAGCCTGCCTCCCATATCCTCAACCGCTTCCGCCGGAACAACCGGGTCTGCGGCAAGTATGTTGAGCCCGAAAGCGCGGGCCTTTGCCGCCACGGCCTGCCCTATGCGTCCGAACCCGACGATGCCGATGGTCTTGCCGCGCAGCCGCATCATTCGCATAGTCAGGGGCTGGCTGCCCCAGCCATGCTCCTTGACGGAACGGTCGAACAGGGCGATCCTGCGGTTCCAGGCGTGCAGCAGGGCCATAACGTGGTCGGATACCTCGTCCACGCAGTAGTCCGGCACATAGGTTACGGCAATGCCCAGCTCCGTGGCAGTGTTCACCGCAATGTTGTCCACTCCTACGCCGAACCTGCCTATGACGACACATCGCTCGGCGGCCCGCACGACGTTTTCGGTGACCTGGGCAAAGCAGGTCATAATCGCGTCTGCATCCCTGGCCAGTTCGATCAGCGTCGCTTCCTCGCCATCGGGGGCCACTACTACCGACGCTCCACCGGCTTCCAACACGGCTCGCTCTGGATCGGTGGAGGGCCAAACGTGGTCGGTTATCAGAACTTTCCAGGTCATCAGGGCCTCCTGGGGCGGCGGAGATATGTGGCTTCCTGCTGGGGGCGGCGCGGTGATCTAGGTCACGATTCTGGGCATTGGCTTGAACATACAGCCTTCAACGAAAATGTCGAAGAAGTCGGGGGTCGTTTCCAGTTCGATATGCTTGGCGTTGCGGGCAAGGGATTCCATGCGGCGGCGATGTTCCTGAGACTGGAGCATGATGGTGGCTCCTTCCAGAGCGGCGTTTCCGACCTTGACGACGCTTTCCGCAGGGAAGTTGGCGACGAAGCCGATGTCGATTGCGTTGTCCACATTCAGGTAGTTGGCGAAACCGCCTGCCAGGTACAGACGCGAAATGGCCTCCACCGGCAGGCCGTAGTGTCGCAAGGTGATGTACTGCCCGCAATAGTTGGCGGCCTTGGCCTGGGACAGGGCACTGATGTCAGCCCGGGACAAGCTCATACCCTGCTCGGGGGCGAAGGGAAACTCCCTGGCGCCGCCTGACAGGACGCCAAGCTCGTTCATGAGTCCGTGGGTCCGCAGTTCGGCCAGCAGGTCCACGAGGCCGGAGCCGCAGATGCCCAGCGTGGCCGCATCGCCGATGGTGGACACCCTGGCTGCGCCGCTGTCAATACGGACAGACTCCACCGCGCCGTCATACCCTGGCATTCCGTAGGTGACTTCGCCCCCCTCAAAGGCCGGGCCAGCGGGGCAGGACGCTGCCACCATGCCGTGGCGATTGCCGATGACCACCTCGGTGTTGGTGCCTATGTCCACCAGCATCACAGGTTCTTCCTGCTCGTCCATGCTCACGGCCAGCAGGGCGGCGGCAACGTCGGCCCCCACGTGGCAGCCTATGATGGGCCCTCCGTAGACGCGGGCCTTGGGACAGATTCTGAGGCCCACCGCCTGAGCGTTGTACTCAAGAATCATCCCGGCGCGCTCGCCCGCCTCGTATTCGAGCTCCACCAGGGACTTGTAGGGCTTGACGCCGATGGACTGGACGTTCAGGCCGAAGGCGAGGTCGCGCATGGTGGTGTTACCCACCAGCACCACTTCGTAAATCTGCCGGCGCTGAATATCGAGCTGGCGGACCAGCTCTCCAATCTCAAAGTTTATGGCCGAGATAATGGCGAGGCGCAGTTCTCCCCGGTTGCGACCGATGTCAAAGGAAATGCGGTTCATTACGTCGCTTCCCCCGAATCTCTGGGGATTTTCGAAGGAGGACGTAGCGATTATCTCCCCGGATTCCAGGTCAACCGTGTTCATCGCCACTGTGGTGGTGCCGATGTCTATAGCCAAGCCTAGGATCCGACCCCTGTAAGAATCCACCGGCTGGCCCCCGACGGTCACTTCATCGCCATCGCGACGGACTCGGGTGTCGAGGTCAACCCGGCGGCGAACGCCTTCGGCCAGAATGCGGGGCTGACGGCGAAGAAGGGCGAACTCGATGTCCTGCGGAGGGTCTGTGATCAAGGCGCGGCAGGCAAGCCTGTAACCGCCGGAAAGGAAATACTCGTCGCGGGTGTATGGGGTGAGTCCTTCCAATCCTTCTTTTACTTCAACCACACACTCGTGGCAACTGCCTCCCCTCCCACAGGAAGATGGAACTCGCACCTTCATAAAGTCGGCGTAGTCGAAGAGGGATTTTCCAGCGTGGGCCTGAGCCTCGCGCCCATTAAGTCTTACTGTTGCCATGGGGGTATTCTAGCAAAAGCAATCGTCATTGAGGTGAGAGAACAGAATTCAGGCAACGGGACAACCATCAGATTTCCCATGCGGAGCGGTAGTCGAGGTTGTCACTGCCGGTGCAAGGGTAGAGTTCGCCTGGAGGCGCGGAGCGGTCCTGGTTGCGACAGCCGAACTGCGCTGTGCATCTGTCCTGCACGTTCTTGTAGGGGCAGCGGTAGGCGGAGACCACGTTCACCGTTTCGGATATGCCACGGAATATCTCGGTCAGCCTTTCCACGCTGCGGCGGTAGCGCTCCGGGTCAACCTTTCGGGGATTATCGCTGTGCGGCCCCTGAGACATAAGCTTATCCAGCCGCCACTGCCGCTTCGATGCCGGATTGTTCAACGAACTCCTTGGCCAGGTCAACGCAGGCGATGGCATCCTTGCCGTAGCCGTCTGCGCCCATGTCGTCGGCGAACTCCTGGGATAGAGGAGCGCCGCCCACCATGATGCGCACCTCGCCGCGCAGCCCGGCTTCCTCGAAGGCTTCGATGGTGCGGCCCATGTTGGGCATGGTGGTGGTGAGCAGGGCAGACATTCCGAGGATGTCAGCCTCCTTGTCCACCACTTCGTCAATGAACTCGTCGGGTTGGGTGTCCACGCCCAGGTCGTGAACCACGAATCCCGCGCCGCGCAGCATCATTATGCAGAGATTCTTGCCAATGTCATGCAGGTCGCCCTTGACCGTCCCCATGACGACGGTCCCGATGGGTTCTATGCCGGACTCGGAAAGGATGGGTTCTATATGAGCCATGCCCGCCTTCATCGCCCTGGCGGCGACCAGCACTTCGGGAACGAAGATTATGTTGTCCCGGAACTTGATGCCGACTATGGCCATGCCCGCGATGAGGCCGTCGTCCATAACGGTGTTGGCCGAAAAACCGTCTTCCAGCGCCTGCTGCGTCAGCCGGTCTACCTCTTGATTCCGGCCTATGATGAGCTGATAGGAGATTTCCTGCATCAGCGGATCGGCCTCGTCCCACAGCGCGCGGATGTGCCGCTGCTCGTCCGGGTTTTCGACGTAGGCCAGTTCCGCTTCCAGTCCCTCGTTAACGACGGGCATCTGCTATACCTCTAGTTGCTGTGCTCGGCAGTCCAGTCCTTGACCGCCTTGGGTATGGCCATCAGGTTCTCAATCTTGGTGGCGAGGGGCACCGCGCATTCCGGCGCTATCATCTGCACCCCGGCATCGAGACAGCGGTAGACCTCCCGGCGCACTTCCTCGGGCCCGCGGGCATAGAGCGTTTCTGGATTGTTGATGTTGCCGACCAACCCGATGCCTCCGTCAACTGCGGCCATGGCTTCGTGCGGGTCGTTCTTGGAATCGAAGTGGAAGGAGGCCATGCCAGTCCGGGCAATGTAGGGCATCCGGTCAATGGTCTTTCCGCAAATGTGCAGGATCAGCGGAACCTTGAGCCGCTCAGCCATCTCGGCGTGAATGTCCTGGAGGAAACGCTTGTAGTAGTCGCCGCTGACCAGGTCGCCGGTGGCGTGGTCAGGGAAGGTCAATGCGTCGGCTCCGGCGTCTATCTGCGCCTCGCCGAACAGAACCGACAACTCCTTCAGCTTGTGCATGGCGCGCATTGTTTCGTTGGGGTTGTCCACCGTGCCCAGCAGGAACGGCTCAACACCGAATACGTGATAGCCGAGCGTCCACGGCCCCATAGTCTTGCCGATGATGGCCACCTCGTCGCCGAACTCCGCCTTGAGCTGGCGGATCGAGCCGGTGATGGCCAGCATATCCCGGTGTTCCAGGATGCCTGGGGGGATGTGAACGTCGTCCGCCGTCTTCCAGATGGGCCGGTACATTCGGACGGTGGGCCAGTTATCCTTGTCTTCCCACTGCATCTCGCAGCCCAGCGCCGACGATTCCTGGATGATGCTGAAGTAGGGCATTATGGAGTCGAAGCCCAGCTCGGTGTAGCCCGTCGCGGCCAGCCGCGCCGCCAGTTCCGGGTCCTGGCAGGCCCGGGGAAAGGGGGCGTCCACCAGATCCATCAGCTCCACGGTGGCGACGTTGGTGGGGTTGGCCACCGGAGCGCGGTCCACCGGCAGCCGGTTGAGAGCCGCCATAGTGCGCTGCTTGGGCGTCATCGTTTCGGTGAATGGCATGGCTGCGCCTCCTCCATACAGAGTCGGAATGATCTATGATTACAAATCCTCGGGCAGCAGCCCGGTGCGTTTAGCGATGCGGGTCAACATTCTTGGCCCAATGTCCTCGCGGTCGTGAAAGGCGAATACCTAGTCCGGCCAGCCATCTTTCGCCAAAGTCCTATGAGAACCCGACTGTCTCTTAACACTCCAACCTGCTCTCAATAATGCCCTTAATACTTGTCGACCTCGTAGGTTAGGCCACCTGTTCATGCGGCCTTGAACGAAACGCTGATCAGTTCCGGAGACTCTTCGCCGCACTCCAGTCTTTCGGCCACCACACGAAGGGCAAGCGCCTGCACCTTGGCAACGGCGTCTTCGCTGGTGGAACCGTATACCAGAGCGCCAGGAATCTCCATAACCTCGGCTATCCAGCGTCCATCCGCTTCCTCTTCAGTTTCTATGGTGAAAAATAGACCCATCATCGACAGTCTCCTACGTCTGCGAGAAGCCCAGGGTACCCGTGGTCATCTGACCGCGCAGGGCCTCGGCGGCCATCATAGTCTCGACGCTGGATATGTTGCGGGAGTAGGGCAGCAGGACGCGCATCAGGGCGTCGTGGGGCATTCCGCAGGCGAAGGCAACGCCGGACTCGCCAACCTGCTCCATTTCGCCATAGCGGGTGAAACCCGCCAGCACCATCCTCAGCCGCATCGCGGCGTTGCGGGCCTCGCCCTCCAGCGACACGGCGTAGACGGCACGTCCACCGTGTTCTTCTCCCGATTCGCCGGACAGATCAGCGTGGATGGTCATTGCGGACTTGGAGTCCTGGATGGACAGTTCACCCTGCGGCGGGGCGTAGTCCGGGGCCTTCCCGACGGCTTGGGACATCACGAACCGGAGCGTGCGCTGGTGCAGTTGGCCGCAGGGAAAGCGAACCTGGTTGTGGGTGCCTTCAATCGCCTCCATCCCGCCGAGGGCTATCATCTGGTCCCGTATCTCGCGGATTCGCTCCTCAACACCCTCCTTACGGCTGAACGTCCAGATGGTGCAGATGCCGTCTTTCACGTAGAGGCCAACGCTGATGTCGTGGAAACGGCGGTCCAGCGGCACCAGTTCAAGGCACTGCCCGTAACGCTCGATGACTTCCACCGGTCGAAGTCTGTCTTCAGCAGTCGCCATTCTTCCCTCCTTAGCGCCCGACCGCCGCGGCCAGCGCGCGGATGTGATCGGGGCCGGTTCCGCAGCAGCCGCCGACAATGTTTACGCCAATATCCGCCAACTCACGGAATCGCTCGGCCATGTACTCGGGCGATTCGGGGTAGATTATCTGCCCGTCACGCATGGCCGGTATGCCGGCGTTGGAGTGAATCAGCAGGAAGCCATCGGTTTCGGCCCGCATCCGGCGCGCAATTTCCACCATGTTATCTATGCCGTTGCCGCAGTTGGAGCCGACCACGTGCGCCCCGGCGTCGGTCATGGCGTGTACGGCCCGTTCGGGCGTGACGCCCATCATGGTGAAGAAGCCGCGTGGCCCTCTGTCGAAAACCATCGTGGCCATCACCACCAGCGAGGTGTTCTCCCGCGCGGCCCGGACGGCCACCGCGGCTTCCTCGATGGCGGTCATGGTTTCCATCACCACCGCATCGGCTCCGCCTTCTTCCAGAGCCTTGACCTGCTCGGCGAAGGCGTCATACATCTCGATTTCGGTTACCGGCCCCAACGGCTCCAGGAACTCCCCGGTGGGGCCGACGGAGCCGACGACGAAGCAGCCATCCGGGGCCTGGCTGCGGGCGTGTTCGGCGGCCAGACGGTTGAACTCCGCGACACGGTCACCATAGCCGTACTTCTTCTGCATGAAGACGCTGCCGCCGAAGGAGTTGGTAAGCGCCATATCGGAGCCGGCATCGAAGTAACGGCGGGACATTTCCCGCACCACCTCGGGGCGGCTGGCGTTGAACTCCTCGGGGCAGCCCCCCGGCTCCAGGCCGTGCTGTTGCAGGAAGGTTCCGGTGGCTCCGTCGGAAATCAGCAGATCACCGCGTTCCAGGCGTTGCAGGAACGCAATTGCGCCAGAGTTAAGATTGCCGGATTGCCACTTGCTGCCAGTCATGGTGCCACGCATTGTACACTGTCTGAACTGTGATTTATTTGATTTGGAGATTATTATGATAGCCAAAGGGGGAAATCACTGAAATCCCGAAATCGCAGTTCAGACAGGAGCCTCCATGACCAGCTATCTATCCTATCTCGAATGCACCATCTGCGGCGCGAAGTATCCTGCTGACCGGCTCTCAGGGGTCAGCCCCTGCTGCGGCAAGGTTCTGTATGCCCGATACGACCTGCCACGCATCCGCGCTGAGGTTGACCGCGACCGATTGGTGGAGCGCACGGCCAATATGTGGCGCTTTCAGGAACTGTTGCCGGTAGACGATCCGTACAACATCGTGTCCCTCGGTGAAGGAGGTACACCTCTAATCGAGGTGCTGAACCTGGGGGAAAAGTTGGGAGTATCCAACCTTTATGTCAAGGAAGAGGGTCTGAATCCCACAGGAACTTTCAAGGCCCGGGGCATCTCCGCCGCTATTTCCAAGGGTCTCGAACTGGGCGCTGCCGGATTCACCATGCCGTCGGCGGGCAACGCCGCCGGGGCTGCTGCGGCCTACTGCGCCCGCGCCGGGCTGTCGGCCAAGGTGTTCATGCCGCAGGACGCGCCCGACTCCAATAAAAAGGAATGTCTGGTCGCCGGCTCCGAGCTTAACCTGGTGGACGGGCTGATTGGCGACGCTGGCAGGCAGGCGGTGGCGGTTGCCCAGGAGCAGGGCCTCTTCGACCTGTCCACGCTGAAGGAGCCGTACCGGGCGGAAGGAAAGAAGTCCATGGGCCTGGAGCTGGCGATGCAATTCGGCTGGCGAATGCCCGAGGCCATCATTTACCCCGCAGGCGGCGGCACCGGCATCATCGGAATGCACAAGGGTTTCCTGGAGTTGCTGGAGTTGGGCTGGATTGAGGGTGACCTTCCCAAGTTCATTGCGGTGCAGGCCGAAGGCTGCCAGCCCATCGTCAGGGCCTTTAACGAAGGGAAAGACACCGCCGAACCGTGGCAGAACGCCGCCACAGTCGCCGACGGACTCCGCGTACCCGGCCCCTTCGCCGACTACCTGATGCTCCACGCTATCCGCGATACCGGAGGAACTGCGCTGGCAGTTTCCGACGCCGAAATGGTGGCCGCGATGTACGAGCTTGCCACCGCCGAGGGCATCTTCGCCTGCCCGGAGGGCGCGGCCACGCTGGTGGGCTACAAGCGCCTCATTGCCGAAGGATTCCTGCGCCGCGATGAAACCACGGTGCTATTCAACACCGGCTCCGGCTACAAATACTTGCAGTTGATAGAGGGCGTCGGTGGCTAATTCCGGCCCCTTCGCCTCGCAGGTCTTGCGCGACCCGCGCGCACGTTCCAGCCTGCCAGGGTGCGATCCTTGCCATAGGTCGGGCATCATCGCCCGACCTGGTGATCGTCCAGCAGCCCATTTCGAACCGCCCATACCACCAACTCCTGTTTCGTCCCGATTCCCAGCTTGTCTTGGATAGCGTAGATCGCGTTTCGGATTGTCAGGGGCTGATTTTCCCTGACCTTGGCTACCTCCGCGTATGACAGGCCCTGGGAAAACAGCGCGAGAATCTCACGCTCCCGCGCGGTCAGCCCACCCGGCCCGTGGGTCTTTCGCCGCTCCTCAGCATGGCGAATTCCAGCGAATACGCGCCTTATGGCGTCGCCGGGTATGTGGCACTCACCTCTCGCCACATCATGTACGGTGCGCAGTAGCTCCTCCTTGCCAGAGTACTTCTGGAGGTATCCCGTCGCGCCCGCGGCGACCGCCTCCACGACTGCGTCCTCCTCCGTGGAGGCCGTCAGGATGAGCACCTTGGTATCCGGGAGCGTCTCGGAAATCTCACGGCAAGCCTCAATACCGTCCTTGTGGGGCATCATTATGTCCATGATGATTACGTCCGGGTTGAGTTGCTGGGCCAGCTTGACTGCCGCCACGCCGTCTCCGGCCTGGCCCACCACCTCGAATCCACCCGACTGCTCCAGCAACTCACCGAGGCCGTCGCGCATTATCTTGTGATCGTCCACCAGCATCACTTTCGGCAATTTGGCCTGGTCCACCTACTGTCCTCCCTGGGCGGCGTCCAGCGGAATGATGCAGGACACCGTAGTACCCCGTCCTGTCGAGTCGGCTGACGCTTCCAGTCTCCCGCCTAATCGCTGAGCGTCGGTCCGCATCCTGGAGAAACCATGTCCCCGCTGTTCGTAATCCGCCGGAAGCCCCACCCCGTCGTCGGACACCGCCATCCGCAGCTTCTCTTCCTCGAAACCCAGGGAGAGTCTCACCCTGCTCGCGCCAGAGTGGCGGTATGCGTTGGTCATGGCGTTATGGGCTATGGAAAACAGCAGGCTCTTGCTGACCGCCGACAACTCCGGCTCACGCCCCGACTGGTCGAAGTCCGTCGGGATGGAGGTAATGGCGGTGAACGTCGAGGCATGGGA
The DNA here is from genome assembly GCA_009840175.1 of Chloroflexota bacterium. Classification (GTDB taxonomy): domain Bacteria; phylum Chloroflexota; class Dehalococcoidia; order Lucifugimonadales; family UBA3495; genus VXOI01. Next base: position 913 of record VXOI01000027.1, on the reverse strand, counting down.
CTTCAGCACCCGGCCCAGCTCCCGGCCCTCGAATATAAGTCCGGCGCCAATGGGATGTCTGATCTCCCACATGGTTGCCTTGGAAATGGCGTGAGTGGCCGATAGCTTAGCAAGCAACTCGTCGCGGTTTTCGCCGTTGCGGGAGTTCGCCAGTTCCATGGCGGTCTCCAAGCCCAATCCCATCAGATATGCGGACTGGGCGACGGTGTCGTGGATAGTCTGGGAGGTCTCTATTCTCTCCCGTTGCAATTCCCGCTCCCGCTCCACGGCCTCTATCCTTTTGATTCGTTCAAATCTGGAGATGAGGTTGACCGCCGCGACGACCGCATACATGACCACGATTCTGGTGAACAGGACCTTTTCCTCTTTTATTCCGAAGTTGACGCCCGGCTCCAGCAACAGGCTCAATGCCGCGTACCCAGCCGAAACTATCGTAACCCACAGGAAGCTGAGCCTGAAGGATGTGAACACTGCGGCGAAGGTCGCAAGCACCGGGTAGTACAGAACGAAGAAGGTGTTCTGAAATCTGCTGGATGAGATAACCAGGCCAGCCGTAACCGTCAGCACGTCCATCACGCTGAGAAGTAGTGCCCAGCGCCATGTCGTCGGCCGGTTCGACCAGAGCCGGTAGTGCAGGTAGGCGTTCAGCGCCAGCAGCGACACCGCCAACACCATGGTCGGAACATAAGCTGGGTGCGCGAAGTCGGGCCGGTAATTAAACTGCGCCAGCCAGGCGACCAGCAGGAACCAGCGTACCCAGACCGAAATCCTCAGACCATACCGCATATCGTCCGGGTCGGTCCGGCTGAATGCCCTGCGGGACTCAACAGCGGCATCGGTTGGCATGACCGTCAGTTCCAAGGATACTCTGAATAAGGTTCACGATAGCCTGAATTGCGTCTGAGTGGCCGGT
>VXOI01000111.1:21123-23939 GCA_009840175.1 Chloroflexota bacterium | reverse complement strand
CATCTCATGCTCCGCCGATTAGCACCCGCCTGAATGACCTTTGGAAACACCCTCTCAGATGTCGGGCCTGCCATGCTGCGCTTCCTAGCCGACATGGACGCTCGGAATGGCCCCGAGGCAGTACCGCCCTCCATCGCTGAAGGAGAAATTGACGGCATCTATTTCAAGATAAATGGGGCGGGCAATCCGTTGGTGCTGCTGCCGCTGGGCGCGGCCCTATCTCAATGGGACCCGCTGATTCCGGCCTTGAGCGAACGATACTGCGTTATTTCCATGACCGGCCCCGCATTGGGCATGGTGGCCAGCCTGGAATCAAGAGGACATACACCCGGATACCTGTCCGCCGTGCGAAGCCTGCTTACCGAGGCGGAGATTCAGCCCGGCGAAGAGGTCCTGGAAGTCGGCTGCGGCACCGGTGTCTTGTGTCGCTGGCTTGCCAGGGAGACGGACCTCAAGAACCCCATCGTCGGCATGGACGTCAACACCTTCTTCCTGCGTGAGGCCGCCGAGATTGCCAGGCGTGAAGGGTTGGAAGACATGGTGAGTTTCCGGGAGGGAAGCGCCGAAGCACTGCCGTTTGACGACAACAGTATGGACGTCACTTTCTCCAGCACTGTAGTCCAGAGGGTGAACGCGGACCTGATGCTCCCGGAGATGGTGAGAGTGACCATACCGGGAGGCCGGGTGGCTGTGCTGGGCCACGCCCACGACATGAATCGTTGGGTGAACCTGCCATTGAGTCCCGCCCTGAAGGCGAAAATCGAGTCGCCCCCGTGGGTTGAGGACCGGGGACACCCCATGGGCTGCGATGATGCTTCCCTGTATCAGCGCTTTTCGCGCTTGGGGCTGGCGAATGTGCGTATGTTCCCCTTCATAAGCACCTTCTCCGACAGAATGCGCCTGCAATTCCTTCAAGGCGGCATCCTGCCAACCCTCAGCGCCGAGGAAGCCATGGAGTGGCGGGCGGCGGTAGAACGCGCAGAGGCCAACGGCACATTCTTCATATCCACGCCCTTCCACTGCGCAGTGGGCACCAAGACTTAGAAGGTGCTGTACTTTCCTTGGCGCGCACCACCCTCGAGGCGCGCCAGGGAACGGAGCCTCGCCAGCTTTGCGCAACAGCCCTATCGTGACGGGAACCGGGCCGCCAGAATGTCCTGCATCAGGCGTGCAGCCACCTGCACCGTTAGTTCCGAGTTGTCATAGGGCGGCGCAACTTCCACTATGTCGAAGGCCACCAGATTTGACCTAGCCAGCAGCGCCAGCAGACACTCACGAGCCTCCTGATAAAACAGTCCGCCGGTTTCCGGAGTGCCTGTGCCGGGTGCCTGGCTGGGATCCAAGACATCCACGTCGAAGGTGATGTAGAGATTCTCGGCAGTGGGAATCATGTCTGCCACCGCCTGTGGCCCCAGTTCTCGGAACCGCTGGCCGCTGACTATCAGGCTGCCGTCGCGCACCGCCTCCTCGTAGGGAATGCGCCGCGCCGAGCGAATGCCCACCGACGTGATGTGTCCCACGAACTCCAGTTCCCGGCAGCGCCGGATGGGGCTGGCGTGGGTGTAGAGCGCATCCTGAACGTCATGGGTGTAGTCCAGGTGCGCGTCGAAGTGGACGATGTTCAGTGGGCCGAATTTCGACAGGCCCCGCACGACCGGGAAGGTTATGGCGTGGTCGCCTCCCACCACTGCCGGCAACGCCCCGCGTTCGACGGCCTGCTCCACCGCGCGGGTAATGCGGCCGAAATTGCCCACAACCTCCGAGGGAACGATGGGGACATTCCCGCAGTCGGCCATCACGACCCCACGCAGCAACTCGTCTTCAGCGTCAATGTCGAAGAAGCCTTCGGCGACGCTCTGACGGCCGTAGGGATCCGAGTAGGAATAGGCGCGAGGCGCGTCTCTCAGCGCATCCGGCCCGAAACGCGCCCCCGGCCGTCCCAGTGTGCCCTGGTCAAAGGGCACCCCAATGAAAGCGACATCGGCTTCCAACTGCTCAATGTCCTGGCACAGGGGCGCGTTGAAAAACGTCCTCGGTTGCGCCCGCAGATTGGGCCACGGCTCCTGTGGCTGGTCCGGGGGTGGCGAAAAGGCGGTCATCAATATCATCTCCAAAAGGTATCGGCAACATAGGTATTACCCGGTCGTCTTCCTGCTACTGTGCGGTGGTGCCGCCGTCTATGACCAGTTCAGCCCCGGTTACGAAGGAAGACTCGTCGGAAGCCAGGTAGACAATGCCGTGGGCGATGTCATCGGCGTTGCCCAGCCGCCCCAGCGGGATGCGCTCCAGTGACCAGTCGCGCCTCCCCTCCTCGTGGGAGTAGCCGGGATCTGTCAGCGGCGTCCAGCAGTAGCCGGGATGCACCGAGTTGACTCGGATGTTTTCTGCGGCGTACTGCACCGCAGCCGACTTGGTGAACAATCGGCTGGCGCCCTTGGCGGCATGGTATGCGGTGGACGTAGGGCTGCCCACCAGCCCATAGATGGACGATACGTTGATGATGGAGCCGCCGCCCGCTTTCCTCATTTCTGGGATGGCGTGCTTGGTGCCAAGGAAAACTCCCTTGGCGTGGACATCCATCTGCCCCTGCCAGTCGGCTACGGACGTTTCCTCTACTGTATAGCGGGCTCCGGTGCCCGCGTTATTCACCAGCACGTCCAGCTTTCCGTAGCGGGCCACCGTTTCGGCGATCACTTCCAGCCACCGCTCTTCGCTGGTGACGTCGTGCGCCATGAAAATCACGTCCCCACCGTTCTCCCGTATCTGCGCGGCGGTGGCTTCGCCCATTTCAGCCTTGATGTCGGTCAACACCACCT
>VXOI01000111.1:0-21113 GCA_009840175.1 Chloroflexota bacterium | reverse complement strand
CACCACCTTCGCGCCCTCGCGGGCGAACATCCGCGCCGCCGCTCCTCCGAAGCCCATCAACTGACCCTCGACCCCGGCCGCCGCGCCGGTGATGATGGCAACCTTATTTTCCAAACGCATAATCAAACCTCCAAGCTGTTCTATTTGACAGGTGGTCTTTACGACCACCGGAACTGATGCTAACTCTTGTCAAGCAGCCGCTTCGCTACCTCCCTTGCGCCCTCAATGTCAGAAACAAAGTGGCTTTGGGGAATCCCCTTCAGCACATTGAGCGCCAAGAGAGTAACTGAGGGGAAACTTTTGAGTCCCATAACGATACACGGAGTACCCTCTTCAGTCGCTACCTCAATCAGCTGCTCCACCACCAGAGCGGCGCTGTCATCCATATACACGGTTTCAGTAAAGTCCAGGATCAAGACCTCGTGGTCGTGGATGTCTGCGCTGATGGTGTTAATCAGCCGGTTGGAGGATGCTACAGAAAAACTCCCCCGCAAGGACACCAGCCCCACTCGCGCCGCAAATTCATCACCTTCTCCCTGGATGCCGAGGAATGTCCGGTCCAGCAGGGGCGTGGAGATAACGCTGTCCAACTCCAGACGCTCGAACTGCCGAGCCGCCGCCATGCCCGCCGCTATGAGACCGATAGCCACTGCGGTGACCAGGTCTATGAATACCGTGAGTCCCATGGTGACGAGCATCACTATCAGGTGCTCTCGCCGGACCCGGTGGGCGCGGGTTATGAAACGCCAGTCTATGATGTCCCAACCCACCTTCATCAGGATGCCGGCCAGTACCGCGTGAGGAATTGCCTCGACGTACCGGCCCAGTCCCAGAACCATTGCCAGCAGAATGACTGCCCGCAAGACTCCCGACACCTGCGTTCTGCCGCCAGCCCGGATGTTCACCACCGTCCCCATGGTGGCCCCGGCGCCGGGCAGTCCCCAGAGGAACCCGGCCATCATGTTGCCTATGCCCTGCCCCACCAGTTCCCGGTTGGGGTTATGCTGGGTCCGGGTCATGGAGTCGGCTATCAGGGAGGTAAGCAGGCTGTCTATGGACCCCAGCAGCGCAATGGTCAGAGCCGGAGTTACGGCGCCGCTCAGCAGGCCGATGGAAATTTCCGGCAATCTGAAATCGGGCAGTCCGGTAGGCACCTCGCCAATTACCGGAACATTGGTCAGCCACAGGACACCCAGCAGCGTTCCCGCCACCAGCGCCGCCAGTGTCGGCGGCAGCCACTTCCGCAACCTTCCCGGCCAAAGCATCCCCACGGCCAGAGTGGCGGCGGCTATGATGAGAGTTTGGTAGTTTACGGCGGCGATCGCGTCAGGCCAGGCGCGTATGGCCCCAATGGGGCCACCCGTTGCGGTGTCCGCGCCGAGAAAAGGCAGGGTCTGCAACAGTATTATGATTACGCCGATGCCCGACATGAACCCGGATATTACCGAGTACGGAGTGAAGGCCACCAGGCGGCCGATTCTCATCACTCCCAAGAGAATCTGAATCAGGCCGGCCAGAATGACGATGACGAAGGCTTGGGCCAGGTTGTCGGCGTGTATGGTCACCACGGCCGCCATGGCCACGGCCATCGGGCCGGTGGGGCCGGAAATCTGCGATTTCGTTCCTCCGAAAACCGCTGCGAAGAATCCCACCGCAATAGCCCCGTAAATCCCGGCTAGCGCCCCCAGCCCAGACGCCACGCCGAAGGCCAACGCCACCGGCAACCCCACCACCGCCGCCGTAACGCCGCCGAACAGGTCGCCGCGGAAGGCTTGGAGGTCGTAGCTTACTCTTGGGATTTTGAGCGCTGGCAGCATCAGCGGCGCAATTGCTCCGGGTTAAATCCCATAGCTCTGCCCGAACCGCTCGCTGTGGGCAATCTCCGGCAGCTCCTTGCGTACTTTGGTTCCGGCGGCGGCCTCGTCCGTTGGGTATCCGAACGCCACCACTGTTACGAGCTCCTTGTCTTCGGGAATGCCCAGCAGTTCCTTCACTTTCTCGTTCTCTTCGCCCCTGACACCCGCAACACACCCGCCAACCCCTTCGGCCCAGGCCGCCAGCTCCATGTGCTGTAGCGAGCGCCCCGCGTCGAACTCCGGCCGTCCTCCCCGGGCCATCACCACGGCCACCGCCATCGGAGCGCCGCCGATGAACCCGCCGGAGGAAGCAATGCTGCCAATCTCGGCCAATGTGTCCCGGTTGCGGATAACGATGAAGTGCCACGGCTGCCGGTTCCTGGCGCTGGGCGACCAGCGGGCCGCCTGCAACATTCTCCGCACCACTCCTTCCGGCACGGCATCAGGCTTGAAGTCCCGCACTGTCAGCCTCGATCTTATGCACTGGTACACATCCATTCGATTTCTCCCTCTCGACAGCGGTGAATCGCCACATGGGTTGAAGCCATTGTACGTTATGAGTCCGCAACGGCAAGACGTGTCCAGTATACTTGCGCTGGCGGCTATAATCGCCCTGTATCCAACCCTCTGGAGGCATCCTATGCCGAGAGTAGCTTTGGACCTGAACAACGCTTCTGACCGGGCCCAGGTGAAGGGACAATGGCGGGTCGCGCCTGGGCTTGTGCCAGGCGAGCCCAACGAAGGGCTGACGGCGCGACTGCTATCCACTCCGGCCCGGCTAGCCGACTATGACGATTCGGGCTGGGAGGTTTGCGACAACATCCGGCAGAGCCTCTCGGTAGGTTTTACCTTCGCTTGGTATCGTATCGCAGTGGAGCTGCCGGAAACCGTCAACGGGATGCCCGTGGCCGGGGCGCGGCTGTGGTTCGAAACCAACGCCGACAACTACGGCGAGGTGTGGGTCAATGGCGAAATGGACCGCAACACTGGCAGCATACCGGGCCTCAATGCCCCACAGCGGGTAGAGTTGGCCACGACCGCTGAACCCGGCGCAACCTATGTCATCGCCGTCCTTTGCGCTAACGGGCCGCTGGCCGAGCCGCGCGGCGGAATCTTCCTCCGCTACGCTTACTTGTCCTTTGAAGTCACCGACAACTAGGGAATCACTTAACCTTAACGCTAACCCTCTCTCTAAGAGGGTGTTTCCAAAGTCCGTATCACCCTCAAGGGACAGGATAGAGCAACATCTATCGTTCCTGAGAAAACAGGGGAACGCCCTCACCCTCTCCCAGAGGGAGAGGGAACCTGGCAACGGTTTCTTAGCTTGACAATGACAGCAACCGCAATCTAGAATCGCTGCCAATGGCTGGAAAGTGTCACAATGACATCAATAATAGGGAAAGTAAGCAGGTTTTTTATGCGAATTCTTGGCAGGCTTTTTGCGAATCCGTTGTGGGTTATAGGGGTATTGGTGACGATTATCGTTGCCTGCGGCGGGGAAGACCCTGCTGCTACCTCCGCGCCGGCTCCGGCGGCGCAACCAACAACGGCGCCAGCGGCGGCAGCGCCAACAACGGCCCCGGCCGCAGCAGCGGCGACGGCAGCTCCGGCCCAGCCCTCGGCTTCGCAGCCAACCGCGACTCTGACGGTTTTCCGCCCTACGGCTACTCCCACAGGCGGCGGAGGGGCCCCGGCGGCAACGGCAACACCCGCCCCCACGCCTACCCAAGTGCCAATGCCGGTGGGACAGCTCAAGGTCAACCGGGTAATAGCGGCCATGCCCGTGTTACAAGAAACCAACCGGATATGGGAAGGTCCTTGGTCGCTATTGCAGCAACACGTACCGTTCGCGGATACGCTGCTGCGGAATGACCCCACCACCGGTGCTGCCGGGCCGGGTCTGGCCGTGAGCTGGGAGTTCAATGACGATTTCACCCAGTGGAAATTCAATCTGCGGGAAGGGGTCCAGTACCACTTTGGAATCGGCGAATTTACTTCCGCCGACGTGGCCTGGGTGCATTCCCTGCTCTCTTCCGACGACTCCGTTTCCACCATGAGCCCCGTCTGGCGCACGGTGACCGTGGACCAAGTGGGGGATTATGAAGTCGCCTTCAATTTCGAGACACCTTACCTTGATGGTCTGCGGCTGTTCTCCCGCACCGCCGGCGATCTCTATATGATGAGCAAGGCGCAGTTCGATGCCGAGGGAATGGACGCCATAGACGACCGTCCCGCCGGTACAGGCCATTACCGCTACCTGGAGCGAAGCCCGGGCTTGGGCGTGTCCTACGAGCAGGCGGAAATTGAACACTGGGACGGGGCAACCCCCGACTTCCCGGAGTTCGAGCTCAAGTTCATAACCGAAGACGCCACCCGGATGGCGGTGCTGCTTGCCGGCGACGCCCACATCGCCAACCTTAGCCGCGACCTCCAGGTCGAGGCCGCCAATCGCGGAATGCGCATCATAAGCTCCCAGCAGCCCACCATTCAGACCGTTTCCTTCATGTTGGGGCAATACTTCCTCACCGGCGACGAGTCGTACCGGGATGACGTGCCTTTCGAAGACATCCGCGTCCGCGAGGCGATAAACCGGGCGGTCAACCGCGCCAACATCATGGAGTTCATCTACAAGGGAAGCGCAACGCCGGTTTACGTTTATGGATGGACTCCAAGCCATGAAGGATGGGACCCGAGGTTTGAGCAGGAATTCGAAGCCAACTATGGATTCGATCCCGAAAAAGCCAGACAGCTTCTGGAAGAAGCGGGCTACGGGCCCGGAGACATAGAAATAAATTTCCCGACGATGAACTTCTCAGGAAATCCTGAATTGTCCCAGATTGCTGAGGCGATTCAGTTGGACCTGGATGCCGTAGGAATCACGATCAACCTTCAGGAGATGGAATACACCGCCCTCCGCCCCGACCTAGTTGCCAAGCAAGCCTGGAACAGGATGTGGATGAGCCGTAACCTGCCCATTCGTACAACGCAGGAAGCGGTGCGGGTCTTCTATGCCGACGAAGGCGTTACGCACGCTGCAATGTACGATGAGCTGGAAGCCATGTACCAGCAGTTGAAGGCAACGGTTGACCTGGCGGAGCGCGATGAGATAGCCCGCAGGATGGGCAACTTCGCCTTCGACAACTACATCAGCATACCCATCGCCCAAATTTTCTACGAGCTGAGCGTTGACCCTGAGATAGTCGAGGAATACATATTCTCCGGCCAGACGCCAACCTCTCTGGACCACATCCACCTAATCCGCGGTGTCAGGGAATAAGTGCTCTGTCCGTGGCCTCTCCGAGCTGACGTGCCGCCATCTGCCTGCATAGGTGGTTGGCGGCACTGGAATTAACCGCTTATCGAAAAGGAACTACCAGACGGAATCCACTTGGAATTTCATTTTCATGCGCCGTTACCTGTTCATCCGCGTTCTACATAGTCTCATCACTCTACTGGTGGTGAGCTTCCTGGTGTTCGGCATGGGGCGTCTCTCTGGAAACCCCTTGGACATCCTGCTGCCGGAGGACGCCACCGAGGAACAGTACAACCGCCTGAACGAGCGGTGGGGCTTCGACAGGCCGATTGTTGTCCAGTACTTGAAGTTCATTCAGAACGCTCTGCAAGGCGACCTGGGCGAATCGCTGGTCAAGCCGGACTCGGCTATGGAACTGGTCGCCCAGCGATTGCCGGCAACCTTCCAGTTGGCCCTGTTCTCGCTGGCCATCAGCACTATCATCGCAGTGCCTATCGGTGTGCTGGCCGCAGTCAAAAGAGACACGCCCCTTGACTACTTCGGGAAGATCATCGCCTTGCTGGGCCAGTCGGTGCCCTCGTTCTGGCTGGGGCTGATGCTGATGTGGATTTTCGCCGTCCAATTGGGATGGCTGCCCGCATCGGGTACCGGCTCTTTCAAGCATATGATTATGCCCGCGATAGCATTGGGCTGGTTCCAGGTGGCGGCCGTAATGCGGTTGTTGCGTTCTTCGATGCTAGACGTGCTGGATTCGGAGTACGTCAAGATGGCGCGAATCAAGGGACTGCCGGAAAGAAAGGTGGTCTGGAAGCATTGCCTGCGGAATGCCGCCATAGGTCCCCTCACCTACTACGGCGTCATCGCAGGAATCCTCTTGACCGGCTCCGTAATTACCGAGCAGGTCTTCCAGTGGCCCGGCACCGGGCTGCTGGCCATTGAGGCGGTGAGAAATCGTGACTTCCCGGTTCTCCAGGCCGTGATTATCGTCTTTGCCGGAATTTTCGTAGTTTGCAACCTGATAGTAGACATCCTTTATGCCTACCTGGACCCCAGGATTCGCTACTCCACCTAGCGTCAGCCATCAGAGAAAGAGAAGAGAGAGCCAATGGACGTGCTCTTAACCCCCGAAAGGCCCTGGTATACGCCCGGAAGGCTGCTGACCGGCGCGGCGAAGGTGCGACGGCTGCCCCTTGCGCCCATCATACTGATTCTGGCGTTGCTGGTAGTGCCTGCCATATTCGCCGACCAGATAGCTCCCCACGGCCCCAGAGAGGGGGGGCTTCCCAAGCGTTACATTCCTCCCGTATGGAGCGGCGGCACCAGCGAACACCTGCTGGGCACTGACCGCTTGGGAAGGGACGTTTTGAGTCGCATCATCCACGGGTCTCGGGTCTCGGTTAAGGTGTCTCTGATTGGGATAGCCTTGGGCGGATTCATCGGGATCTCTTTGGGGTTGATTGCCGGATACTTCGGCGGCAAGTTCGACTTGGTGATAATGCGCCTGGTGGACATTACCCTTTCTATACCCAGCATTTTGTTCGCGCTGGTGCTGGCGGCAGCCATAGGCCCCGGCTTCGGCACAGTATTGATTGTAATCAGCTACATTCTATGGGCTTACTATGCCCGCCAAGTCAGGGGCGAGGTGCTCAGCATCCGTGAGCAGGACTACATTGCGCGCGCGCAGGTTACCGGGGCATCCGACTTTCGCATCATTACCCGCCATATCTTGCCCAACGTGATAAACACAATTATTGTGCTGGCGACGCTCCAGATTGGCTTCGTAATCCTCCTCGAGGCCTCCCTAAGCTTCCTGGGAGTAGGTATCCAGCGACCTGAACCCGCTTGGGGGCTAATGGTGGCCGATGGCAGGGAAGTGATTGTCACCTACTGGTGGGTATCCCTCTTCCCGGGCCTGGCTATTATGCTGACGGTTCTGGCCCTCAATCTGCTGGGCGACTGGCTCCGCGACCGCCTCGATCCCAAGCTGCGCCAAATCTAGCGCCAACCGTCGTAGCGTCCTTTATCTGATGGGAGTTACGCAGTTGGCGATCTCTCCCTCACCCTACCCCCCTCTCTAAGGAGAGGGAATTTTGGAGGCGCTATGGTTCGTAAGAAAGGCACGGCACTGCTGATGGTCTACACCGACGTGGATATTGAACACGACGCTGAGTTCAACCAATGGTACAACGAGGAACACATACCGGAACGACTCAGCGCCTCCGGTTTCCTGGACGGAGCCCGCTACGAGGCCCTGAAGGGCGGCCCGCGCTATCTGGCCGTCTACGAGTTGGAATCGGCGGAGGCATTGCAGTCCGACGAATACCTGCGGATGAGCAACAACCCGACACCATGGACGCAACGGATGTCCCCTAATGTCGTCGGACGCGGCATGGTACGCAACGTCTACACCCAGATTTACCCCGAGGGCGGTGACGACCCGGATACGATGGGCCGCGGAATGGCTCCCGCGCTGCAAATCGGGCGTATGGACGTGCCAGCCAACCTCGAAGCCAAATACAACGAGTATTACGACACTGTACGTACGCCGGGCAATCTGCAAATACCTGGCTGCCTGTTCGTGCGCCGCTACCAGGCCGTTGAGGGCGGCCCCAAGTACCTGACTATGTACGAGTTCGAGCACGAGAAGGTGCCGGAAACCCTGTCATGGGAGAAGCAGCGCGGCCAGGACACGATGAACGAGTATATCGGCGGTACATACGGCCACGCCCCCGGCTCTCCAGGCGTCTACCGCCGAGTCTTCCCGCCGCGAGCTTTCTAGCCGTAATTTTCCTCTCCCTCTGGGAGAGGGTTAGGGTGAGGGCGTACCCCAATCAGAAACAACAGGAGGCAACCCATGTTCCTGATGCGGTTTACCGAACGCGCCTACGTGGACTATACCGAGGAGGACGTGCGCAACAGCCCCAATAACGCCGTGCGTCTCACTTTCTCCAACAGCAACTTCGACCCGCAGCGCGGCTCCCAGCTCTACAATATGTACTTGGACGAGTATGAATACTCGGAGGAGGTGGGTTTCGACGGCCTGATGCTCAACGAGCATCACAACACCCCCACCTGCCTCGGCGCTACCATGAACCTCGAGGCAGCCATCCTGGCCCGCATTACCAAGAAGCCCAAGATCGTGCTGCTGGGCAACCCACTGCCCATCTTCGACAACCCCATTCGCTTGGCCGAAGAACTGGCCGAAATTGACATGATTTCCGGCGGCAGGCTGGTCTCCGGCTTCGTCCGCGGCACGGGCGTGGAGAGCCTAGCCACCAACACCAACCCGCTGTTTAACAGGGAGCGGTTCGAGGAAGCCCATGACCTGGTGATGAAAACATGGACAGAGCCAGGCCCCTGGCGCTGGGAAGGCAAGCACTACCACTTCCGCGTGGTCAACCCCTTCCAGGTGCCGTTGCAGCAGCCTCATCCCCCGGTCTGGATTCCCGGCACTGGCAGCCCGGAAACGCTGGTCTGGTGCGCCGAGCATCACTACCCCTACATCTTCCTGGAAACCGATGTCCAGTCCACCCAGGACATGAAGGAAATCTACGCCGAGAATGCCCGTCAGGTGGGCTACGAGCCTGGCCCGGAGCATCTTGGCTATCTGGTCCGCATTCACGTGCAGGACACCGACGAAAAGGCCCGCGAAGTCGGCAAGGGCTACATGACAGGCAACATCGGCGTGGGCCGCATCCCGCTGCCCCGCGATTACCAGTCGCCGGTCGGCTACGCCAGCGCCAGCCAGGACCCCCGCTATCTCCGCATCCGCGAGCAGATACGTTCCGACCCCTTCCGGGTCGGCGGGCTGGACACTGCGGCCTACGACCAGATTCTCGATTCCAAGCGCTGGATCATTGGCAGTCCCGAGACTGTTATCCAGCAACTTCGGGAGGTACTATCGGTGATGCGCCCCGGCATCCTTTCCATCTGGACCAACGACGGTAACATCAGCCACGAGGACACCATGCGCTGCCTGGAGCTGATGGGACAGGAAGTGCTGCCCGCCCTCCGCGAAATCGGCGAGGAACTGGAGCTGACCGACCCGTTCCAGCGCACGCCATAACTAGACATAAACATCTGGAAACATCGGCAAACAGGGACTGGGGACGGAAATTTCCGTCCCCAGTCCCTGTTTGGAGAATTGTCTTGGGTCCAGACTCCTTCCCTTTGGCCTGCCTAACGGCTAACCTTCCAGGTCTTGATGGACAGGCGGGCGACAGGGTTTCGCCAGTCCCGGGCGGCCGCGTCTAGGTCCGACCCTTCGCCTCCATGAATCCCTGGGTGGACGTAGACGAATCCTTCGGCCTCGGCCGGGTCGTGGCGGTGATTGCCGCAAGGCGGCCCAGGGATGTAGGCGCAATCCTCGCTGTTAACCTCGGTTCCCGAGTCATAGGCGTTCAGCATAATGGTGCGCGACTTCGAGACGTCCAGGTGGTTGGAGCCGATGAAAGCATCGTTGGTGGATACCAACATGCTTGCGAACGAAATCATCGAGTTGCCGTCGTCAATCTCGAAGTTCATGGTCACGGTCTCACCAGGTGGAATCGGCCCCCCGTTCAGGTTCGCCACCATCGCTTCGCTAACGTGCTCGTTGTTTTGTGGGTCCCATGCCCCCAACAGACCGCTGGCGTCTGCATCTTCGGCCATCTTGGCCAGATCTCCGCTGGCGCTTTTTCCCAGACTGTATAGGGAATCCGCGCCTGAGCCGTGCCTTGCCACGAATACCGGAGACATGACCTGGCCGCCAGTCAGGTTGGTTATGGAGACCTCGACCATCATTTCCTCTGCCTGGTTATTAGCGCTGAGAGTGGTTCCTGCCAGCAGGGCCAACATTGCCACCACCGCCACCAACGCCAGCACAACCGACATCTTCTTCATGTCCTTCCCTCCTAGGTTTCCATGACTGCCGGGTCAGACCGATCACTTCACCTCCTTGATATTAGTTATATAGAAATACGATATTATCTATTTTGTGGATCTATCAGCGGTGGCTCAAGGAGTTGGAACCGGCAGAACGAAGGGCCCCGTCGCAGGCACAAAAAAAGGGCACCCATCCTTCCCTCAAAAAACGGAAAGCAACAGGCGCCCCCGGCGCGTCGGCTGTGGGGGGCTAAATTATCTCAGTCCCCGCGAACGACAGGAGAAATCCGGATCTATTCCCAGGTTCCCAGCGCCTCCAGAATTCGGCCCGGCGTCATCGGCAGGTCGGTCAGCCGCTGGCCGGTTGCCCTGGCGATGGCGTTGGCCACGGCGGCCAGTGGCGGCACCAGCGGCACCTCGCCCGTCCCGCGCACGCCGTATGGGTGTCCGGGGTTGGGCACCTCCACGATGACCGTATCAATCATTGGCAGGTCAAGACTGGTGGGCATCCGGTAGTCGAGGAAGCTGGAGTTCAGCATCCGGCCTTGGTCGTTGACGTAGTATTCTTCGTTCAGCGCCCAGCCGATGCCCTGCACGACCCCGCCCTGTATCTGGCCCTCGACATAGCTGGGATGGATGGCCCTTCCAGCGTCCTGCAAAGCCGTGTACCGCAGGATGGTCACCTTGCCGGTGTCCGGGTCAACCTCCACGTCCACGATGTGCAGCCCGAAGGCGTTACCCACGCCGCCGGGGTTGACCGCCGCGCGACCCACGATGGGGCCGCCGGTGCCGTTGAGCCGGGGCGCAAGGGCCTGGAAGGTGATGCTCAACTCCGGGTCCTGCCTGTGGGACAGCACGCCCTTGTCGTACTCCACATCCCCCGGCGACACGTCCCAGATGCGGGCAGCCCGCGCGATCATCTGCTGCTTGATGTCCTGGGCGGCGTCGTGGCAGGCGGTTCCCATCTTGAAAGTTACGCCGCTGCCGCCAGCCCCGGAACTGTATCCGATGGAGTCGGTGTCCACCACCGAAGGCTTCACGGTCTCCACTGGAATGCCCAGAACCTCGGCCACCTGCATCGCCATGACGGCCCGCGAACCCCCGATGTCCGGCGAACCTTCTACCAGGCTGACGGTACCGTCCGGGTTGACACTGGCCACGGCGCTGGCCGGGCCGGAGCTGTTGAACCACGCTCCGGCGGCCACCCCACGACCCCGGTTCGGCCCGGTAAGGGGCTGCGACAGGTGAAGGTGTTCCTGAGCCGCCTGCAGCGTCTCCACGAATCCTATCTTGCGGAAGACCGGACCTGTGGGCTGACGGGAACCTTCCTTGGCGGCGTTGAGCAGCCGGAACTCCACCGGGTCCATGCCCAACTGTTCGCAGATTTCATCAATGACCGACTCGGCGGCGAAGGCCGCAGTGGGCGAACCCGGAGCGCGATAGGCCGCCGCCTTCTGGGAGTTGACTACCACGTCTATGCCCTCGATGAAGCTGTTGGCCACTTCGTAGGGGGCCAGCATGGTACGGCAGCCTGACGGTACGGGCGAGCCGGGGAATGCGCCCGCCTCGTATACCAGCGTACAGTCGGCGGCAACCAGTTTTCCTTCGCGGGTAGCACCCAGCTTGACCCGGATGTGGCTGGCTGAAGTGGGACCAGTACCCTCGAATACTTCACCGCGAGTCATGGCTATCTTGACCGGCTGGCCGCACTTGCGGGAGAGGGCCGCGACCACCGGCTCGAGGTAGCAGCCGCCCTGTCCCTTCCCTCCGAACCCGCCGCCGATTTCCATGGGTACGATCTTCAGGCGGGACACGTTCACGCCGAGGATGGCTGCTGTGTGGTCGCGCAGCGCGAAGTGGCCCTGGCTGCTGGCCCAGATGGTCACCGAGCCGTCCGTGCTCCACTGCGCTGTGGCCGAGTGGGGTTCGATGTAGCCCTGGTGCACCGGGCGGGTGTGGAACTCCCGCTCCACGATGACATCCGCCTCGGAGAACCCGGCATCGGAGTCGCCCAGCCTGAACTCGAAGCGGTTTGATACATTACTGGGTTTTCCTTCGGAATCTCCCCATCCGCCTTGCCGCAGGTTGGGGTTGGCCAGCGTCACCAGCCGGTCGTGCAGGAGGGGAGCGTCATCGCGCATGGCGTCGTCGGCGTTCAGCACTGGCGGCAGCACTTCGTAGTCAACGTCCAGGGCCGCCAGGGCTTCTTCCGCTGCGCCCGCCGACGTTGCCGCAACCGCTGCGACGGCGTGGCCGACGTATAGCGCCTTCTCGCGGGCCATCACGTTGCGGCTGTAAAACCCGTAGTTGACCGTGGCGCCCTCTTCTTGGTCTGCGATCTCAGCCGAGACCTCGGGGAAGTCGGCCGAGGTAACTACGGCCTTGACACCGGGGATGGCCAGAGCGCGGGTGGCGTTTATGCCCCGGATGACTGCGTGGGCGTGAGGGCTGCGCAGTACCTTGCCCACGAGCCAGCCCGGCGGATGAATGTCGGCGGCGTAGCGCGCGCGACCCGTCACCTTGTCCGGCCCATCGTGTCGTATGGGTCGGGTGCCGATGACGTCGAACTCGCCATCGCTCAGCACGATGTTGGCTTGTTCAGTTGTCATAAACAACCCCTCGTTTTATTTGATGACTGTTTACATAATCATAAATGAGTGTGCCTGTTGGATTTCACCCGGCTCTAATCCTTTCCACGAGGGAGAGGCGCTTTGCTATGGCGGCCAGAGAATCCAGCCCCGCTGTCCGGTGTTGTTCACTCGGAACAGATGACCGCCGCGGGTGGTGACATAGAGCGTGTCCAGCGCCCGCCCGCCGAAGGCGCAGTTGGTGGGCCAGTCGGCAGGCACCGGGTGGGTTTCGATGATGCGGCCCGAAGGCGCGAATACGTGAATCAACGGCCCAGGCCCGGCCTGTCGCCAACCGCCAGCAGCGATGATGTTGCCCTCAACATCCAAACACATCCCATCCAAACCCCGATGGACTCCACGAAAGTCGCGCCCGAACTCGTGCAGCACCAAGGGCTCCCCCAGCGAGTCGTCCGACTGAAGCGGATATGCCCGCAGGTCGCGGGTCCCTTCGTAGTCGCTTTGCACCACGTACAGCGTCCTTTCGTCTTGCGAGAACAGGATTCCGTTGGGCGCCCAGGTGTCGAAGGTCATCCGGTGCAACGTCCATCCTCCTTCGGCGTCCGGGTCCGGGTCGAGGCGCAGTACCGAAGCATGGTCCAGTTCACGCTCTTCCGGCGGAATCTGTCCGGCCGGATCGGTAAACCAGATACGCCCCTTGCGGTCAATGGCCAGGTCGTTCGGGCGGTTGTGCGCTTTGCCATCCAGCAGGTGCGGCAGAGAGGTAGTCGAGCCGTCTGCATTGAATCGCAGGATGCGCCGCCCGCCGCCGGAGCAGCCGTAGAGGTTCCCTTGCGAGTCGAAGTTCAGCCCATTGGTGTTTTCGGTGCCGGTTGCCCACTCGGCGCACTCGCCGCTGTCGGGGTCGTAGCGCATTATCCGGCTGCTGGGGATGTCAGTGAACAGCAGGGCCTGTCCGTCCCATGCCGGGCCTTCGGTGGTGCCCCCATAGGGGCCGGCCACCAACTCAAACTCCCAACTCATACAATCCTCCAAACAATCCCCTCTCCCCCTGGGAGAGGGTTAGGGTGAGGGCGTTCAACTGAATTAAACAGCGCGCTTGCCTTACTCAACGAAACGCGCCCCAACGCTCCCCATTCTAGTGTAAGTGGCCTTAACGTAGTCTCCGGGCTTGACCTCCACAGGCGTGACCATCGAACCGGATATGATGGTTTCTCCGGCTCGCAAGTAGTCGCCGAACTCCGCCAGCTTGTTGGCCAGCCACACGATGGGGTTGATGGGGTTGCCCATAACCTCCGCCCCTGTGCCGGAGCCGTGTAGTTCGCCGTTGTATTCGACGGTTACACCCTCATACTGGAGGTCCAGCGAGTCAAGGCTGCACAGCCTCGAACCCGCCACGATTCCGCCATGGAGCGCGTTGTGGATGATGACGTCGGTTGCCTGGATGCCATCCCCCTGCACCTTCAGGTCCACCAGTTCCAGCGCGGGCAGAACCCCGCCCGTGGCACGCATCACGTCAACGGAAGTGACGCCGGGGCCGCGCAGGTCTTTCCTTAGGACGAAGGCAATTTCGGCCTCTATGTGCGGCGCGGCCAGGTTGCCGATAGGAACTTCGGCGTCGTTGGCGTAGACGCAGGGGCTGAGGATGTGGCCATAGCAGGGTTCGTGAACGCCCAGGTGGTCGCGGGCCGCCTTGGTCGTCAGCGCTACCTTGTGGCCCGCCACGGTTTCTGAGGGCTGCAACTGGCAGAGGAAATGGTACTGCGTGTTATAGGCATTTCCCTCCGTAAATCCCTGGGCTGACAGAGGAGAGGCAGCTATCCCGGTGCGGAAGCTGCGCTGCACCGACTGAAGGGCAGGCAAATCGCCACTACGGAAAGGCGGCGTAGTCCCGTTGATTTGCAATTCGGCAGTAGTAGGTCTCATATCAATCTCGCGGTCTGGTGCGGCGGTTGAAACAATCCCGCACCCGGTTCTCGCGCGTATTGTACACCCCAAGGGCGGCCTTGCCGTGGTTGTTCCTGAGATAACTTGAAGTATAATCTGGAATACCAACATTCGCCGTATCTACTGATGATTTTCGTTTGATGGGGCGAATAACTTGGAGGAATGAGCATCTCATGGGTGATAGCGTAAACGGCATCAATTCGGCCAGCGGCGTCGACCCATACAGCACCATCGGCGATGTTTTAGATCGTCAGGCGGAGCGCTTTGCCGAGCGGGACGCGCTGGTCAACGTGGAGACGGGCGAGCGGTACACCTACGGGGAGTTCCGAGATGAAGTGGAGCGCGTCGCCCGCGGGCTGATGGCTTTGGACATCCAGCGTGGCCATCACGTGGGCATCTGGGCCACTAATTACAGCGAGTGGGTGCTGACCCAGTTCGCCACCGCAAAGATTGGGGCGGTAATGGTCAACGTGAACCCGGCATACCGAACCCACGAACTGGCGTATGTGCTGGAGCAGTCCGAAGCCAACGCCATGATTCTCATCGGGCGGTTCCGCAACTCCGACTACGCAGCGATGCTCAACGAAGTTGTCCCGGAGCTGAAAGACTCTAACCCCGGGGAGCTGCGCAGCTCGCAGTTCCCCTATCTGAGAAGCGTCATTTGCATCCCACCCCACGGCGATGGCGCGGACGCTGAAACGCCCGCCGGAATGTGGGCCTGGGATGAAATGGTCGCGAAGCATTCAGAGGTTTCGCCAGAGCAGTTGGCGGCGCGACAGTCTGAATGCCTCCCCGACGACCCGATAAACATCCAATACACCTCAGGCACCACCGGCAACCCCAAGGGCGCGATGCTGACCCATCACAACCTGGTGTCCAACGGCCTATACGTTGGCGATGCCATCGAGCTAACCGAAAACGACCGGCTGTGCGTCCCTGTGCCTTTCTATCACTGCTTCGGCTGCGTGATGGGCAACCTCGGCTGCGTCACCCACGGCTCGGCCATCATCATTGCTTCGGAACACTTCGACCCGCTGAAGACGCTACAGGCGCTGGAGCAGGAGCGCTGCACCGCTCTCTACGGCGTGCCCACCATGTTCATAGCGCAACTGGACCATCCGGAATTCGACAACTTTGACGTCTCCTCCCTTCGCACCGGGATCATGGCTGGATCTCCCTGCCCCATCGAGGTCATGCGGCAGGTCATAGACCGCATGGGGGCTCACCAGATGACCATTGCCTACGGGCAGACCGAGCATTCTCCGGTCATTACCCAGACCCTGGTGTCGGACTCCATCGAGCGACGGGTGTCCACCGTGGGAGCCGTGCTGCCGGGGGTTGAGGCCCGCATCGTTGACCCGGAGAGCGGGGAGATACTGGGGCCTGGCATACAGGGAGAGCTACAGGCGCGAAGCTCAATGGTGATGCAGGGCTACTACAACATGCCTGAGGCCACTTCTGCTGCCATTGACGATGAAGGCTGGCTGCACACGGGCGACCTGGCCGAGGTAGACCAGGATGGCTACTACAAGATCACTGGCCGCCTCAAGGACATGATTATCCGGGGAGGCGAGAACGTCTACCCGCGGGAAATTGAGGAATTCCTCTACACCCACCCGAAGATTTCCGACGTTCAGGTAATCGGCGTCCCTGACGAAAGATTCGGCGAGGAAGTGATGGCCTGGGTGATGCTGAGGCCGGGAGAATCGGCCGACGCCGAGGAAATCCGCGAGTTCTGCCGGGGCAAAATCGCCCACTTCAAGGTTCCCCGCTATGTGAGGGTTACTGAGGAATTCCCCATGACAGTTACCGGCAAGATCCAGAAGTTCCGTATGCGGGAGATGGCGGTGGAAGAGCTGGGTTTACAAGCTGCCAGCAAAATCGAGACCGCTTAGGGTTCGTCAACTCAACACAGAGCGCACAGAGAACGCGGGAGTTTAGTGGATTTATTCTTCTATTCTGTGTTCTCCGTGTGCTCTGCGGTAAATATCCCTAATTCGTCCTCCCCACGACCCCCTGCACCAGCCAGTCCACACCTTGCAGGTATTCGTCGGTGGCGGTTTCGCCCTCGGCTATGCGTATCTCGCCGTCCTGGTCATAGATGGGGCCGGTGAAGGGTGAAATGCTGCCGTCGCGCAGTCCCTCTACAGCGTCCAGAACCAGCTTCTGCGTTTCCTCGGGGACTGATTCGCCGAAAGGCGCCAGCTTGGCCCAGCCAGCTTCGATTCCGGCCAGCTTTACCGAGCTTTGGTAAACGCCGGTGCGTATCTCGTGGATAACCTGGGCCATTATCGGCCCCCAGTTCCAGGTGGCCCCGGTAATCCAATAGTTGGGAGCGGCGGCGCTGGCGTCATAGTGAAAGCCGGTCACCCATACACCGGCCCGTTCGGCCGCTTCGATGACGGTCTTGGTGCAGTCCTGTTGCAGCGACAGCACATCCACCCCGGCATCCGTCATGGTCTTGACGGCTGTGACCTGCTTGCCCGGGTCGCACCAGTCGCTGGTGAACACGACGGTGGTTTCCACATCGGGGTTGACCGACTGCGCTCCGAGGTGGAAGGCGTTGATATTCAGCATACTGGACGGAATGGGGAAGGCAGCTATGAAGCCCAGCTTGTTGCTCTTCGTGGTTTTCCCGGCGGCCCGCCCGGCGGCGTATTCCAGTTGCCAGATGTTAGCGAAGAAGGACCCATAGTTCTCGTAAATCTCCAGGTCCCCCAAATGAAGGAACACTATCTCGGGGTGCTTTTCCAGGATGGCCTTTGTCGGATCAGAGTATCCGAAGCTGGTGGGTATGACGATGGTAGCTCCATCCCGTATCATTTGCTCGGCCACCGCCTGCACTTCGACGGTCTCCGGTATGTTTTCGGCGCGTATGACCTCAATGTCCGGCAGGGTCTGCTCTACGTAGTCCGCGCCCGCAGCCGCGGCCTGATTCCAGCCCAAGTCCCGCTGTGAACCAACGAAGATGATGCCCACCTTCAGCTTCTCTCCTTCGGCCAGTGGGTTGGCGGCGGCGGCGAACTCGCCGGTGGGACGGAAGGAACTGTTGACACGGCCTTCGTCGAAGACCTGGATAAATTTCTGCGGAGAACCGCCACCTAGAAGTTCCTTACTGGGCAAGGCGAGATCAGGAACAAATCCCGGGGGAACGGCAGTGGCGGTTGGCGGGGGGGCCAATGGAGCGGACGTAGCAGTGGGAGCAGTCTCGCTGCCACAGGCCAGGAGGGTGACAACCAGAACGGCCAGCGATGCCGTCAGGACCGCTGGGGTGGTATGGAGCCTTAGCTTGGTCAACAGTCCTGACAGCAAAGCAGACATTCCTTCGGTGAATTAGTCGGCGGTGACTTCGGCGTACCACTCCGCCGTTTCCTGGCCTGGCTCCGGCAGTACCTGGCCGCCTTCCATCGCCCACGACGCGGGTGTCTCTCCAATGCGTCCGCTGATTTCGGACCGGGACACTCCGGTATGGGCCGTAAAGCAGCCCAGCAGGTCCTCCAGCAGCTTGTCCTTGACTTCCTGCGGACGTCCCGCCCGGTTGATGGCGTCCAGATAGTACCTGGTGGGATAGTCCGACTCGCCCTCAGGTTGCTCGTCGAAAAAAACATGGACGAAGTGGCGCGGTGCAAGGGTCTGCCCGCAGTGGGTGTCGGTGACGGCGACCGCGATTTTCTCGCGCTGCTCGAAGGGGACGGAATCCGTAGGAACCTTAAAGCGATAGATAGGCATGATCTCTCTCCTGTTTGGCTCTTGGCTGACCTATTCCTGGTAGTTGCGATAGCTGGCGTCCGCAGCTCCGACCACCAGCTCGTCGGTGGTCTGGCCGGTCACTTCCATCCACATATCCTGGACTGCCTGCATGAACTCCACTCGCTTCTCTTGAGAACAGCCGTCGGGTATGCGGCTTCTGACTGACGATGAAGTGGAGATTTCACCCCCTCGAAACCCGAAACCATGGGGAATAATCTCGTAGCTCACGGTGATGTCATCCTGGGGAACACCCAGCACCGCAGCGCCGATCTGTACCAGCCGAACATTTAGAATCTCGCGCTGTTCCCCGGAAATCACCCCTTCCTGTATGGTGCAATTGTATGTAATCACCCTATCCTCTCATTCACCATATCCTCTCATGCGGACATTAACGCCGTATAAATTACCGTAGCTTCGCCAACTTTGCAACGGGAATGCCGCGGCTCAAAGCAGAACCGCTTTCACCCCGTTCGCAGGATCCCCTTCAGACCCTCCGGCATAGCCCGGTCGGCTGCGCCGGTCCAGATGGCCAGCACGCCCAGCGTGAGCACGTAGGGCAGCATATCCAGCAGGAAAGGAGACACTGGCGCTCCCAGGGCCTGTAATTGCAGTTGCAGTCCAACGGCACCACCGAAGAGGAATGCGCCCACCATGCCTCGCAGCGGCGACCACAGCCCGAATATCACCAGGGCCACGGCAATAAACCCCCGTCCTGCGGTCATGCCCTCCGACCATGTATGCGTCAGCCCAACCGATAGCTGCGCCCCGCCCAGTCCGGCCAGCGCGCCGCCCAGGATGATGGCCGTCAGTTGCAGCACAGCCGGGTTTCGCCCCGCCGCGAAAGCGACGGCAGCATTCTCGCCCACGGCCCGCAGGCTCAGGCCCCAGCGGGTGTATTGAAGGACGAACCACATAAGCGGCCCGAGCCCGTAGGCTATGTAGGCCAGAATGTCCTGCCGGAACAGAGCCTCTCCCAGTACCGGTATGTCGACAAGTCCGATTATGGCGATGGGGTTGAGGCCGTCAATGATGCTGTCCACGTAGTCCCGGCCCACGTAGGCGGTGACCCCTCCGGCGAACAGTGTCAGTGCCAGCCCCGTCGCCAACTGATTGGTGTCGCGATAGATGACGAGGCAGGCATGAATGGAAGAAGCCAGGCCTCCGGCAGCCATACCTGCCAGAACGCCCAGCCCGGCCGAGCCGGTTTCAGCGGTGGTCAGGAAACCGAAGCAGGCCCCCATGAGCAGGCATCCCTCCATGCCCAGGTTGATGCGGCCCGCCCGCTCGGTGATAAGCTCTCCGTAGACTGCATACAACACTGAAATGCCGGGTCCTACCGCGCCGGTCAGCGTCCCGCTTACCACCAGCCAGAAGGTGCTCATAGCGCCTGCCGCTCCACCCGCCGCAGTCCCAGCACGAAGAACAGGGCCAGCCCGATCAGCACCAGCCCCGCAGCCGAGGGCAGCCCGACGCTTAACTGCAACACGTCCCCAGCGACCAGGAACACGGCTATCAGGAAGCAGGCGGCGATGATGACTGCCGGGTTGTGCCCAGCCAGCCAGCTTGCCAGCAGGCCAAGGTAGCCCAGGTTGTCGGAAATTCCGGGACGCAGGTCGTGGTGGATGCCCGACACTTCCACCATCCCGGCAAGCCCTGCCAATCCGCCCCCGGCAATCATGGCGGCAATAACGTATTTGTTCACCGCAATGCCGCGCCGCCGCGCCGCCGAGGGATTGCCGCCTACAGCCCGCATCTTGAAACCCCATAGGGTATGTTTGAGGATTACATAACAAACAATGACGGAAACCACCGGAGCCAAGAAGCCCCAATGAAATCGGGTTCCGGCGATGGCCGGGAAGATCGCCGCCACCTCGAAGGGCGCGGTGTAGGGATAGCCCAGGCCCTGCGGGTTCTTCCACGGGCCGAACACGAACACGTTCACCAGCAGGATGGCGATGTAATTGGCGAGCAGTGTTGATATGACCTCGTTTACGCCCCGCCAATGGCGGAGCAGGGCGGCCGTCGCTGCCCACAGTCCCCCACCGGCGCACCCGGCGAGCGCCA
This sequence comes from Chloroflexota bacterium, assembly GCA_009840175.1. Lineage (GTDB taxonomy): Bacteria > Chloroflexota > Dehalococcoidia > Lucifugimonadales > UBA3495 > VXOI01. The sequence goes on along the minus strand of VXOI01000111.1, from coordinate 792 downwards.
TCACAGGCAACATAAGCCAAATATGTCCCGTGGGAAAGAACAGCGCGGTCCCGGTGGCCGTCAGCGCGCCAATGTACAGTTGGCCCTCGCCCCCTACATTAACCAAACCGGCGCGGGTGGGAATGGCGGTTGCCAATGCGGTCAATACCAGCGGTATCATCGTCACCCCGACCTCGCTCAGGCCGAAGGAGCTTCCTATCACGCCATTCCATGCCTCCAGAAGAGCGTCAGCTGGGTCGTGCCCGGAAACAAGCAGAAGAATGGCAAAAACAGCCAGAGCCAATGCCACGCCAATGGCTGCGCGGGAAGCGGACTGTCCCAGGAAATCATCGCCCAGCCGTCGCAGCGAAGGCACAGCGGGACGTAATTTGAGAAGGTGGTTTATGGGGTTCATGACGACTGGGCATGGCCTGTCATCAGCAGACCGATTTCCTGTGCCGATGCGCCCTTGGCGGCAAACTCCCCGGCAACACGCCCTTGGTACATCACCAGCAACCGGTCGCTGAGAGCCAGCAGTTCATCCAGGTCTTCGGACACCAATACTGTGGCGGTGCCGGCGCTGCGTCGTTCCAGCAGCAGATGGCGAATAGATTCGGCGCTGAGCACGTCCAGCCCGCGAGTCGGATAGTAGACCAGCAACACCGACGCACCCTGCCCCAGCTCGCCAGCCAGTAGCACCCTCTGGATGTTTCCGCCGGACAGTCTCCGCACTCGGGCGTCAGAGTCGGCCAGAGACAACCGAATCCCGGCTCTCATTTCTTCAGTACAGCCGGTGACTCTCTTACGGTCCAG